>NZ_JAATOU010000014.1:0-119456 GCF_011806445.1 Pseudoalteromonas sp. HF66
GCTATCAGCTATCAGCTATCAGCTATCAGCTATCAGCTATCAGCTATCAGCTATCAGCTATCAGCTATCAGCTATCAAAATTATGTAGGGCGTCATTTATGGCGGCAAGTATTGATTTTAGGTGCTAGGTGCTAGGTGCTAGGCGTAAATATAAGATATCGAGTTTCTTCATTGAGTCACTGTTTATTAAGAATAAACCCCCCTTTGGCTTCAAAAGCAGCCAAAAATAAAACACCTTGCTGATTGATTTGAAAGTATCAAAAAGCCCCACGAGTGCGAGGCGTTTTTATTGTTTTGTCTAGAAAGCATACTTTGTTATTTTAACATTTTTAATTACCGCTTCATCACCGTATTTCTGAAATAGATGATACATTGCGAAAACTGTGCGTTGATGGCCGTGATTAGAAAAGTAATAGTCGCCATATTTTACAAAGCTCCATTCACCATCAGATCTTGTTTTACGATCATTACCAATTCTTTCAACTGGCATTCCTTCATGCCCCCTATTTTCATCCTCAAAGTAGCCTAGTGACTCTTGGTTTAAGTTTCCTCCATGAAGATAATTAAAAAGAGTTCCTCTATATGTAGTATTTGGTTCAAACACTTCTTCCGAGCCCGTAGCCATATTATTTGTTGTGCAGGCACCTAAAATTCTTTTTATAGGAACATCGCCATACTCGTCAACACCCGTAACATTATTATATTGACTGTATTGTACTGGGCATTCGTACTTGTTATCTGATGAGAAGCCCCACTCAATTAATGTTTTATTTGAAAAAGGCGCTGGCCTTAGTTCTTCCATATTTCGAAGCTCTGCAATGACAGTGTTTTCAGGCTCATCTCCATAAGTTTTTCTCTTATGAGTTTCCAAGAACCTATGCTCATGGGGAATCAATTTACTCTGCCTTTCTCGCTCTTCGAGTTCAGCTTTTTTCATTTCTTGCAGGGCTATCATTTCAGACTTTACATTTTCACAAAGAGTTTCCCCTACCATAATGAGAACCAACGCTGCAACGACTAACACCCATTGTTCAATTGCTAAGAAATAATCTAGTGCAAGCCCCAGAACGAATAGGCCAATTAGCAGCGAGCCTTGATGCTGATATATAAATTTTTTCATAATCACCTTTTGATTGTAAAATAAACGACACCAGTGGTGTCTCAGTTTCTGCTGTTTGACAAAGTGAGGAATAAGAGCACGGAAATGGGTTCCTTAAAATTATGCGCTATAAACATCATTTATGATGATTATGCCGTAAGTAATCAGCTCATCAAAAAATTATGTGCTTTTGAAAATTTTTAAATGAATGATGAGTAGAAATTTGGACAATTAAAAATAAACAATAAAAAGCTCACAAGTTTGAGGCTAATGTTGGCCCCTTTGGCTTCAAAAGCAGCCAAAAATAAAGCCCATTTATGCCCGACAAGAAAAAGCCCCGCGAGTGTGAAGCTTAGAATTCAAACTATGTCGTCAAATATTTAATAAAGACTCATCAAACCAAACATCAACATAATCTCCTGCGATTAAAAACCTATAACCCGGAGGTAGCGCAAGATACTTTTTGATATCAGGACACCACTCACCTAAATGAGCAACATGAAGAGGAACGAAAAAATCAGGTTCTTCAGAAAACTCTTCTCCACCCCAAATGTACCAACCTGTTGTATCTCCTTCAGGGGAGTGTCTTAGTCCATTAATAGGAATAACCCCTTGCTTGACGTTACGAGAAATCCCAACTTTCATATCTTCGGGAGATGATACAAAGTCAGCATTAAATTCATTACATACCAATCTTTGAGTTTTTGTAATTTCAGTCATTATAAATCATGCTCCTTTTACTGCGCTTCAAACACATGGGAGCAGGTTTTGCTTTTTGTCACTACCTCACCCATGCCAGCAAGCGGTTCTTTCCATTGAGCAGCTAAGCCAGTCTTGAAAACAAAATCCAAGCCACCACAGCTAGAAAAAACAAGGCCCCGCCAGAGCGAAGCTTTAGATTTAAATTGAAATCACTGATCAATCTAATGAATCTAAAAGTTCATCATATTTAAATAGTACAGATCTAAAATCATTAGGATTTACAATTTTATCTAGCTTCTCTTTTATCACAGGGATATCCTCTTCTCGGATTCCCTCTGCTAATAAGTTTAAAATAGCACACCTATCTCGATAATCTCTGGAGTCAGAATAGCAAACTAATAGGTTCCCAATTGAGTATGTTGGATCAAGTTTATATAACGCATAGTGAATTCTTAAAACAGTTCCACTCTGAAGATTCCCACCTTTTAACTTACTAATCAAAAGCTTAATAACTTTTTCATTTTTAGAATTTAGCTCAGCTAGACTAATTACACATGAATTAACGACATAATGGCTAGGGTCATCTAATAATTCGCAAATCTTTTCTAAATTATCAAGTAAATCAAATTCAGCAAGAAATTCTATACAATCAGAGCGAATAAGTTCATCGCTATATAATAATCCTCTGTTAAAAATATTTTTAATTTCTTCGGTATACTCAAAGCATGCCAATTTAGAAAATGATCTTTCTCTTATTTCACTATCATCAGATAATACACCTTTTTTAAGCTTATCAAATGATTGTGCGGTTTCATCACTAATAACTTCTATATCATCCATATAAACGTTCAGCATATTAGTCATATCATTTTACTCCAGAACTCATAGTGTCAGGTCTTGCTTTTTGCCACTACCTCGCCCATGGCATCAGAAAATAATTTAGCTTAACTCCAATGATTTTATTTAACTACTTATCGCCAATCATATGCATGAAAAATAAATGGGTAACATTATAGTTGCTAGTTTTAGGTGCTAGGTGCTAGTTTTAGGTGCTAGGTGCTAGGTGCTAGGTGCTAGGTGCTAGGTGCTAGGTACTAGGTGCTAGGTGCTAGGTGCTAGGTGCTACCAGCATAGTTTGACTTTTTATGAATGCGATAGATTTTATTCAGCGCACTTATCATCACTGACTCGTATGAAACTAAGCTCTTCCTTAATCTGCTGCTTTAGAGAATCATTGGAGACTTTTTGTATATTAGTCCTAAGCATTTCTAGCGCGTAATCACCTTCAACAAGCAAAAGAGAGCTTAATGCAGAAGATCCAACAAAGGTATTTTGATTGTTAATCAATAGCTCAATCAACATATCAACATCTTCACGTTCGCCTAATAACCCGAGCCCACTGATTGCAGAATCCTTTAAAACATTCTCATCCGAGTTAATCATTTTAATGATGTACTTACGAGCACGGCTTTTATTCACGTTAGCATCAAAGCATCTATTCTTAAGGTTTAACCTCCACGTTAGAGAAGATAAGCGAATTAAGTTGTCATTTAGTAAGTGCTTTTGACTAGTATTATTCCAAATATCATTCAAAACCGTGTTGTATATTTCTGGATTAAACCCTCGACTAGACCAACCGATTGATATTAAGTTTGCAACAGAAAATACAGCAGCCCTATAACGTGTATCCCAGTAAGAACCAAGCTCTATATTTTGCACTGAGGTATCGGCTTTCAATATCGCTTTTTCCAAATCTGATTGCCACTGCCAACTAACATCATCAGCATGCGAATGAGATGTAATCACCAGTAGAAAAGAAAGTACTAAGTAAGCTTTAAAGCTGTTCATAGAATAATAAACTCGTTTCTGAGGTATCAATCGGAGTAATAAATTCATCTTCATATTCTGGATAAAATTTATATACTTTATTCATCTATTACTCCATTAATAACAGCCTCGCGCTAAAGCACGACCTACAAGCAAGTGCTAACCTAGCTCCTATGCCATAACCACTAATACCTTTCCCCTAGTAACTTGCAACTCGCAACTAGCAACTCAAATCAACAATACTGCCCTGCTGCAAAGCCGCAGCTCCAAGCATATTGGAAGTTGTAGCCGCCTAACCAGCCGGTGACATCGGTTACTTCGCCGATGAAATAAAGGCCCGGTGACTTTTTCGCTTCGAAGGTTTTTGAGCTTAACTCGTCGGTGTCTATACCGCCAAGCGTTACTTCGGCTGTTCTATAACCCTCTGTGCCGTTAGGTTTAATTTGCCAATTATGAACGTAGTCATGTAACGCGTCGATTTGCGCATGGCTTAGCTGGTTTACATTGCAATCTGGAATAGCCTTGGTGTCGTGCAGCATTTCAACAAAACGCTTTGGTAAAATTGTCGCAAGAGTATTTTTTAGTGACTTTTGCCCTTGGCTTTGACGCCACTGCTCAAGCTGCTGTTTTAAATCAAGCTCGGGTAACAAGTTGATGTACACAGTTTGCCCTGCACGCCAAAAAGAGCTGATTTGCAAAATCGCTGGGCCCGAAAGGCCACGGTGAGTAAACAGGATGTTCTCTTTGAACTGGGTGCCATCTTCACTGCTAACCAGACAAGGAATACTGATCCCCGATAAACCTTCAAAGCGATCTTTATCGTGCTGATGCAAAGTAAATGGCACTAATGCCGCCATGGTTGGTAACACTGTTAAACCAAATTGATCTGCAATTTTATAACCAATTGGTGATGCACCGAGCTTAGGCATGGTTAACCCACCGGATGCAACAACTAACGACTCGCATTGATAGCTGTCTTGCTCGGTAATAACTTCATAACCAGCATCTGTTTTGGTCACACTGAGTACTTCGTTACGCAGCGCTATGTTAACTCCCGCCCACTCGCACTCAGTTAAAAGAATATCGACGATATCTTGTGCGCTGTTATCGCAGAATAACTGGCCCAGCGTTTTATGGTGATAAGCCAAACCGTGACGGTCCACCAGCTCAATAAAGTCATGTTGGGTATAACGGCTTAAACACGATTTTACAAAGTGAGGATTTCCACACAAGTAATTGTCTGGGCTTGCGTTTTCATTGGTGAAGTTACAACGACCACCGCCGCTGATTAATATTTTACGGCCCGGCTTTTTGCCCATATCAAGCACAGTAACATTGCGACCACGGTAGCCTGCTTGTGCAGCACACATCAAACCTGCGGCACCGGCGCCAATCACAATTACGTCTACTTGGGTCATTACTCATACTCACTAAAAAAATTTAGCTGATTATAACAAGTTATTTTCGCTGCTGTGTTAACAGTACGGTGTTTTTACAAAAAAGATAAAACCAAAAAACGAAATAAAGTAAAAACTCAAAACTAAAAATTTATAACTTTATTATGAGAAAAGTATTAAAAAACACCATAAAAAGACTGATTTAGACGTCTATACATTCGGTTATAACCAAAATAGAGACAACCATAATAAAACGATATTTTAACTAAATTTACATTTATTTTACCTTTGTCCCCCTTCGCGAGAAATACCGTGAAGATTTACATAACAATCTAGGGATCATTATGACAACTAACAACAACTTGAAGAAGTGCGCAATTGCACTGAGCTTGACTGCGTTGTTTGGAACAACAGCAGCAATGGCTACTCCAAACCAACTTATGTCGCCATCTATGCAGGAAACTGCAGCAAAATTACAAGGTCAAGAAGGCTTTGGTACGCAATTCATCATCAAATATAAAAATAACAATGATGAAATGATGACTATGTCGGCAGCAGAACAATCGCCAACTATGATGAACAAAAAAGCAAAAGGCTTTGTTAAAAACTTCACCAGTAAGAAAGGTAAAGTAAAAGCACAATATGTTCGTGCAATGGCGATGAATAATCACCACGTAATGCGTGCTGATAAAAAACTTTCTGCTCAAGAAGCACAAGAGTTCATGCAAGAGGTGCTTGCAACAGGTAATGTTGAATACATCGAAATTGACCAAATGTTAAAGCCATTTGCAACGCCTAACGACCCTCGTTATGACGACCAATGGCACTACTACGAGCAAGCAGGTGGTTTAAACCTTCCTACAGCTTGGGATACAGCAACAGGTAGCGGTGTGGTAGTTGCGGTACTTGATACAGGTTACCGTCCTCATATTGATCTAAACGCAAACATCCTTCAGGGCTATGACATGATCTCTAACGTGTCTGTAGCAAACGATGGGGGCGGTCGTGATAGCGATGCTCGCGATCCAGGTGATGCAATCAGTGCTAACGAGTGTGGTTACACACACGGTGCTCAAGACTCTAGCTGGCACGGTACGCACGTTGCCGGTACAGTTGCAGCTGTTACTAACAACGGTGAAGGTGTTGCAGGTGTTGCTTATGATGCGAAAGTAGTTCCTGTTCGTGTACTTGGTAAATGTGGTGGTTTAACATCTGATATCGCTGACGGTATTATCTGGGCTTCAGGTGGTTCAGTTTCTGGTGTACCAGCAAATGCTAACCCTGCTGATGTTATTAACATGAGTTTAGGCGGTAGCGGCTCATGTAGCTCTACAACACAAAATGCAATTAACCAAGCCCGTAACAACGGCACTGTAGTCGTTATCGCAGCAGGTAATGACAACGATAACTCTGCAAACTACAACCCAGGTAACTGTAATGGCGTAGTAAACGTTGCATCAGTAGGTCGTAACGGTGGTCGTGCATACTACTCAAACTACGGTAGCAACATTGATGTTGCAGCACCGGGTGGCGCGCAAAGCTTTGCTAATGATTCTGAAGGTGTGTTATCAACTCACAACTCAGGCTCAACAGGCCCAAGCAGCGATTCATACCACTACTCGCAAGGTACATCGATGGCAGCACCACATGTTGCGGGTGTCGCTGCGCTAATCAAGCAAGCTAAACCTTCAGCAACGCCTGATGAAATCGAAAACATTTTAAAATCAACAACCCGTTCTTTCCCAGCAACATGTACTAGCTGTGGGACAGGTATTGTGGATGCGGCAGCAGCAGTTGCAGCGGCATCAGGTACAACTCCGCCACCACCAACGGGGAATGTGTTAGAAGATGGTCAAGCACTAACAGGTTTAAGTGGCTCTGCTAGCAGCCAAACTTTCTACACAATGGAAGTACCTAGTGGAGCTACTAACGTAACTTTCACTATGAGTGGCGGTACAGGTGATGCTGACCTTTACGTTCGTGCAGGTAGCGCACCAACAACGTCAACCTATGATTGTCGTCCATACAAAGGCGGTAACAATGAAGTATGTTCTATCGATAACCCAACAGCAGGTACTTACCATGTAATGCTGAATGGTTATTCTGCCTACTCAGGTGTTAGCTTAGTGGGTGATTTAACTGTATCAGGCGGAGGTTCAGGCTCAGGTTCACCACAAGCAGGTGGCGGCACAGTGACTGATATCTCGGCAAGTGCAGGTCAGTGGAAACATTACACATTAGAAGTACCAGCAGGTATGGCAAGTTTCACAGTAACGACTTCTGGTGGCTCGGGTGATGCTGACTTATTCGTTAAGTTTGGTAGCCAACCAACGTCATCAAGCTATGACTGTCGTCCGTACAAAAACGGTAACGCAGAAACATGTACATTCAGTAACCCACAAGCAGGTACTTGGCACTTAAGCTTAAATGCATACAAGACTTTCTCTGGTGTGACATTGGATGCACAGTATCAACCTTAATAGTTGATCTCCCCAGTTCCCCCCTGGGACTTTCAGCCGGACTTACGTCCGGCTTTTTTGTATTTACTTAATTAAGCACGAATTACTATTAAAGTTTTTCTAGCACAGCTTCAGCGCGGCTCACAACAAACTCTTTATCTTGTTCAACAAAAAGCCCTGTTACTATTTGGTTTTCAACGATCATCGCGTAACGCTTTGAGCGCACACCACCAAAACCTGCCGTATCTTTATCTAAACCAAGTGCTTTAGTAAAGCTGGCATCACCATCAGCCAACATACGAATGTGCTCAGCATTGTGCGCTTCACCCCATGCTTTCATTACAAATGCATCGTTTACCGATACACAGTAAATTGCATCAACGCCTTTGGCTGTAATTTTATCAGCTAAGGTGATAAATTCAGGTAAGTGAGCATTAGAACAGGTTGGTGTAAATGCGCCAGGCACGGCAAATAACACCACTTTTTTATCTGCAAATAATGCCTCTGTTGATAAGGTTTGCATACCTTCACTAGTTAATTCGCTAAGGGTTGCTGCAGGTAAAGTTTGGCCTTGTTCGATCATCGTGATTCCTTGAAAGAAAATAAGAGTACAGAGTATATACCCAAAAAATTGAATACCGCATGATTTAAGGGCAAACAATGCAAAACATTGTTCGCCCTTTGAAGTGTTATAAACCTAAGCTGGATTTAATAGTGTGCATTTGCTCTTGTAGGCGCAGCTGAATATCACTAACCAGTGAGTTCGACTCGCTTACTTGCCCCTTCATGCTTTGCATTGATTGGCTAAAGTTTTCTAGTAAAGCATTTTGCTGCTTAGCAAGCTCCATAGCATCAAACGCTACTTTATTGGCATCTTGCGCGTTGTCAGCTACGCCTTCTGAGTTACGTTTAAGCTCTTGGGCATTTTGTGTTTGCAGCTCGGCATCATTAGCCAAAGCACTAATTTGCTCTGATACCATGGTTGAATTTTCACTTAAGCGGTTTAGCTGACTATTAATATCATCAAGTGAACCTTGTGTTTGTCTGGCAAGTTTTCGGACTTCGTCCGCTACAACCGCAAAACCTCGACCATGTTCACCGGCACGAGCCGACTCAATCGCTGCATTCAGTGCCAATAGATTTGTTTGTTCAGCAATGTTTTTGATCACCTCAATAACTTGGCCAACGTCATCAACCCCTTTTAATAGCTCTTTTAAGCTATCAAGACCTTGCTCAACGCGCTCTTCAGTGCGAGAGCTTGCGGTTAACATGCTGTCGGCAAAGCCTAGGCTCTGCTCCATCGCACCAAAAGTTTGTTTGGCGTTATCAGCAACTTGACCATTAATATTATTGACCTGCTCACCAATGTGTTGAATATCAGAAAGTAAACCTTGGTTTTGTTCAACCTGAGAATGACTGGCATCTGTTTGCTGAGCAATGGTATGTAAGTGCTCGCTCATCTCTAGCATAAAGTCATTAATAACCTTCAGCATTTGTGCTCGTTCTTCTGCCTCACCACGCTGACGCTCAATCAGTTGATTAAAGTAATGGGCAATTTCACCTATTTCGGTTTTCGGGTTTTTACTCTCGATGTTTTTAAGCTCATTACTTTCAATTAAGAAAGCAAAACCATCACGTAATTGGCGCAATGGGTTAAGCACTTGGTTACGCTGTACAAAGTAAACCCCCCCCGCTAAAACCACCAGCATGCTAATGGCCACACAGAACACGATAAACACTTGTTGCTTAAGATTACTTTGTTCATCTTTTAACTGTTGCTCAGCACCAAGCACCGTCGCAGATAGGGCTTCAATCTGTTCTCGAAGTGCTTGCATGCCAGTTTGACGTTGCTCAGCTTGCTCAAGAGTGGATGCTAAATCACGTGGGAAACGTTTAGGCCAGCTACTTAGTTCAGCTTTAATATCACCGGCTAAGTCTTCAGCTTCTTCACCAAAAAACAAAGCGTCTTCATCCACTTCGCTCATAACACCTAGGTTTTCAAGTCTATCGATTTTAGCAGCAAGGTCATTTAGGTTTTCAACACTTTGATTGAGGCTATTTTTAGTGTCTTGATCATAGTTAAGCACTAACTTGTATGTATACAAAGCGAGTGATGTAACTTCGCTGTAGTAGTCAGCAGCAAGTTGATAATACTCAAGTGCAAGCACTGTTTGCGGCTCGGCTTTGCTTGCATAGCCAATTAACGATGAGGCCGAACCTGCCATTTGCCTTAACGAGTTATCGAGCAGCGCCATTTCGTTACCCGATAGCTTACCTAAAGCACGATACTTACCATTAATGTCTTTATCGAGCGCCGTCAGTTGGCTATTTAGTTGGCCCGCCAAGTCATTAGGTAGCTCAGTTAAATGCTGCTTTTTAACATCGCTTATTAGCGTTGAGGCTTTATTTAAGTGTTGGCTGTCACCTTGCTCTAAATAATCATCAAGGTAACTTTTTAAATCAATAATGATGGTGTTTTTAAGCTTATTATAAGCGTTATCTTGCTGCTCTAAACCGAGTAAAGTTTGACTAGCCCAGAACAGGGTTGCTGCCAGTAAAATACTAGCGAGAGTGAGTAAAACGGCCAATAGCCGAGTAAATGATGACACGCGCATAAACGATATTCCCAAGTAGCGTTACGCGCGTAGAATATTAACCTTTTATGACAATTTGATGTAAACCGTAAAAAATAACAGGTAAAAACGAATCAAACTAAGCTAAAAGGGTTACATAAATACCAATTCGCTTAATTAAGGGGTCTATTTTGAGGCAATAAAACCTCGTCGATAACAAGGCAAAAATTTCGTTATTAAGTTGCTCTTAATGAAAAATTTTTAACGCTGGTAGCGGTAGGTTTAATCCCTCAAAATGATTAAGTATTATTGCGGATTAATGGTATTAAACCATTGCTGCCTTCACATACACATCAAAGCGGTTCTTTTTAGTTTTGATTTGCATACTCGGGGTTTTATCATTTAGAAATGGGGCGTAATCTGGGCGCTTTACGACTACTCGTTTACTAGCAAGCGGATAAGCAAAATCAAGAAGATCATCGGCATCGTTATCTCCGCCCACAAGCTCTTGGAATACTCGCATTTCTTTTTTAACAAGGGCTGACTTTTCACGATGAGGAAACATAGGATCTAAGTACACAACATCTGGTGTATCGCTGCACTGCGCCAGTAAAGTATGGCTTGAGCCAAACACTAGGCTCATGTTTTCTTTCATCCAAGGACCAATTTCAGCATCGTTATAGGCGCGTTCTAGACCATCAAATAAAAGCGCAGCAACAACAGGGTGGCGTTCATGCAAAATCACCTTACAACCTAGCGATGCCAGTACAAAGCCGTCGCGGCCAAGCCCCGCAGTGGCGTCAAGCACCACTGGCGTGGCACCTTTGTTTAACCCTACAGCCTTTGCAATTGCTTGCCCTTTACCACCACCAAACTTACGGCGATGGGCGGCAGCACCGGTTACAAAATCAACATGGATAGCACCAAGTTTTGGCTCGTCCTTTTTCTTTAAGCTGAGACCCTGATCGTCATAATGAAGCGAAAAGCCAACATTCTGCTCAGCCCACTTAGCCAAACCAAAACGCTGTTCGATGGCATCTAAATAAGGACGCATTTCTTTAAAAGGACAATGAATTACCACGCAAAACTCCGAGCTAAATTATTCGGCGCCAGTATAGCATGGCTTAAAATAGCTCGATATCCGTTTGTGAAGTGACATCTTCGGTCTCACTCGGTTCAGCCATTTTTTGTAAGCTAGCTAAAAGTTCACTACGCGATTCGATAATATGCTTTAGCTGATACTTTATAAACGCTAAGTCTTCATTGAGCGAGGTAAACTGCAATTGAGTTTGTTTTAATTGTTGTAGGTGAAATGCGACTTCTTCACTACTTGATAAACCACTTTGTTCAATTGACTTATTTAGCTCATCTAGTTGGGCGGCAAACTTTTCAACAGCACGTTCGCGCGAGTCACTGTTTTGGTACATTTGATCAGATAACTCATTAAACGAGTTACCTATTTGCTGCGCTTGAGTCAGTGCCCGCTCGTTGTTTTCCATGTCTTGTACTTTAGCGTTAGTAACTTCAAGAATATGCGGAAATAAATCTTTATAACGGCCATAAAGCTGGGCATCATCAAGTGGCATGTTTTTGACCAGCATCGACACTTTAGGGTAATTAATAATTGTGCGATGGCTAAAGTCAACAAAGCGATTTGCATCACGGTGTTTTTCGAGTAGCTCTTGCTCTAGTGGACACACTCCGCCCTCAGCGCTACAAAATACGCCAATATCTTGATACCAAAACGCCAGCACTACATCGAGCTCCATCGGATTAAAAAACTCAAACATATGCTCAGATAACGCTTTGATATCGTGTGCATGATAGCTCTGCCCAACGTAGCGCATTATACGACCCATATCGCCTGAATCTGTCATCGCGATTTCGGCAGTGATTTGCGCTCGCTCTACATCACTTTTAAGCTTTTTAGAGTGCTGACGATATTGATATAACACGCGAATACGTGCCATGAGCTCTTCAGCATTAAATGGTTTTACAATGTAATCAGCTGCACCTGCGTTATAACCTTTTACACGGTCAGGTAAATCAGCTTTACCCGACAAAAACATCACAGGCGTATCTTTTGTTTGCGGGTTGGCTTTTAATTCGTTACATACCTCAAAGCCCGTTTTACCCGGCATTTCGATATCAAGTAAGATGATGTCAGGGCTGTACTTTAACGCCTGTCTTAATCCTTCGTCGCCATTTTTAGCATGGATCAGTGTGCAAAAGCCCGATAGCGATTCCTCAATCACATGATGGATGTATTTATCATCATCAATGGCTAATACCAGTTTTGACATGCTTAATTCCTATAAACTCTTTTTTAAGAAGAATAGTACGAGAGCGTAATTTTGCGAAGAAATATTAATAAAAAAAGCGCCTTACGGCGCTTTAAATCAACAAAAATTATTATGCAGCAATGCCGCTATGTCTCAGTAGTGCATCGACTTGCGGTTCGCGTCCTCGGAACTTTTTAAATAACTCCATAGGCTCTTCACTACCCCCTTTCTCTAAAATGTTCTTTAAGAAAGCTTCGCCCGTTGCAGGGTTAAAGATACCTTCTTCTTCAAACTTAGAAAACGCATCAGCCGAGAGCACTTCAGCCCACTTATAAGAGTAATAACCTGCGCTATAACCACCCGCAAAAATATGGCTAAAGCCATGCTGAAAACGGTTAAACGCTGGCGCTTTAACAACAGCAGTTTTACTGCGCACCTCGTCAAGTGTTGCTTGAATATTACATGGCTCACCCGCTTTGTAAGTATGGTGAATAGTAAAGTCAAACAACGAGAACTCTAGCTGACGCAGCATTTGCATACCTGATTGGAAGTTCTTCGCCGCAAGGAGTTTATCTAATAACTCTTTTGGTAATGGCTCACCTGTTTCATAGTGACCCGAAATAAAGCTCAGCGCTTCTTCTTCGTAACACCAGTTTTCAAGGAACTGACTTGGTAACTCAACCGCATCCCATGCAACACCGTTAATACCTGCAACCGGCGCAGCATCAACTTGCGTCAACATATGGTGAATACCATGACCAAACTCATGGAATAGAGTTGTCACTTCATTATGAGTAAACAAGGCAGGCTTATCACCCACTGCTTTATTAAAGTTACACACTAAGTAGGCAACAGGGGTTTGTAATTCGCCGTTAGCACGTACTTTACGACCCATGCAGTCATCCATCCACGCACCTCCGCGTTTGCGATCGCGGGCGTATAAATCAAGATAAAAGCGACCACGTAAGGTATTGCTGCTATCGTAAATTTCGAAGAAACGTACATCAGGGTGATAAGTATCAAACTCTGTTACTTCTTTAACACTAATGCCAAATAAACGATTTACTGTAGTGAATAAGCCACTTAATACTTTATTGGCTGGGAAATATGGGCGCAGTACTTCATCAGAAATCGCATACTTCTCTTGCTTAAGTTTTTCGCCATAATAAGCGTAGTCCCATGCAGCAAGTTCCGTCACACCGTGCTTGTCTTTTGCATAAGCTGTTAGCTCAGCAAGCTCTTGCTCAGCTTGCGGTTTAGACTTAGCAGCTAAATCTTCTAAGAATGAGAAAACTTGCTCAGGCGTTTCTGCCATTTTAGTTGCCAGTGACATGTCAGCGTAGCTGCTAAAGCCAAGTAACTCGGCAAGCTCATGACGCAGTGCAAGCTCTTCGCTCATAATGGCAGAGTTATCAAATTCACCAGCATTAGGGCCTTGATCAGAGGCACGGGTCACAAACGCAGTGTAAAACTCTTCACGTAACTCGCGGTTATCTGCGTAGGTCATAATAGGTAAGTAAGATGGAAAGTCTAAAGTAAACACCCAACCTTCTAGCTCTTTACTTTGTGCGGTATCAGCACCAAGTGCTAAAGCAGACTCAGGTAAGCCAGCCAGTTCACTTTCATCAGTAATGTGTTTTTGCCAAGCAAGTGTAGCATCCATAACATTGTTACCAAACTTAGAAGCCAGCTCCGATAAACGCGCACTGATTTCGCCATAACGTTTTTGTTGTTCAGGTTTTAAAGCAATCCCTGACAGCTCAAAATCACGTAATGCATTAGTAATGGTTTTTTGTTGGGCAATCGTTAATGATTTAAATTCATCGCTATTATGAAGTGTGTTGTAAGCATCGTACAAACCTTGGTGCTGACCAACAAACGTTGAATACTCAGATAACAATGGCAAACATTGCTCATAGGCTTCACGTAACTCATCACTGTTAACGACTGAGTTCATGTGTGATACCGGTGAAAATAGGCGTGATAACTTGTCATCAGCTTCCTCAAGCGGAAGTACTAAATCATTCCATGTGTATGATTTGGTTGCCAGTACCTCATCGATTTTAGCGCGGCACTCAGCAATTGCCGCTTTTACTGCTGGCACTACGTGTACAGGTTCAATTTTAGAAAACGGCGGAAGCCCTTCTAAACCAATGAGTGGGTTATTTTCTGCAATTGTCATTTTTGTTCTCAAATTTTATGCGAAGATGATTTTGAAGTTGGGGCGAATTGATGAAATACAAGGGGCTTAACCTTGGTCTTTATTATGCTATTATCAAGTTATTACTAAATCGATTAATTAATAAAAAATTATCTATTTTTGAGGACAAACTATGGCTCAGCATTTTGATTACATTGCAATTGGTGGTGGTAGTGGCGGTATTGCCTCTGCAAACCGTGCAGCAATGCGTGGCGCAAAAGTCGCTCTTATTGAAGCAAAACACATGGGTGGCACTTGTGTAAATGTCGGTTGTGTTCCAAAGAAAGTTATGTGGCACGGCGCACAAATCGCTGAAGCTATTAACGCATATGCACCTGATTACGGCTTTGATGTTGAGTTAAAAGGTTTTAGCTGGGCTAAATTAGTTGAAAGCCGCGAAGCTTACATTGGTCGTATTCACCAAGGTTACAACAAGTACTTATCTAGCAATGGTGTGACTGTGATCAATGGCTTTGCTAAGTTTGTTGATAACAAAACAGTTGAAGTTGACGGTGAACTTTACACCGCAGATCATATCCTTGTTGCTGTTGGTGGTCGTCCTACTATTCCTAACATCCCTGGCGCTGAGCTTGGTATTGATTCAAACGGCTTCTTCGAGCTAGACGCACAACCTAAACGTGTTGCTGTGGTTGGTGCAGGTTACATTGCCGTTGAAATCGCTGGTGTACTTCATAGCCTTGGCACAGAAACCCACCTGTTTGTTCGTAAAAACAAACCGCTACGTACTTTTGACCCGTACATTATTGATACGCTTGTCGATATTATGGCTAAAGAAGGCCCTACGCTTCACACTGATTGCACTCCAAAAGAAGTAGTTAAAGAAAGCGATGGTAGCTTAACAATTCACTTTGAAAATGGTCACAGCCAAAACGTTGATGAAGTTATTTGGGCAATTGGCCGTACACCAACAACTGACAAGATCAACCTTGCGGCAGCAGGTGTTGAAGTGAACGAAAGCGGTTACGTAAAAGTAGACGAATTCCAAAACACCACCGCTGAAAACGTCTATGCAGTAGGTGATATCATCGAAAACGGTATTGAACTTACGCCAGTAGCCGTTAAAGCAGGTCGTATTTTATCAGAGCGCTTATTTAATAAAGAATTACCTGATGATTTAAAAATGGACTACGAGCTAGTACCGACTGTGGTATTCAGCCACCCGCCTATTGGCACGATTGGTTTAACAGAACAAGAAGCGATTTCGCAATATGGTGCTGAAAACGTAAAGGTTTATAAATCAAGCTTTGCAGCAATGTACACAGCGGTTACTCAGCACCGCCAAGCTTGTAACATGATGCTGGTGTGTGCTGGAGAAGACGAAAAAGTTGTTGGCTTACACGGCATTGGCTTCACAGTTGATGAAATGATCCAAGGTTTTGCGGTTGCCATGAAAATGGGCGCAACAAAAGCAGACTTTGATGCTGTTGTGGCTATTCACCCAACAGGCTCAGAAGAGTTTGTGACGATGAGATAAGATTAGCTTTAAGCTAAATTAAAACCTTGTGGTACTGCCACAAGGTTTTTTTATGCCTATGATTACAAAGTGATGATGAGTTGTTAAACTCAGTTAAAAGAATAAGAACGTAAACTACTTTGCAATCAATCACTTTATTCCCTGTACACCTTGTACAGAGTATCTTTCTGTTCCAAATGTTATTTGGTGCATTATTAATTAATAGCCAAAAACAAAGTCGTTCCTTGGTGCTGCTATTTGTATTTCAAGGCTGTGTATGCGCCTTTAACCTGTTAGAAGGGTTAGGCCTTTCTGATTACTTAATCACACCGGCATTTACATTACTGTATGGGCCTATGATTTACTTTTTTACCTTGTCGATTACAGGTAAGCAGCCCTTTATAACATCACACTACGCGGTTCACTTAATTCCTGCGGCTATTTCCTTGGCCTTTACCCACTACACGCAGGAGATCATTTTACTCGGTTCGCTCAGTCAACTTGGCTACTTCTACTTTGCTTATGGCACTTTAAAGGGCTACCACAAACAACTTATGCATGCGCGCTCAGATGCTGAGAGCCTTAAATTAAAGTGGCTGATCAAAGCATTATTTATTTTTGCCATTATTGTCGTATTCGATTTGCTGCGTATGAATGTGCAACCAATCACGCCGCTCGATTTAAAGATGCACTGGTATTTATTAAACGAAATACTGTTACTGCTAATGTTTAGCTTTTTGTTGTTTCACACCATCAAAAATAGCTTTCAATTCGAGCCAGTCACATTGCCTGAAGAACCCGAAGCTGAACAAGCTGATTCGTCTGACGAGCAACTTGCGCAGCAAATTTTCTCAACTATTGATAGCTTGATTATTAACGAATCGCTTTATCGACAACCTAGGTTGTCATTAAACGACTTAGCAAATCAAACTGGGCTCGGTAGTAAAGAAATATCTTGGGCTATTAACAGCACAACGGGGAACAACTTTTGTGAGTACATCAACCAGCATAGAGTGAATGATGTTAAACGCGAAATAGAGCAAGACTCATCTCAAAAACTCAGCCTGATAGAGCTGGCATTTCAAGCTGGCTTTAATTCTAAATCGACTTTTAATGCGGTGTTTAAAAAAGAAACGGGATTAACGCCGAGTCAATTTAAGAAGCAAGCACTAAAAACCTGCTCATAAAACAGACAAAAAACGTCCTAAATCCTGTTTTAGGACGCTTTTTTACAGCCCTAACGCTAATTTAAACAAAAAACAGCTTTGAGACTCCAGATGTACAAGTCCTATTTTTTACTACTAGTATTGTGCCTATTAATAAACTTTTCGGGTTCTGCGTTAGCAACGAATCATTCTTTAGAGGTAACAAATCAAGCCTTAAAAGTGCAACCAAGTCGCGTTGGTGCAAGCGACCCAATCGCTTACTTTCAATCGAAAACAGCAGCAATAGAATTTGCTAAACAACAAAACTGGGCTCTGGTGAATAAACTCACAAAAAAGCTCATTAATGAATATCAAAATGATGGCGATAATTGGTACTTACTTGGCCTCAGTTACTTTCAATTGGCCGATTATCAAAATGCCAGCGATGCTTTGCAACGCGCACTTGCAATTGGGACTAGCTTAAAAGGCATTCCTAATGGGGCCAGTAACCCTAACGATTTAATGGTGAAAATTGCAGAGGCATATGCAGAGCTTAACAACCAACAGCAAGCAGAATATTGGCTTAAAAAAGCACTGGCAGCAAGATGGGATGACCGCCCAACACTTGCTGGCACCAGCTTATTTAAATCTGGTACTAATCCTCACTTTGAACGCTTTGCGCAATCAGCCAGTTACAAATCACTTGCAGGTAATGATTTAGATACTGAGCTCAATCGAGATCAAAAATGGCGCGCCGATTTAGCATTTTTAGTTGCAGAGATTAAACGTTTACACGTGGCAATGTATCAAAACATGAGCTCACAACAGTTTGCAGAAAAAGTAGCTGAGATTGATAAATCGATTCCTGATCTGACTGATCAGCAAATTGTTTTTCAGTTTATGGAGCTAATTGCGTTACTTGGCAATGGTCATAATCTATTGATCCCAGCATGGGGTGAAAAAGGCAACTTTCAGCAACTACCATTTCAGTTTTATCAATTTAGTGACGGCTTATACATCACCAAAGCAAGTAGCGATTACCAGCAATATGTTGGCCATAAAGTTGAGGCATTTGCCGATACACCAGCCCAGCAAGCTCTTGAGTTAACTAAACGTGTTAATGCTCGCGATAATGAAATGCAAACCCTTTGGCTGGGACCATATTATTTAAGTTTGCTTGATGTACTAAACGGGCTTGGCATTAGCAAAGGTAACGAGGTAACGCTCACGCTCAGCTCGCCAAAAGGCGCTCTCACCACAGTTACACCAGCGCTCAAGCCAATGCAATTTGCAGGTTTTCCTAAGTTACCAAAACTTGCTGAACACCCTACGCTTAGATACTTAGCGAAAAACAACAAACCGTTTTGGAGCGAACAAATAAAAGCGAATAAATTACTGTATGTACAATTCAATGATGTACGTAATAGCAAAGATCTCACCCTTGCTGAATTTGCTATGCAGCTACAAGCACAAATCAAACACGATGACATTGAGCATATGGTGATAGACCTTCGCCATAACAGTGGTGGTAATGGCTCGCTCACCCCACCTTTGGTAGCAACGGCCGCATTTTTTAAAGTATTAAAGCCACAAGGAAAGTTATTTATATTAATTGGCCGAAATACATTTTCGGCAGGCCATGATCTAGCAGTTAAGATTACCAATATAGTGCCAGCAATTTTTGTAGGTGAACCATCAGGCACCCGCCCTAACGTGGCAGGTGAAGCAGGCTGGTTTAACCTACCATACAGTAAACAAACAGGCCTTATTTCGAGCCAGTTCCACCAGCAAAGCCGAGCTGAAGACCATCGTATTTGGTTAGCGCCCGATATGCCAATTACGCTTTCTGCAAAAGACTACTTTGCAGGTGTAGACCCAGTAATGGATGCTATTTTAACCATAACCAAGCAATAAACAGTGCTGGCACAAACCTTGTAACTGTTAATAAAGTAACCAGTTATAGCAACAATTTGCCCTTGTTTACTGTGTAATTAAGCAACTTTTACGCAGTACTCAAGGCATTTTTACAAGGAGGCACTGTGTCTAAGTCTGCAATTTTATACCGCATGGTGACCGATGAGCATATTTGCCCGTTCGGTTTAAAATCAAAAGATTTATTAGAGCGACATGGTTACGATGTTGACGATCGTCACTTAACCAGCCGTGAGCAAACTGACGCATTCAAACAGCAGCATGATGTAAAAACCACACCACAAACCTTTATCAATGATAAACGCATTGGTGGTTACGATGATTTGCGCGACTTTTTTAATCTACCTAAGGCTGGCCAACAGGGCACCAGTTACACGCCTGTATTAGCCATTTTTGCGGTCGCTATGCTACTCAGCTGCGGTTTTACTTATGCCAGCGGTGAGGCTTTATTCTCTTTGCAAAACCTGATGCTGTTCGTTGCAGTATCAATGGCGGTATTAGCGATACAAAAGCTACAAGACTTATACAGCTTTTCTAACTCATTTATTACCTATGACTTACTAGCGATGCGTATTGTGCCCTACGCTTATGTATACCCGTTTATTGAGGCGTATGTAGCGATAGGTATGGTAGCTGAATTACCTGCCTTAGCTGTTGCCCCATTTTCATTATTTATTGGTAGTATAGGTGCAGTATCGGTTATTAAGGCTGTGTATATCGATAAACGAGATCTGAAATGCGCCTGTGTTGGTGGCGACAGTAATGTGCCGCTCGGCTTTATCTCACTGAGTGAGAACTTATTTATGATAGCCGCAGGTATATGGATGCTAGTAAGCTAATACAAAAACGCGAGGGATTACCCTCGCGTTCATTATAACTATAATGTGGGAATATTAAGCCGTACCACCCACCGTTAAGTTATCAATTTTAAGGCTTGGTTGACCTACCCCAACAGGTACGCTTTGGCCATCTTTACCGCACACGCCAACGCCTTTATCAAGTGCTAGATCGTTCCCTACCATTGAGATCTGCTGCATCACTTCTGGGCCATTACCAATTAGTGTGGCACCTTTGATAGGTTGCGTGATTTTACCGTTTTCAATTAAGTAGGCTTCAGAGGCGCTAAATACAAATTTACCTGACGTGATATCCACTTGGCCGCCACCAAAATTAGGCGCGAAGATACCCTTTTTCACCGAGCTGATAATATCGGCTTGGCTGTGCTCTCCACCTAACATATAAGTGTTGGTCATACGTGGCATAGGTAAATGAGCGTACGATTCACGGCGCGCATTACCGGTAGGGTTAACCCCCATCAAACGCGCATTTAGCTTATCTTGCATGTAGCCTTTTAGAATACCGTTTTCAATAAGCACGTTATACGCAGCAGGAGTGCCTTCGTCATCTACGTTCAATGAGCCTCGGCGATCAGTAATGGTGCCATCATCCACGACTGTACACAGCTCAGATGCAACCTTTTGACCTACCTTACCGCTAAAAGCTGATGCGCCTTTACGGTTAAAGTCACCTTCTAGGCCATGACCTACCGCTTCGTGTAGTAACACGCCCGGCCAACCTGCACCTAGTACTACTTCCATGCTACCTGCAGGTGCATCGATTGCTTCTAGGTTTACTTTCGCTTGGCGAACAGCTTCTTCCGCGTATTCCATCCAACGCGGTTTGCCATCGACTAACTCTTTAAAATAACCATAATCTAAACGAGCACCGCCCCCTGCACCACCGCGCTCACGACGACCATTTTTCTCAAGTAACACTGAACAATTTAAACGAATAAGCGGGCGAATATCGGTTGCAAAGGTGCCATCACTTGCAGCAATTAACACTTCTTCATAAACCGCCGACATTGAACTGATCACTTGCTCAGCATCAGGTGCTAATTGACGAATATAGCTTTCAAGCTCACGTAGCAGACTTACTTTGTCATCATTGCTCATGCTTTGAATAGGTTGATGCGGCGCATACTGCTCTTTAGCAGCAACATCACTGAATACCTGAATCGTTTTGTTTTCGCCTGCATTGGCAATACTACGCGCTGCGGTTGCGGCTTTATTTAACGCTTCAAGATTAATCGCATCTGAGTATGAAAAACCGGTTTTTTCACCACTAACAGCACGCACACCCACACCGCGTTCAACGTTGTAAGAACCTTCTTTCACTAAGCCATCTTCAAGCACCCAAGATTCGTGGTGACTAGATTGAAAATACAGGTCGGCATAATCAACTTGGTGTTGATGAATAAAAGCGAGCGTTTTTTCTAATTCTTCTCTCGTTAGTTGGCTGTCATGTAATAAATGCTGTTCAACCGTGTTCATAATAAATGCTCTCTAAATCGTTGCTGAGACTGCATAGGCATGTCTTGGCGAATTGTATTCAAGCGGTTTAAATCAAGCCAATGGCTGATAAACCCAGTACCAGAGGCAAGCTCACTGAGCGTTTCTCCCCATGGTGAAATAATAATGCTGTGGCCATAAGTGTGACGGCCATTCTCGTGCTCGCCCCACTGTGCTGCGGCAACCACATAACATTGTGTTTCGATTGCGCGCGCAGCTAATAAAATATGCCAATGAGCAGCGCCGGTGACTGTAGTAAAGGCACTTGGCACTAAAATGAGGTCAGCCCCTTGGCGCTGCATCGCGGTGAATAAGCCACTAAAACGTAGATCATAACATACTGCTAGGCCAATTTTACCAAATGGCGAATCAACCACCACAATATCCTCGCCCGCCTGCGTCGCATCAGACTCTCGGTAACTGCGCGTCGTGTCGGCAACATCTACATCAAATAAGTGAATTTTATTGTACTGTGCAACCACATCACCCTGGTTATTAAATAAAAACGAGGCAGCTAAATACTTACCATTTTGCTGCGAAACAGGGAGGGTACCAGCAGCTAACCAGATATCATGCTGCTTACATAAATCGGCAAGTTTCGCTTTATAAACCTCACTCTGTAGACCTAATTCATAGCTTGCTTGGCTGTGCTTACTAAAAATCAAAAAACTTTCAGGTAAACACACAAGCAATGGCCGAGTAGCAGGTAACTTGGTCAGTGTATCTGCTAGAAAAGCGAGGTTTTGCTCAGCATTCATGCTTGAGCACATTTGTACTGCGACAACCTGTGGTTGATGATTAGTCTTCATTGTTACCTAAACTCGCTGAAGATGCGGCATCTTTTAATTTTAATTGCGTCGACGACTGTGGCTGACTTTGCGCAGCTTGCGGTAACGTCACTTCACGACTCTTACGATCAAGCTCTTTCACTACAGGATCATTCATACTCCCTGTTACTTTAAAGTTGATCTCAGAGATCACTCGTGCCGAGTGAATTACTTTATCGATTGCCAGCGCTGCAAGACCACTTACGGGGTTGACCATCCATGCCACAATAACAGGAATACTTGAGGTTACCTGCGGTGCAACAGCCAGGTCGTAGTCAATTTCAAAGGTGTTTAAGTTAGTGTGGCCTTTAATCGTTAAATCGGCAGGTACACCATCAAGCTTGGTATCTTGAGTGTAAGCAATGCCCTTTTCTAGCTGCATCGTGCCTTGCATGCTGTTATAGAAAAAGCCTTTAGAGAATACATCTCTAAAATCGAGTTTCAGCTTACGCACTAACGAATCTAAACTCAGTAATGAGAATACCCGCGCACCACCATCACTAATTTCTGTAAGGTGACCTTCACCTAAACGCCAATCTAGCTCACCCGCTAAACTGGGTACGTCAAAGTTATAAGGTGCGCCTTGCCATGCAAGATCAAACTTAATATCGGCATCAGAATCTTTTACTGTTGTTGTGATATCAAATTCATCAAATAACTCACCGATATCGTCACTTTGTAAGTTACCAGTAAAGCGTGTTTGACCATCAGCAAATTGCCCCTTACCACGCAATACATGATCGCCTTTGTCAATAACAAGCTCAGTGAACAAGAGTTTACCTTGCTCTCCTACTAAGCTGCTTTTAATTTTATCGAGTTGATATTCTGCCACTTTACAATCTTCGCAGTTAAACTCGATTGCTGGAACACGAGTTAACCATCTTAAATCTTCAGGTTCAGAAACTTGATCTGCTTGCTCTGCTACTTCGTTGAAGTTAATACGCAGATAGTCAGTAAAAATTTGAATTGGTCTGCGCGTTTCACCGGTTGGAATAAGTGCGTCGGCACGTAATTCTTTAGCATTTAACCTTAACTCTAAGTCTGATTGTTTTGGTGCTAAGCGAAATTCAAAATCATTAAAGTCGATATTATGTAATGCCAGCTTATTAAATTTACCCGTTACGTTATTGAATGCAGGCATCACACTTGGCGCGTCAGACTTCACTTTGGTGAGCGCAATAATTTGATCAATTAAGCCAAACCAAGGCACTATTTTAGTTTCTGGCAAATCGATAGATACAGCAAAACCTTCACGATTAAGACCTAAATCTTGTGCGCCTAAAATTAAATGGGCATTACTAAATTTCTGTTTACCATTATCTAAAATCGCATTAAAGAAAAGCTGCTCATCGATATTAGCAGTAATCAGATTTGAGATGCGGTCGCCTTGTACCACCGCGGTTAATGGCCAACTTTGCTCTGAACTCTTGTTATAAGGTGCCGGCAACTGGCTAGTCACACCGATTAAGTCGCCACTCACATCTGCACGATAATTGAAATCATTCGGTAAAAAATTAAGTGAAACATTAATATCAACATCGCTTTGACCGCTTAAGTAACCTGCAAGCAAACCATGGGCTTGTTCAATTAAAGGCTCAGCTTCAAGCGCCAGTTTTATATCAATTTCTGCGAGGTAGTTATCAGCCACGCTTTCGCTGTTATAACTCGCAGTGAGTGGCATCCCCATCCAGTTTGCTTTAGCATTTTTTAGGTCGATTTTATCGTTATTAAACTTAACGATACCAGTCATGTTATTAAGTGTGATCCCCGGTTGTGCAAGGTAAACCGGAATATTTGCAAGTTCAACTTCACCAATCGCATCAACATGACCAGAACGTAAATTAACTAACAGCTCAATCTCGGCGGTTGCTTCACCTTGAGGTTGCACGACTTCAAAGACACTTGCTAAAGGCTTTGCAAGCGGAGTCTCAGTAAAGAAAGGATTAAGCTTATTGCCATGGGCGCGCTTGTTTATAGCAACTTTTAGTATCTCTGCATTCATTAAATCTGCAATACTGACGTGCACACTCTCTCCGAGAGATAAATTAACTAGCTTGCCTGACTTGCTATAGATATCCATGCGCTCATTTTCAAAATGTAAAATGACGTTAGCATTTTCAACTGTAGGCCAGCTCGGTGAGAATTTATATTTGGCACTCTCAACATTCGCTAAAACTTCAAATTGACCTTGCTGCTGTTTGAATGGAAAACCTTTAAATGGCCCAGAAAACAACACTTGAGCTTTGTTTACTTCACCGCCCTTAATTGCCCCATTGAGGTAATTAACCAACTTTTCGCTCATCACAGGTAATGGGAAATAATGCCCAGCTACGTTGGCATCAGGGGCATAGGCTTCAGCATATAAATCTAAACGCGGCTCATCAGTAAGACTAAGCATCATCTCAGCTGCAAGGGTAACTTCGTCGTTATCAAGCCAGATATTATCGCTACTAATACGCCAGCCATCGTCGTAACGATGAAGGTCTAGCTCAACATTTAATTGGTTATAAGCAATATCTTGGCTAAAGCTGCCGTTCGTGAGCAGTTGATTATTCTCGCCATATAACTGAATTCGACCAGCTGATTGATTAATTAAGCCATCAACACGAATAGCTTGCCCACCAGGAATACCTTGCAGCGATAGCCAATTAATTTGATCACCTTGAAACCAGAACTGCCACTTATCTTGCTGACCTAATTCTAAATAGGCATCACTTAATTGACCATTGGGTTGGCGTGCTAAAAATGGTGCTAGCACCTCAAAGTTACTTAACTGCGATAACTTGGCGAGTAATGCAAAATCAAATTGTTTAAGCCAGATTTGGCTTTTATCGCCAAGTTGAGCTTCAAATTGTAAGGTCGGCCATTCTTTTATGTCACTTTCAAACGTGAGTCCGGTGCTTTTTAAGCGCCAGCCATTTTGCTTTGGAAATAAATGAAAGCCACCTTCACTTAAGCTAATTTGATGTGCTTCTTGGTTTTGCTGCCAGTTGATAAAGCTAGGTAGCCACTGCACTTTTACATCGCTGATCAGGCCTTTCTCAAGGCTAAACCACGTCTTTAAGTTGATGTCTGAATTAAGCTGCTGTTTGTCAGTATTAATATATTGCGCCAACCACTTAGACACATCGACGTTCGCTGCTTGGACATAAATATCACCAGCCATGCTTTCGAGGGTTGAGCCATTAAGTGCCATACGGGCGTCAAAGCTACCAACAGAAATCCCCGGTAACGCTAATGTTCCCGAGCCTTGATGCTGCTCTGGGGTATTTTGCCAAACAATGTTTTCAAGGATCAGCTTACGCTCTTTGCCATCACTGAGGGTAAGGTTAAGGCTACTGTCTTGCACTGCAAAGTGGCCTGTTTCACCAAGGAATAAGCCTTCAATCAGTTCTTTTTGCTCAAAGTTGCCTGCTTGCTGGTTATTACCCAAATCAAGCATAGTGGGTAAATCAACATCAGCATGAAAGCCATTGATCACAAAGTAGCTCGATTTAAGCTGACGGCTTTTCACCGACTCCCATAAGTTTACTTCAAGGCTGGCTTTATCAATGGTTAGTGCGATGGGTGAGGTTTGGTTATCTTCAAACGAAATGTCTTCAATGACTAAGGCAGGACCTTTGCCCTGCCAACTAGCCGAGATAGAACCAATCGCTAAATTAACATCAAAACGTTCATACAAAAACGCTTCAATATCATCTTTATAGTCATTCGCATAAGGGAGTGAATACTTCACAACAGAGACAATAACGGCCAGCAGTACGAGAGTGATAGCAAATACTTGCCATAACTTACGTAAACAATAAAAGCAGACCGTTTTTGCCTTCATTACATCATTACCACATCAAACTGTTCTTGGTTGTATAAACTCTCTGTTTGAATACTGACTTGCTTACCGATAAATAGTTCCAGCTCTGCAAGATTGTGATACTCATCGTTGATCAGCGCTTCACTTACCGAAGGAGCG
Source organism: Pseudoalteromonas sp. HF66 (assembly GCF_011806445.1). Lineage (NCBI taxonomy): Bacteria > Pseudomonadati > Pseudomonadota > Gammaproteobacteria > Alteromonadales > Pseudoalteromonadaceae > Pseudoalteromonas > Pseudoalteromonas sp. HF66. The sequence goes on from NZ_JAATOU010000014.1 coordinate 26,236, forward strand.
GCATAAACCATGAACTTATCAGCCGCATAAGCACGGTTTACCCTAACGATTTCACGTAAAATTTCGTAGCAAACTGTTTCTACCGTTTTTTGTGAACCACGACCGGAACACGCAGGACACACATCACAAAGGATATGCTCTAAGCTTTCGCGGGTACGCTTGCGGGTCATCTCTACTAAGCCTAGTGCAGATAGACCATTTATGTTGGCTTTTGCACGATCTTTTGCAAGAGCTGACTCAAGCGAGTGCAATACTCGGCGCTTGTGCTCATCACTGACCATATCGATAAAGTCGATGATAATGATGCCACCTAAGTTGCGTAACCGCAGTTGACGTGCAATCGCAGAGGTCGCTTCGATATTAGTATTAAAAATGGTTTCTTCTAAATTACGATGACCAACAAACGCACCAGTATTTACATCAACGGTTGTCATCGCTTCGGTTTGGTCAATAATTAAATAACCGCCCGATTTAAGCTCAACTTTACGGTGGAGTGCTTTTTGAATCTCGGTTTCAACATCGAATAAATCGAAAATAGGCCGCTCACCAGGATAATATTCAAGTGCTCCCGATAAGATAGGCACAAACTCTTCTGTAAACTCTTTAAGCTCCTGATAAGTGAGCTTTGAGTCAACACGAATACGCTCCATGTCTTCACCTACGTAGTCACGTAAAGTTCGAAAAGCGAGTGTTAAGTCTTCATGCAAGATGCTTTCTTTACTGATTTTTTTACGCTTAGTAACAATTTTTTGCCACAGTTTTTTTAAGAACTCAGCATCATGACGTAGCTCAGCTTCCGACGCACCTTCTGCTGCGGTACGAACAATAAAGCTGCCATCATCATCGCCATATTCAGCAACAATTTTCTTTAAGCGTAAACGTTCTTCTTCAGTTTCAATGCGCTGGCTCACACCAACATGAGTTGCATCTGGCATGAACACTAAGTAACGTGAAGGAATGGTGATATCAGTTGTTAAGCGTGCACCTTTGGTTCCAAGAGGGTCTTTAACCACTTGCACCATGATATATTGACCTTGGCGCACAAGCTCACGAATATCTTGTACTTTCTTTATTGGCTGCTCATCAACGCCTTCCACAATCGAGGCACTGTTTACAATGTCCGATGCATGTAAAAAGGCAGCTTTCTCTAAGCCAATATCCACAAACGCAGCTTGCATGCCTGGTAAAACACGGCTGATTTTACCTAGGTAAATGTTACCGACAATACCTAGGTTGCCAATTCGCTCTAGTTGAATCTCTTGCAGTACGCCATTTTCGATAAGCGCAACGCGACTTTCGCTCGGTGTAACGTTGATCAGTAATTCAGTGCTCATGTTACCCTCTTAAAAATTCGTTTAATAACTGCTCTGTCTCATATAAAGGTAAGCCGACAACTGCAAAATAGCTACCCGAAAGATGACTAACAAAGCGCCCACCTAAGCCTTGTATGCCATAACCACCAGCTTTATCTTGTGGCTCACCACTATGCCAATAGGCATCAATTTCAGCATCGCTGAGCACTTTAAATGTGACATCAGTCACAACAAGACAGCTTTTTACTTGCTCACTATCAGCAATTGCCACAGCCGTCATCACTTGATGGGTACGGCCAGATAAACGCTTCATCGTGGTAGTAAAATCTGCTTGGTCTAGCGGTTTACCGAGTGCGGTATCATCAATTACAACTACGGTATCGCTGCCAAGTACTGGACGGTCAATGTAACCCATAGCTACGCCTGATTGTGCCTTGAGTCTGGCAAGACGCTCTACATAGTCACGAGGGGCTTCGTTTGGGAACTGGCTTTCATCTGCATCAACGCTAAATTGAGAAAACTCAACGCCAAGTTGGCTGAGCAACTCTTTTCGGCGCGGTGATGCAGACGCCAAATAAATTGCGGTTTGCATTATCTAATCCTGAAATGACGGCGATATTTACGCAAAATTAAGAAAATCCACCACCAACAAAGCATGCCGGTTAGCACTGGCCACATATAATGGGGGCTAAAGTAAACGCCCATTAAAAAGTGGTTAAGCCAAAACTGCATGAGGTGATAAAGCGTTAAAAACAAAGCAATTAATATACTTTGCTGCCATAAAGAAAAGTTTCTAATTTTTTGGAAGTTACTAGCAGTGATAAATATACACACCGAATAAGTCAGTGAGTTCACACCTAATGGCGATCCTGATGCAAGGTCCATCAATAAACCAACCACCCAAGCTGTGCCAATATTTAAACGGTGTGGCACCGCTAATGACCAATACATTAATACCATTAACACCCAATCTGGACGATAGGGCTCAAACGAAATCGGTAACGGCATTAACGCCATAACCAATGCAAAGAAAATACTGATAGCAATCAGCAAAGAGTGACGACTATTCATTGCTCATGCTCTCCTGCTGATTACGCCACAGCACAACCAATAAGCGAATACGATCGAGTTGTGCAATGGGTTCAGCATAAACTTGTGCAAACGGACGCCCTTCATCGCGGTTAATTTCGGTCACCACTGCAACCGGATACCCCTCTGGGAACGTGCCCCCCAGACCTGAGGTAACCAGAATATCGCCAATGCGAACATCAAGGCTATGCGGAACGTGCGAAAGCTTTACTACGTTAATTTTGCCAATCCCTTCAACCACGGTTCGCACATCGTTACGTAGAATACGCACTGGTGTGGCATGGGTTGTATCTGTCATCAGTAGTACTCGAGAAGTAGTCGAGCCCACTTGAGTGATTTGCCCCACAACCCCCATTTCGTCAATGACGGCTTGACCTTCACTTAGACCATCAGTTGTACCACGGTTAATAACCACCTGATGGCTATACGGATTAGAGTGAACAGAGAGTACTTGTGCAATGATTTTACGATTTGATTGCTTAGCGGATGAACCCAATAACGCTCGTAACTTATCGTTTTCACGAGATAAAAATTGCAATTGTTGTAGTTGCTCGCTTTGTAGTAACTGCTTCTTTTTTAACGCTTCGTTTTCAGTTAATAGCTGTTCGCGGGTGTGCAGATTCTTCGCGCCAATACTAAATAACTCATAGGGTAAATTGGCAAGATAAATAAGTGGGCTAACCAGGGTATTTAAACTAGTGCGGATTGTTGTACCACCTTGAGTGTAGCGATCGCCCACGATCAACACGACACTCAAAAGCACTGCGACAAAAAGTCGCAGTTGCAAAGAGATGGTACGACCAAACAGTAACTTCATTAGTCGTAACTAAATACGTCACCACCGTGCATATCAATCATTTCTAGTGCCTTACCGCCGCCACGAGCAACACAGGTTAATGGGTCATCAGCAACCACAACTGGAATACCGGTTTCTTCCATTAATAAACGATCTAAGTCTTTTAATAATGCACCACCACCTGTTAATACCATACCATGTGCAGAGATATCAGACGCAAGCTCTGGCGGAGATTGCTCAAGCGCAACCATCACTGCACTTACAATACCCATTAATGGCTCTTGTAATGCTTCTAAGATTTCGTGTGAGTTCAGTGTGAATGAGCGCGGTACACCTTCAGCGAGGTTACGACCACGTACTTCAATTTCAATTGGCTCATCAGTTTTGAAGGCCGAACCAATTTGGTGTTTAATGTTTTCAGCCGTTGCTTCACCAATTAAACTACCAAAGTTACGGCGTACATAGTTGATAATCGCTTCATCAAACTTGTCACCACCGATGCGTACAGATGAAGAGTAAACCACACCATTTAGTGAAATAATGGCAACCTCAGTTGTACCACCACCGATATCAACAACCATCGAACCCGTTGCTTCAGATACAGGCAAACCTGCACCAATCGCCGCAGCCATTGGCTCTTCAATTAAATAAACTTCACGTGCACCAGCACCCATTGCTGATTCACGAATAGCACGTTTTTCAACTTGAGTTGCACCACAAGGCACACAAATAAGTACACGCGGGCTTGGACGCATAAAGTTGTTGTTATGCACTTGTTTAATAAAGTGTTGAAGCATTTTTTCTGTCACATAGAAGTCAGCAATAACGCCGTCTTTCATTGGACGAATCGCTTTAATGTTACCCGGAGTACGACCTAACATTTGCTTAGCTTCAGTACCTACAGATGCCACGCTCTTAGGGCCACCAGCACGCTCTTGACGAATAGCAACAACTGAAGGCTCGTTTAATACGATACCTTCTTCTTTTACATAAATTAGGGTATTGGCTGTACCCAAGTCGATCGATAGATCGTTTGAAAAAATACCACGGAGTTTTTTAAACATGAGGCTGGATGACCTTTGAAAAATTCATTCTTATACTAGCTGCTCTCACTCTATCATGCTAATCATGAGAAAGCGCAACTGCTTTATTTAAATTGCTAAAAAAGGAAGCATCCATTGCTTCCTTTTCAAATTCCTATCGTTCGCGTACTAAACGGAAACCGATATAGTTTGCACGGAAATCTGGCGCTAAGATTAAGCGCGTTGATACGCGTGCTAGGCTAGGGGCAAAATTCCATGCACCGCCTCGAACAGCCACATCAGACTGTCCTGACTTTTTGTTTGTCCATTCCCACACATTACCTACTGTATCGTATAGGCCAAATGCGTTAGGAGAAAACGATCCTGTTGGTGCAGCGCTCTTATTTGACCATTCGCTACCACACCAGCCACAGTTCGCTAGATTCTTTCCAATTTCGTTACCCCAAGGGTATTCAGTTTCTTTACCTGCGCGTGCAGCGTACTCCCACTCAACCTCATTGGGTAAACGAAATAACTGGCCTGTTTGACCCGATAACCAATCTGCATACGCTTTGGCATCATTGTAAGTTAAACAAACCGCCGGAAAATCACTTTCTTGATCAAAGCCTGGGTTACGCCAGTTTAGGGTTGCTTCCCACACAGGTTCACCATTTAAGTAATACGCACAGCCGCGATCTTTTTCTGCTTCTGTTTTGTAGCCCGTATTCGCAACGAATTGCTCATACTCGCCAACGCTTACTTCTTTGCTTTGCATTGCAAATGAATTAGCAATGGTTTTTTCTACCACTGGACGTTCATTCGCTAAACCGTTGCCGTTAATATCACCCATCTTAAATTTACCAGCGGGTATAACCACAATGCTGGCAGAGCTGGTTTTATTAACAATACTTGCCACGGGAGCTATTACTGGTTGAGTTGGTGCTGTAGTAACCTCAGCAACAACTGGTTCTGGTACTTTCACTAGATTTGCATTAATTGTTTGCGCTTTACGCAGATCAATTCGCGCTTTATAGCTTTTGTAGCCTCGTTTGCGAATTTCAATATCATGGAAACCTTTTGGTAATGATGTCGTTAACCTAGTTGCGCCATAGCTCACACCATCAATAAACACTTCGTCATCATAAACATTTGAACGCAGTGTTAACTCAACCATTTTAGATTTTTTTAGATCAGGTAATGGTTCAACCTTTATTGGCTTTTTTACAGAGTAATCGCTTACAGGTTGTTCACTCATACGTGAAACCGATACCACCTGCCCATTATCCTGAGGATCACTGAATGTTAACTGACTATCTGAATATGTGGTCCCGTAGCTTGGCTGAAAGTTTCCAGCTAAAGGTGTGCCATAGTCTGCACAAAAACGGTTGTCTAAATTAAGTAAGCTACATAAACGGCTACTATTTACATCACCGCGCATCGTCACGCTTAAGTTAACGTTGTAGTTACCTTGCCCACTAAAAGCGCTATTCACTACATGGCTACTTAAAATCTTAACTTGTGCACCAGCAAGGTTGCGTTTTGGTTCAACTAAACGCTCTTCAGTTAAGTTAGCAAAAATTTGGTCTACAAAACGTTTAGTGGCTTTTTGTAAGCCCATTTGCTGGCCGCGCTGTTCACATGCAGCAAGTGTTTCAGTGCGCTTACAGTTAATTGTGTGATTAACCTCTAATGTGCCTTCACGAGTGAATTCGTTACGTAAACGCTCAACACGTGCCGTTGCTAACTGCTCTTTTAAACTTTCTAAGGTGTTTAACTGTGTATGTTTTGATACACGAATTTGCTCAATGTCTTTTCTATGTGAAGCAATTGCCGCCAATTGCATCGAAATATCATCTTTGTTTTGTTTGTGATCAACAACCGCTTTTTGATAGCGCGACTGCGCATTGCTGATATCAAGGGTTGGGTCATCAATTAGTCGGCGGTACATCTCGTTCATTGCATCTAGCGCTTGATTCTTTTCTTTGTCTAGCTCAGTTGAGCGGGCGCGCAATAATTCGAGTTGTTTTTGTAACTGACTTTCTTCTTTTAGGTGTTTTTCGAGGATTAGGGTCGAGTTATCGTATTCGGCTTGTTTTTTACTGATCTCTGATTCAATGCCAGTTACCGTAGCAGTATCTTGTGCAAATGCACTAGTTGCTAGCAAACTAACTGAAATTAACAGAGATAAAGGAGCAATTCGCATATATTCCATTCCCAAAAAGCGGCAATTATTTGGTCATTATTATTTTTTTATAATTAAACTCTTATGCTATGTACTTGCAAAGCAAAACACAAGCTTTGTTCAATTATTATCTGAGTTTACATCTATTACCTTAGTTGATGCCAGTAAATAACAAAATCATTTTGGTTTAATTGACTAATTTCTATCTGTAAGACAACTTTGCTACAATTGGATGTGTTTTTTTACTGAATGATACCGTGTACACTTTCTTTGAATCACCAATACAAACTGTTAATCACCCATTACTAACTGCACGTAAAATTCACCTAAGTATCAAGCGTGATGATCTTATTCACCCACAAATTAGTGGCAATAAATGGCGTAAGTTAAAATTTAACTTAGATGCTATGAAACAACAGAGGAAATCTGAGTTACTCACTTTTGGTGGTGCGTTTTCAAATCATATCCATGCTACGGCCACTGCAGGCAAACTATTTGGTTTTAAAACCCATGGTATTATCCGCGGCCCCGAATTAGATGAAGCAAACCCAACACTAAATTACGCTAAACAATGTGGAATGAGCTTGCACCCTGTTAATCGTATTACTTACCGTTCAAGGCACGATCAAACTTATTTGGCAAAATTACAAAAGCAGTTTCCTAATGCGTACATATTACCCGAGGGTGGCACCAACGCAGCAGCGCTTTTAGGCTGCAAAGAATTAGCACAGAGCTTACCAAGTTGTGATGTGCTTGTTTGTCCAACAGGTAGTGGTGGCACATTAGCGGGCTTAATTGAAGGTATGCCAGAGCATACTCAGTTATTAGGTGTGGCAGTGTTAAAGCAAGCTCACTATTTAATTGAGGAAATAAAGCAGCTCAGCAATAAAGCAATGCTACAGCAAAACTGGCAGCTGCTTTGCGATTTCCATGATGGTGGCTACGGAAAGTTTAGCGATACTTTGTGGCAGTTTTGTCAAACGTTTACTAAGCAACACGCAATCCCACTTGAACCTATTTATAGCGGTAAAATGCTTTATGCCGTTTGGCAACTAATTGAACAAGGTTATTTTAGTGAAGGAACGCGCATTATTGCTGTCCATACTGGTGGGCTGCAAGGTTTAGATGGCCTTAAATATCGAAGGCTAATAGACTAACTATGAGGCGTAATATCAGCCAGCCTTTGCAATGGCTCTGCAAAGTAAAAACCTTGTGCAGCTACTACACCTAGGTTTTTCAAGGTAGCGAGTTCGTTTTGAGTTTCTACCCCAACCGCATACACTGGAAAGTTTAATTCTGTGCCTTTAGTAATTATTTGTTTAACCGTTTTTTGTTGCTGAGTATTAGTATCAATATTGTGAATAAGCTCAAACGCCAGCTTAATACTGCGTACACTTTTGATATTTTTTTTATAAGTTGCTAGATGCTCTGCACTGCGAACATTATCGATAACAATACCTGCCGACAGTGTTTCTAAACATTCAAATTGTGCACTAAGCTTTTTATGTTGTTTTAAATAATCATCTTCACTGAGTTCAAATTGCAATTTATCTGTACAATTAAAATCATCCATTTGCTGTTTAAACCAAACCCAAAACTCATCATTAAACCAATTCATTGCATGCAAATTGATGCTTACTATTAATGTGCCAGTTTCGTTCACCAGCATTTTCTTCACTTGCGAAACCACTGTTTTATCCAACAGCAAGACATCTTTTTTACTGCTCATGTGCGGAATAAAGTGCCGCGCAGCCAACAAACCTAAGTTTTTATGGCGTATGCGGATCAATGCCTCGTGCTGCAAAATGTCACCTGTTTGTAAGTCAAACAACGGCTGAAAAAACAACATAAAATGCTTTTTCTTTATATATTCAAAAAGGTGCTCTTTGCTATCAGCCAAAATACTTGACTGTGTATGACCAAAAGGCAAGCGGTGAATATGCTGCCAAGCACTTTGTTTCGCCAATGCTAATGCCGATTTCGTAAGCTGATATACAACGGCCTGATCGGCGCCTGTACGGTAATTACATACGCCAATTTTAATATCAGAGCGAGACAAGTCACTTCGGTAGTTTAAGCAAGCTTGATATATAACTTGATGTAATCGCTTAGTGTATTTGTCGACTTCAGTAGCAGGTACACTATTTAAGGTCACGGCAATACCACCAGATGGCAACAATTTAACAGAACGATTTACAAGCTCACCAAACCCTTTAGCTATTACTAATTTAAAGTAATTATCAACGTCGAGGTTGGCAGGAAATGGGTTCTTCCAAAAAAACAACGCAAACAAGTGATTATAATTTGTGGGTACACCATACAAAATATTCAAATCTTGATGGCCTAAAGGTTTTGGCGATGCTATTTTTTTTGTCGCCGACTGAATACTCGGCTTCTTAGTTGGATTAATTATTGGTTTATCTACGACAGCCAATTGCTTGAACATTTTTTTCCACCAGCGAAACCCCCAATACCCTGCTCCAAGCAAGATTAAATTTAAGAAAATAAATAAGTGGCTTTCGACCAGCCAAGAAGGCCAATGAAAAAGACGTAGATTAACCGTTTTATAGCTAAACACCTCTTGTTCAAGGTTAATAAAATTTGCAAAGTTAGAGGGTACGTCACTGACACTCACAGCAAAGCCTTGGCTCTTAGCTAATGAAGCAATAATATCTTGCGAGGCAACTGGGTCGAGATTTAACTCATAAACCTGTTTGGCAAGCTCAGTCCCTGTGCGATGCACTTTGTCGTGCAGCACATCACTTAAGAAAATATTAAAAACAACCAATAGCAAAAACGCGGCCATCATATAGATGACCACCGGTTGCTTGAATTGTGAAGTTAAATCTCGTTTCATTTCACAGGTTAGTTGCTTAAACATATACAAAGTGTTGTCCAAGAACCCTATAAATACAAGGCTGCAGGGCGATTTAAAGCAAGATCAGAAAAATCCTATAACCAGCGCTGTCAAAAGTTTTGTAATTTTAAACACCTAGCAATAATAGTTAATGAGAATTATTTTGTAACCAACACGACTCAATTAAAGAGTAGTGATACGGAGTGTTATGCAAATAAAAAACCCAGCTACTAGGCTGGGTTTAAAATATTGCAAACACTTAACGGTGTCTGGTCATTTAGAACGGGATATCGTCATCAAAGTCGATTGGTGGTTCCATTGGATTTGATGCGCCACCTTGTGGTGCATTTTGAGGCTTAGGAGCAAAACCACCTTGTTGAGGTGCGCTGCTTTGCTGCTGACCATAACCGCCACCATATTGGTTATTGCTTTGTTGTTGTGGTGCAGATTGTTGTTGTGGTGCAGATTGCTGTTGCGGACGCTGTTGCTGCTGTGCTGGCGCAGACTGTTGCTGTGGAGCATAACTATTATTGCTTTGTGATTGCTGAGCACCACCGCCGTATCCGCCACCTTGTTGCTGACCACCTTGGTAACCGCCTTGTGATTGACCACCTTGATAGCCACCACCTTGTTGCTCACCACGGCCGCCTAACATTTGCATTTGACCGCCCATGTCTACCACGATTTCTGTGGTGTATTTTTCTTGGCCTGATTGATCAGTCCATTTACGGGTTTGTAAACGACCTTCAATGTACACTTGTGAACCTTTGCGAAGATACTCACCAGCAACTTCTGCTAGTTTGCCAAATAACACGACACGGTGCCATTCAGTACGCTCTTGCATTTGCCCTGTGTTTTTATCTTTCCAGCTATCTGTCGTAGCAATGCTGATATTCGCTACGCCATTGCCATTAGGCATATAACGTACTTCTGGATCTTGGCCTAAATTACCAACCAAGATAACTTTGTTCACACCGCGTGCCATGGAACTTCTCCTATAAAACGTTAGATTAAACCAGCCACTTTGCGTGCTTGGTCTAGGTCAAATTCTTTATCATTAATCTTTAAATAGCTGCGATTTTCATCACAGACGACCGTTGCTTCAATTACGCCCGGTAAAGCAACAAGACGAGAAGCAAGCGCTTGTGCCTGCTGCTCTGAACTTAATTCAGTCATTAAGCTAATTATTTTACTTCTTGGTGGGACTTGCATATTCCAAGCAAGGATAAGCCATATTACCCCAACAAGTGCCGCCGCCGCAAACACTGCTTGCGCACTTAATGCTTGAGCAACGTAACCTCCTAATAAACCACCTAAAAAGGCACCAAAAAACTGCGTAGATGAAAATACCCCCATCGCAGAACCTTTCTGGTTTGCAGGGGCAATACGCGACACAAGTGCAGGCATGGTTGCCTCTAAAAAGTTAAAAGCAATAAAATAAACCAGCATACAAATGCCAATGCCAATCACCGAATCAACCCATAACGACATCGCTAACATACTTAAAACAAGTAGCGCGATTGAGCCAATAAAGGCTTGTTTTTCTTTTTCTTTACGAATCGCCACAATCATCATCGGTGCCATCAAGAAAAACGCTAAAAACAGCACAGGGATATATAAGTACCAATGGTGATCTGCAATTAAACCATCTTTTATAAGCTGCCCTGGTAAGGCTACAAATACGGTAGTTAATGTAAGGTGAAGTAGCATTACACCGAAATCAAGGCGCGCTAATTGTGGGTGTTTAATGAGTTGTTTAATGTCATCAACTGTCGCTAGCGTATCACCTCTTGGTGCCTTACTAACAGCATTTGGCACTAAAAATAACACGATTAAAATACCTAAAATGGCAAGTCCAGCAGTAAGCCAAAATACCCCAGCGACTCCCCAAGATGCAGCGACAATTGGCCCAAGTAACATGGCGACTGCAAAGCTCATACCGATACACATACCGATTACAGCCATCACTTTCGGGCGTTGTTCATCACGGCTTAAATCAGAAGCAAGCGCTAATAACGCACTGGCAATTGCCCCCATCCCCTGTAGTGCGCGCCCTAGCGTAACCATTTGCACAGACTCAGCCGTTGCCGCTATCACAGAGCCAAGAGCAAACACACAAAGGCCACCTATAATGACTTTTTTACGGCCAATTTTATCTGACAACCAACCCATTGGGATTTGCAAAACAGCTTGTGTTAAACCATAAGCACCAATAGCAAAGCCAATCCAAAGCGGTGAAAACCCTTCCAACTGCTGACCATAAATCGCCAATACTGGCATCAGCATAAATAGGCCAAGCATACGGAATGCAAATACGCTCGCCAACGAAACGGCAGCGCGTTTTTCTCGAGAGTTGAGTGAAGATGCTGTCATGAATTACTGATCTTGCTGTCTATTTAAAATTTGAGCGTGGATTCTACCACAAGCGAAAACTAAATAATCACCTGTAAGTGATGATTTTTTCTTTGATCAAGGATTAATCTTATCGCGTATTATGAGATACTGAAAAAATAATTAGGTAATAAAACGAGATAGCATGGAAAACATTGAAGTCCGAGGCGCCCGTACGCACAATTTAAAAGACATCAGCCTAACCATTCCCCGTGATAAGCTGATAGTTATCACTGGCCTATCTGGTTCAGGGAAATCGTCTTTAGCGTTTGATACTTTGTATGCAGAAGGGCAACGTCGTTATGTTGAATCACTGTCAGCGTATGCAAGACAGTTTTTATCGCTAATGGAAAAACCCGATGTGGATCACATTGAAGGTTTATCGCCTGCTATCTCTATTGAGCAGAAATCAACGTCGCATAACCCGCGTTCAACGGTTGGTACTATCACCGAGATTTACGATTACCTACGTTTATTATTTGCCCGTGTAGGTGAGCCACGCTGCCCTACTCACGACTTACCTCTTGCAGCACAAACCATCAGCCAAATGGTTGATACTGTTTTAGCCCTACCTGAAGGCAGTAAGCTAATGCTGTTAGCGCCGGTCGTCAAAGATCGCAAAGGTGAGCATGTTAAGTTGCTTGAACAACTAGCAAGCCAAGGCTTTATTCGCGCTCGTATCGATGGCGAAGTATGTGACTTATCTGATCCACCTACCCTTGAGCTTCATAAAAAGCACACCATCGAAGTGGTCGTTGACCGCTTTAAAGTAAAAGATGGCCAACAACAGCGTTTAGCTGAATCATTCGAAACCGCCCTTGAGCTATCGAGTGGTATTGCCCATGTAGCGGCAATGGACGACTCACTTAGCGAAGACATGCTGTTTTCAGCTAACTTTGCCTGCCCTACTTGTGGCTATGCCATGAGTGAGCTTGAGCCTCGCTTATTCTCGTTTAATAACCCAGCAGGTGCGTGTCAAAGTTGCGATGGTTTAGGTGTACGCCAGTACTTTGATCCAAACCGTGTTGTGCAAAATCCAGAGCTAAGCTTATCTGGCGGTGCAATTAAAGGCTGGGACAAACGCAGCTTTTATTATTTTCAAATGCTGCAAGCAGTCGCAGAGCATTATAAGTTTGACCTAGAAGTGCCTTTCCAAGAACTTAGTAAAGATGCGCAAAAAGTTATTCTTGAAGGCTCTGGCAAAACCAAAATTGCCTTTAACTACCGTAACGACCGTGGTGATTTAATTACTCGTAACCATGAGTTTGAAGGCGTTTTGAATAATATGAATCGCCGCTACCGTGAAACCGAATCAAACTCGGTTCGCGAAGAGCTCGCTAAATACCAAACAAGCCAAGCGTGCCCGAGCTGTCATGGCTCTCGATTACGTGAAGAAGCTCGCCACGTATTTATTGGCCAAACAAACCTACCAGCCATCACCACTATGAGCATTGGTGAAAGCATGGCATTTTTTGATGGTTTGAATTTAACTGGTCAACGCGCACAAATTGCCGATAAAATTCTCAAAGAAATTCGCGATCGTTTATCTTTCTTAATTAATGTGGGCCTTAATTATTTATCGCTTGAACGAAGTGCCGACACTCTGTCAGGTGGTGAAGCGCAGCGTATACGTTTAGCAAGCCAAATTGGTGCTGGCCTTGTTGGTGTTATGTACGTATTAGATGAACCATCAATTGGTTTGCACCAGCGCGATAACGATCGCCTGCTACAAACCCTTATTCACTTACGTGATTTAGGCAATACGGTGATCGTGGTTGAGCATGACGAAGATGCCATTCGCGCTGCGGATCATATTATCGATATTGGCCCAGGTGCGGGTGTTCATGGCGGCCATGTGATTGCACAAGGTACCCATGACGATATTTTAGCGAGCAAAGATTCAATCACAGGTCAGTATCTCTCTGGAGAGAAGAAAATTGAAGTGCCAGCGGCTCGCCATCAAACCAACGACAAATGGCTTGAGCTATTTGGTGCCACAGGTAACAACTTAAAGAACGTTGATTTACGTATTCCATTTGGCTTAATGACCTGTATCACAGGTGTATCAGGCTCAGGTAAATCGACGCTTATCAACGACACTTTATTTAAGCTGGCTCATACAGAGTTAAATGGCGCAACTACCGCAGAGGCGGCACCGTATAAGTCAATCAAGGGTCTAGATCATTTTGATAAAGTCATTGATATTGACCAAAGCCCAATTGGCCGTACTCCGCGCTCAAACCCTGCAACTTACACCGGTATATTTACCGGTATTCGTGAGCTATTTGCAGGTACTCAAGAAGCCCGCTCGCGAGGCTATAAAGTCGGTCGTTTTAGCTTTAACGTTAAAGGTGGTCGCTGTGAGGCTTGCCAAGGCGATGGCGTGATCAAGGTAGAAATGCACTTTTTACCTGATGTGTATGTTCCTTGTGATGTGTGTAAAGGTCAGCGCTACAACCGCGAAACGCTCGAAGTACAATACAAAGGTAAAAACATTCACCAAGTACTCGAAATGACTGTTGAAGATGCCCGTGAATATTTTGATAAAATTCCGGCTATTGCACGTAAACTGCAAACCTTAATGGATGTGGGCTTGTCGTATATTCGCTTAGGTCAAGCTGCAACAACCCTCTCTGGTGGTGAAGCGCAGCGTGTGAAACTGGCTCGTGAGCTTTCAAAACGCGATACCGGCAAAACCTTATATATCCTTGATGAACCAACTACTGGTTTACACTTTGCCGATATTCAGCAATTATTAGTAGTACTTCACCGCTTACGCGATCATGGTAATACCATTGTTGTTATTGAGCATAACCTTGACGTGATCAAAACTGCAGACTGGATTGTCGATTTAGGCCCAGAAGGTGGCTCAGGCGGTGGTGAAATTTTAATTTCAGGTACACCTGAAGATGTCGCCGATTGTGAGCGCTCACACACCGGAAGATATTTAAAACCACTACTTTAAAAAGGAAATTGCGTGCGTAGGTATTTAAAAATTGCAAAATGGCGCGCTAATAAACAGTTTCAACAACAGCAACGTAGCTGGCAGCCACATAGAACAAGGCTGGTTGAACGATTACAAGCTATTTGGTTTAACTTAAGTACCGCACAAAAGCTTTATCTTTTAGCATTAAGCAGCCTGATTGTTGTGCAATCGGGCTGGCTAAGTGCCTCTATCACAATTGTTGCGTTAGTTATTGAATTTTGGCCCAAGTTTAATCAGCTTTGGCATTCGCTTGCTGGTAAAGCACTGATTTTAATATTCTACGCCAGTGTCGCTAATTTTGTGTTAGCCAGTGCGAGCGGTATTGTAAATGATGTAACACATGTTTCTGCCAGTCATTTTAACTACACACATAACTTTGCCACCCTCTTATATTTACCCCCTTGGGCTATGGGCATTAGCTTAGTTACATTGTTGTTATTTCAACTTTTTTTACCTTTTTATATTTTTATTCTTTTGTTGATAAAACCGTTTGGTTCTGAGCGAATTAAGTTTATTAGCCAAAGTTACTCACCGCTGTTAACCGCTATATTGCGTTTTATATTAGCGTCAGTCGTATTTATTAATCTAATTTCGTTTATTGACGACAAGCCAGTTGAAGAAGTGGTAGACGATGTTGTCAGCAGTTTTGCAGATAGTAAAGCTATTGCAGAGGAGACACCTACTGATCAGCAAAAAGCAGTTGAAGAACTCAGTGAAAAAATAGAGCAGCAATTACCAGACAGCAGCAATTCTGTGCCGATTCTAAGGCGAGATGTAGATATTGAAGGTGATAGCGAAACTGCGCAAAATCTACGTCAGTTTTTAGACACTAAGGGTTACTTTGAAAGGAGTAAACGCTTAATTGCTATGTTTGCTTATAGCTTTGAGGCTGATAGCTATTCTCGCTGTTTAAAATCACAGAACAGTAAAACTGTTGAGCTGAATGATTATGAAATTGTGCAAGTAACCCCGGATCACAATGCCGAATACGGCTATCGATTTGAAGTCATTGCGTGTGACTCACCTGGTGTCACTCCAGTAGCAAAGTAACGCAGCAATCAATACTACTCGCTTGGCTTACTGCGTTTTTCTCTGATGAAATGAAATACCGAAAGCCCAATAAAGCCAAAGCAAACTAAGGCGATTACTAAATTGGGTATAAAAATAAGCAGCATGCTTGCGTCATAGCCGACCTTTGCGAAGGCTGCGCAAAGGCTACCAATAATAAGTTCAGTTAAAATTAGCTCCCATTCTAATGAGCTATTCGCAGCCACAGTTTTAGCCGCATAATGTTTTACTTTAAAGCCCATACCAAAACCTACTAGTTCCTATTTTAATACACCTACACTAGCATCAAAATGCACAGACTCAAAAATAATAGACAATAAAACCTTATTTAACCCCGTAAGGATCAGACATAAAACATTGAAATTAAAAAGATTAACTTTTTAGAACCTTATAAATAAATCGCTTAGATGTAGATAAGCGACTCTCACTATTTTCCTCGCTATTGTAGTTTCCATCAACGGGCTACCAACCAATTTTGCTTCGCTGATAAAACTAACCAACCAATTAAAGGAATTAAATTATGACCAGCTCAGTTTTAAAAATGATGTCACTTCTAACAGTAACGGTAATTGTTTTTACATCACCAAACACCTTATTAAATAGTCAAAATGCCCAAAAGCTAAATCAGCAATTAGAGACCTCTATCGAGGCTTCTATTGAACAAATGAACAATAAAATTGATCACCAAATTGAGCAACAGCTCAATAAGTAATATCTAGCTTGTCCAATATACTGGGCAAGCTTCATCTAATTAACAGGCTTAAGTAATGAAAACACTGACTCGACACTTACTCATCTCATCGATTGCAGTATCAGGCTTATTAATATGTGATTTTAGTATTGCTAAAAGTGCTGTTTGGCTGGTAAGTAAAGGTGATAAATATATTTACATTGCTGGCTCAATTCACGTTTTGCCTCCGAAAGAGATACCATTACCTGCAGAGTTTAATCAGGCTTATCATCTGGCAGATACCTTAGTACTTGAAGCTAATATGCCAGCACCAAGCAATAGCTCGGCACAACTGACAATGCTCAAAGCTCTCAGCTACCCAGCGGGTGAAACCTTAAGTGGCAAGCTGACAGCACACGTGAAGCAACGATTAGAAGAGCAACTAAACCGATATGACATGCAACTCAGCGAATTCGATAGCTTTCGCCCGTTTATGGTGGGTTTGTTGATGATGTCGTTGGAGCTGAAAAAGCAATCGCTTTTGGGTGAAGGTGTCGATAGCTACCTTACTAAATTAGCTAAAAAAGATAGCAAAAAATTAGCCTACCTTGAAAGCTTAGCTTATCAATTACATCTATTTAAGGAATTAGGCAGCCAAAACGAAAATGCCTTTATTGAATCACAGTTAACGCAAATTTCTCGCTATCAGCATGATTATATTGCCATGCTCGCTGCATGGCGAAACGGCAATATGCGGGCAATGAATGAGCTTATCATCATGCCATTGAAAGAACATGATCCCCACACTTATCAAATACTCATAAAGCAACGCAATTTGAATTGGCTTAATCATATTGAGCATTATTTAACTGATCAGCAAAAAGAGCTGGTAGTCGTTGGCGTAGCTCACTTGGCCGGAGAAGATAGCCTATTAGCCTTGTTAAAAAATAAAGGTTATGAAATTAAACAGTTGAATACAGATGAGGAATAAGAAAATGGAAAAAACCGACAAAACCGCCGCAGCACTTATCTGTTTGTTTACTGTTTTAATTGTGCTTAGCTTTTAATAAAAAATACCGCTTAAAAGCGGTATTTTTATATGTGACTTAAGTAATAGCTTACGGACGCGGGATAAAACCAACAGCGTCATATACTGCTTTTAATGTTTTTTCAGCGCGAATACTCGCCTTTTCAGCACCTGATTTCATAATACTATCAAGCAGTGACTGATCTTCGCGAATTTCTTTAAAACGTGTCTGGATCGGCTCAATCATACTAACAACAGCTGCTGCTGTGTCTTTTTTCAGGTGACCATACATTTTATCTTCGTACTCAGGTACTAAGTCTTCAATTGAGCGCTTAGTAGCCACAGATAATAAAGTTAGTAAGTTAGATACACCTGGCTTTTCTTCACGATCAAAGTAGATACGTGCTTGTTCGTCTGAATCGGTTACTGCTTTTTTCAGTTTCTTTTCAATCTTCTTCGGCTCATCTAATAACATAATGTAACCGTTTGGATTTTCATCAGACTTAGACATTTTCTTAAGCGGATCTTGTAAGCTCATTACACGTGCGCCAAACTCAGGAATGTACGGCTCAGGCAGTTTGAACACATCACCGTATAGGTTGTTAAAACGTGTTGCGATATCACGAGTTAACTCAAGGTGTTGCTTTTGATCTTCACCTACTGGTACTTGATCTGCTTGGTATAACAAAATATCAGCAGCTTGCAGTACAGGGTAAGAGAATAATCCCACGTTTACGTTATTAGCATGCTTAGATGATTTATCTTTAAACTGCGTCATACGATTAAGCTCACCCATTTGAGCATAACAGTTTAATACCCAGCTTAGCTGTGCATGTTCTGGCACTTGAGACTGTACGAATAACGCAGCTTTCTCTGGGTCGATACCGCATGCAGCATATAGCGCAATACCGTCAAGTACGCGCGAGCGTAGTTGCTCTGGATCTTGGCGAACCGTAATGGCGTGCAAATCTACTAACATAAAGAAACTTTCGTGGTCTTCCTGTAGCTTAAGCCACTGGTTAATAGCGCCAACATAGTTGCCTATTGTCATACCACCGGTTGGCTGAATGCCACTTAACACTACTGGTTTACTCATGATGTTCCTTTATATTTTTACTAAACTAAAAAGACGAATTTAAAATGCTCTTACCTTTGAGTAAGAACGGGTATTATATCTAAGAAATTCTCGCAGAGGTACTCTGGATTGAAATCAGCAAGGTTTTCACCTTGGTTATAGCCATAACCGAGCGCGACAACGTCAACATTAGCAGCTTTTGCTGCCAAAATATCACTTTTTGAGTCGCCTATCATAACCGCTTTGGCAGGGCTGACATCGAGTTGCTGACAAGCAAATTGTAAAGCCTCAGGTGATGGTTTCTTTGCCATATCATCACCACACACAATCAATTGAAAATGACTGGTCAGTGAGAGTTTATCAAGTAGCTTCTCGGTAAAACGACGTGCTTTATTGGTGATCACCACTTTAGGAATACCAGCAAGTGCAGCAAGCCCTGTTTCTACATGTTGATAAAGCGCACTATAGTCACCCACAACTTGGTCATAGTGCTGATAAAACAAATTAATAGCTCGCTCAGTAAGAGCTTCATCTAAATGCTCACTGACTTGCATATCGCCACTCAAACCGCGTTTAACGAGCGTTTCTATACCATTACCTACCCAGCTTTCAACTAGCTTCTGTGTAACAACCGGAAATGCTAGGTCAGTTAGAGTCAGGTTCATCGCAATGTATAAATCATAAACACTATCAACTAAGGTGCCATCTAAATCGAAAAAAGCCGCATCGTATTTCATGACTCAACCTTTGCAAGTTCACTACGCATTGCATCAATGACCGCTTTGTAATCTGGTTGATTGAAAATCGCAGAACCAGATACAAACATATCAGCTCCCGCTTCTGCTATTTTAGCAATGTTATCAACACCCACACCACCATCAACTTCTAAACGAATATTGCGACCTGAATCATCAATAATTTTACGCGCTTGGCGAAGCTTTTCGAGAGTATGTGGAATAAAACTTTGCCCGCCAAAACCTGGGTTAACCGACATTAATAACACCACATCTACTTTATCAAGCACATGTTCAAGGTAACTAAGACTCGTAGCTGGATTAAACACGAGTCCTGCTTGGCAGCCACTATCCTTTATTAGTTGTAAAGTACGGTCAATATGCTCACTCGCCTCTGGGTGGAAGCTAATAATAGATGCACCTGCATCAGCAAAATCGGGAATTAAGCGATCGACAGGCTTCACCATAAGGTGCACATCAATAGGAGCTGTGATGCCGTAATCGCGCAGTGCTTTACAAATCATTGGGCCAAAGGTTAAGTTTGGCACATAGTGGTTATCCATTACATCGAAATGTACAACGTCAGCCCCGCTTGCAATTACACGATCAACATCTTCACCTAAACGGGCGAAGTCAGCTGATAAAATAGAAGGGGCAATTAAATACTTTTGTAATGTTTCCAACATAAAAGATTCCATCATAATTTGCGACTGCAAGAAGAGCGCATAATGTAACCCAATCGACAGCTGATTAAAACACCACAGCTGACTGTTAAGAGGCTATTACTTAAGGCTAGTCCTTTTAGCTTATTGAATTAAAGAGAATTTAATCGAAAATTGAACAATAACTCTATTCAGCTACTTGCATTGACAACCCCAAATAAAACAAAAAATAAACATAAAATTTACTTTAAAGAACTAATTTTATTATATTTTTATTTAATTCAGCCTTAATTAAGTTTGTTATTTGAGCAATTATTATGTATGCTTGTCTAAATAACACAAACAAGGGTTATTCTCATGCGTGCTTTTAAAATAGGGATCTTAATCGCGTCCGCACTTACGGTTGCTACGTTTGTATCTTTTTCATCTGCCGATGAAGACGACTTTTTAGCAGCGGCGTCTAGTTGCTCATGCAATACACTAAGCGCATCGTCATCTTCTGCTCAATGTATGAAAGCAGAACAAGAAACAGGATGGTTTTCTTGGTTAACTGGTGATAGCCGCAGCGCTCAATTCCATTATCTTGATTTACTTGAGTTATTAACAAGTAGTGAAGAGTCAAAGAAAGTTAGCAGTTTAGGTTCTAAGTTCTAAATCGCATGAACAAATTCATTAGTGCATTGCAAAGTGTCTTCGCGGCATTTTTTGGTGTGCAATCAGAAGACAAACGTCAAGCTGACTTCAAAGAGCATTCACTCAGTACTATCATTATCATCGCGCTCATCTTATTTAGCCTGTTTGTAGCAGCGATTTATTTCACCGTTTCTTTGGTGCTAAATACATAGCCATTAACTCATTCACTTTATTACGTGAACCGCCCTTCGGACTAATAGTTCGCTTCACCTGAATTTCATCAAGTGAAGCTTGGCTATAGATTTTACGAGTCCATACTGTATCGTGATTAGATATGAGCACTGGTGTGTTATTTTCGAATGCAGTTTGCTCAGCCAAATTAGCCAAGTTAGCCTGATCATCTAAATTGAAGCCACCTTTAGCGTAAGAAGTAAATGATGCAGTTTTACTCAAAGGCACATATGGTGGATCGCAATACACAACTGCATTATTAGGAATAAGCTTAAATACCTCGTCATAACCTAAACAAGTAAAGGTTGCTTGCTGCGCTTTTTCAGCAAAAAAGTGCATTTCTTTTTCAGGAAAATAAGGGCGCTTATATTTACCAAAAGGGACATTAAAAATACCTTTAAGGTTGTAGCGACACAAACCGTTATAGCCATGGCGATTCATGTATAAAAATAAAATTGCACGCTCATACACATCACTGCTTTGATTAAACTGAACACGATACTCATAATAGGCTTCAGGGTGGTTATTAAGCTCTACAAACAACTTCTTTGCATCGCTAATAAATTCATCAGGTGTTCGCTTTAGCTCAGTGTAAAGGTTGATCAGATCCGCATTGATATCGTTTAAAATATAATGCTTAAAGTCCGTATTAAGGAATACAGAGCCAGCACCAACGAAAGGTTCAACTAAGGTGTCAGCATCCATACTCGCTTGCTTCAAGCGGGTACGAATATCTTCAACTAGGCTGTATTTTCCACCTGCCCATTTAAGGAAGGCTCTGGTCTTTTGCTGCATCTGCTCTTAACTTCAATTCTGTGTTGCGCGATTTTACACTAATCAGTTTTAATTTACTGATTAAGTGAAGCGATTTCTTGTTTAATTTTACTTATTTTTTTATAAAATGGCTGATTTTTACGCACATTATCAGAAAGTGTTGTTACACCTTTCTTAGCTTCATTCAGTGTGGCATAACTGCCATAAGTTACAATCCACCAAGGCTTACCACTGCGTAGACTTCGGTATGTATTAACCTGCCCTAGCAAATCATTTTCACTAATAAATTTATCGCTAATTTCTGGTTTAGTAACCGCAAGTAATTGGATGACATAATGCTCGTCTGGCTGAGTTAAATACCAAGCATTACCTTCAAGCGTTAGCTCAGATTCAGTAGTTTGCTCGAGCGCAGCTACTACCGGCTTAGTATTAGTATTTATCGCTGTCGCTATTTCCTCTGTGCTTTGCTGCTCGCTATCTTGTGCTGCATGTTGTTGCTCAGCAGGAAAAAGGCTATCGACAATCGCAGCAACATTATTGTCATGGATTTCGTTCTCATGACTTTCTTTTTCTGAAGTTTCTACTGGCGGTTGAACAACTGGGGTGGTATTTACAGCATGTTCAGTAATGGCTTGCTCTGGTTTTGTTAGCTTATCTAACGCTTGTTCTGATACTCGCTCGTCACTTTCTACTTGCCTATTGACTATCGTCTCTGCGGGCAGCGCTGTTGCCACAGCGCTCACTGTATCTTGCTGATAATGCGCTTTCCACCACTCGGTCATATCCGCTTTATACAAAAAGCCAATAATTAACAACATTGTTGTGAGTAACAACAAAATTATATAAAGCAATTTGTAGCTTTTTTCTGGTACTCGAATGTCTGCGCTTTGTTGCTCGGGCTGCCATGCAAGTAATAAAGCTGGATTACCATGAGCCTCTTGTAAAAAGGTGCGAAAAACAGGATCTTCTTCAACCGGCAGGTTATCGAAAAACCAACGCATAAGCTGTTTGCTTTCGCTCAAATTCAGCGCTTCTAGATGAATTTCAACAGCTTGACTAAATTGCCCTACCGACTGGGATGCTATTAAAATGTATAGTGTGCTCGGGCTTTGCTTTGCTAAAATTTCTAGTTGCTGGATTAACTCTTCAGATAAATGACGCCCTCCATCAATCACCCATAAGCAATCACCACAAGGCTGTTGTTTATAAAGTTGATAGAAGTTTTCAGACAAACTCAAAGAGTGGTCTATCAGTGGGTTACTAAAGCTTTGTTCAAGCAGTTCGGTCATAAACTGCTGGTCGGTCATTTTTCCCGACAATTGAACAAACGCCTTGTTAAAGTCGAGGTATTTATCTGTAATAAAGGTTTCTAGTAAATAACTTTTGCCTAGCCCCGATGGACCAAGTAAGCAAATTAGGTTTTGCCCATATTCAAACTGCAGAGCGATTCGATCAACTAGCGCAGCACGGCTAGGCAATATTTGTGATTGCATTAGCGCGCTATTAAATCACAAACCTGCTGATCAGTAACATCACTTACCAGCGCACATTGACCAAATTGGGTTGGAAGAATAAAGCGAATAGTACCTTTCTTATTTTTCTTATCTTTACGCATATGTGTTAAAAATTGCTCACCAGTCATATCTCTTGGAATATCAACAGGTAAATCATACTCAGCAATCAATTTAACAATGCGTTCAACTTCAATAGCAGTTAAATCACCACGGGTTTGCGCTAAACGAGCTGCGAGCACCATACCTGCCGCAACGGCTTCGCCGTGTAACCAATAGCCATAACCCATTTGTGCTTCAATCGCGTGCCCAAAGGTGTGTCCTAAGTTTAGCAGTGCACGTAAGCCAGCTTCTTTTTCATCTTGTGCAACAATCAAAGCTTTAATTTCACAACAACGGTAAATCACATGCTGCAAAGTTTGCTCGTCAAGTGATTTAAGGTTGTTAATATTTTGCTCTAGGTAAGCAAATAATTCAGTGTCGTAAATGAGGCCGTACTTAATAACCTCAGCCATACCTGCAGCAAATTCACGCTCAGGCAAAGTATGCAGCGATTGAGTATCGATGAATACAGCTTGTGGTTGGTAAAACGCGCCAATCATGTTTTTACCAAGAGGATGATTTACTGCCGTTTTACCACCTACAGACGAATCAACTTGCGAAAGCAAAGTAGTTGGCACCTGAATAAAAGGCACACCACGTTGATAACATGCAGCAACAAAGCCGGTTAAGTCGCCAACAACACCACCACCTAAGGCAATAAGACAAGTATCGCGACCACAGTTATGTTCAAGTAAGAACGCCGAAATCTTTTCAAACCACTCAAGTGATTTGTATTGTTCGCCATCAGGGATGGTAAAAGATAACGGGTTAAGATCAGCCAACGACGTCATTACATCATCAAGATATAAAGGTGCAATGGTGTCGTTGGTGATAATGATAGGTCGACAATCGCCGATGTGCTCGCGTAGCCGACCAGTCTCTTTAAGAGCAGATTGACCAATATAAATAGGATAACTTCGCTCGTCCAAATTAACTGTTAATTCAAGCATAGCTAGTTCCCTTTTTATTATTGGTTTTTAAAAATCTAATTTCTCGATGATTTGATTAGCAACAACTTTCGCGCTTTGCTCATCAGTGCGGACAACAAAATCAGCAACTTCTTTGTATAACGGTTCGCGTTCTTCAGCTAAGCGTTCTAATACATCACGCGGTGCTTCTTCTGTTTGCAATAATGGGCGACGCTTGTCGCGCTGCGTGCGTGCAACTTGCTTTTCGATTGGTGTCTCTAGGTATACAACGATACCGCGAGCAGATAGCTTGTTACGCACTTCTTTACTGATCACAGAACCACCACCAGTAGCAAGCACAATACCTTGCATCTCTGTTAGGTCTGAAATTACAGTTTCTTCACGAAGTCGAAAGCCCTCTTCACCCTCAAGATCGAACACCCAAGCAATATCTGCTCCAGTGCGACGCTCGATCTCTTGATCTGAATCGAAAAATTCAAGGTGTAATTGATCAGCAATGTGACGACCAATTGTGCTTTTGCCAGCCCCCATAGGGCCCACTAGAAATATATTACGTTTCTCAGCCATATCTTTTTAGTACAAACGAACTCTAAAATTTGAAATAAAACCCCGCCTAACGACCTGGCCCCAAAATTAAGGAGGGGATTATCTCAGTAATTGCTTGGGTATTTCAAGTCAATTAGCATAAAAAGCCAGATAACGAGCAATTAAACATGCTAATTGCTCGTTGCTTAAGAAAAAATCACTTATTCAATTTGGATTTTTGGTGTTACAAAGATTAACAGCTCTTTTTTCTCGTTAAATTCACTCGTACTTTTAAACAACGCACCAAGGTATGGAATATCACCTAACAGAGGTACTTTCTTAGTTGAGTTAACGATTTGCTGTTGGAAGATACCACCAAGCACCACAGTTTGGCCATTTTCTACTAATACCTGCGTTTGGATCTCTTGGGTATTAATTGCCACAGCAGAACCTGTTGGTGTTTGCACTGTATCACCGCGGGTATCTTGTGTAATAACTAGGTCCAAAATGACCTTATTGTCAGGCGTGATATGTGGCGTTACTTCTAAGCTCAACACCGCTTTTTTGAAAGTTACCGTAGTTGCACCACTTGATGCTGCTTCAACGTACGGGATCTCTGTACCTTGCTCAATGCGAGCTTTTTGTTGGTTCGCCGTAGTAATACGTGGACTTGCGATAATCTCACCACGGTTTTCTTCTTCAAGAGCACTTAGCTCTAAATCTAATATTGTACCGTTGGCTAACTTAGCTATTTGTACACCAATGCTACCGGCAGGACTTGAAACAGGTAAGTTAACATTTAAGCGGTCAGAAATACTTGGAATATTATCGTAAGAGCCAGCACCAAACATACCACCGGCACCATCTAATGTGCCAGAAATAGCGCCATCACTACCTACATCGCTGATCCCCCAACGAACACCTAAGTCCTCTTGGACATTATCATTCACTGTCACCATACGTGATTCAATTACCACTTGTTTAACAGGAATATCTAAGGTTTCCACCATACGGCGCACGCTTTCGATGCTTTTGGCTGTATCTTTGATGAGTAAAGTATTGGTACGTTTATCAACAGAAACACTGCCTCGTGAAGAGATTATGCTATTGGTGTCTGTTTTTAAAAGATCAGCAAATTCTTCAGCTTTTGCATAGTTAAGGCGAATATATTCACTGTAAAGCGGCTCCAAGTCTTCAACTTGCTGCTTAGCTTGAAGCTCCTTTGCTTCACGAGCGGCTAACTCCTCTGCAGGAGCCACCATCAAGATAGTGCCATCCATACGCTTATCTAAGCCTTTAATCTTCAGCACCACATCAAGTGCCTGATCCCAAGGAACACCGCTTAAACGTAAAGTGATATTGCCTGTTACAGAGTCACTTGTGACAAGGTTAAATTCGTTATAACCAGCAATAATCTGTAATACAGAACGAATAGGAATATCTTGAAAATTAAGACTCATAGGGCGGCCTTGATATTCAATTCCACCATCAAGGTATGCGCGCTGAGTATCGTCTTTTTCAACTGTGAGGGTAAAGATGTTTTCAATTTGTTGGTGCGTAAACTTAAATGCCGCATTTGGTTCAACCTCAATGCGTGTTATGTTGCCTTCTTTGAAGGTTTCAATGTTGCTTACGACCGTTCCAAAATCAATCACATCTAATTGATATAATAAATCGTCTAAAATATCTGTGTGGTGAAACTCAGCAATGATTTTGCCACCGCTTTCATACACATTAATTGCCGCTTGCGTATTTTGTAAAAAGACTAATAGACGCGCTTCACCTTTTTCACCACGACGAAAATCAATCGACTGTACTGTGTTAATATAGTTATTAGAAGCGGTTAATCCATCCTTTGAGTCATCTGTTGTAATCGGATTGTCTGAAACATGCAAAGTAACAATGTTGTCTTTCGCTGTTGTTTTATAAATTTTTAATTTATCTAAGCTAACAATTACTTTTAAACCATCTTCGGTCATAGTGCTGGTTACATGCTGAATACCTGCTTGATTAACTGGTACATCACGTACTTCATTATCTACACCTACATTACTAAAAAGCATTTCGATACGAGCTGGCGAGTTATATACCTGGATTTTAGGTTCAAACGTAAGAGCTTCATCAAACACAAGTTGTAATTGTGTTTCGCCTTGCATTAATGGGTTATAACGAACGTCGTACAATAAAGGGGCAGCGATTGCCGTCTGAGCCACAATTAAGGCTAACGCAGCTAACACGCATTTATTTATGTGCTTTAACCAAGCCATTCCTTTATGCATTTTCTTTTCACCTTTCATATGATTAACCTGCACCATTTGTACTTGCCTCTGACATTTCTAGCTTGGTCAGGCGCTCTTTCCAGCAACCAGCCCCATCTGGGATTAATTCTAATAATTCAATATAATTGTCGTGCACTTGTTTTATTTCACCGTGATACAAGCCAATATAATTACCCACTGTCACTCGATAAAGCGTGTCATCAGTCGCTTTGATCAGTGCCCAAGTATTGTCAGCACGACCGATAGTCCCTTGCATAACTAAATTATCCAATGGGTATTTCTCAAGTGGTTGACGAACCCTATTAGGGTCTGGATGTAAGCAATTTTTAACTTGTACTAAATTGTTTTGGATTATTTCTGGCTTAGGTGCCACAAACGGGCTGCGTAACTTACCAGCACTATATTCAAAATGCTCAAATTTTGTGATTTCAGGTATCGGTTCAACTTTAGGCGTCGTACTCGCTTTTACTTGATCAATAAACTCTTTTTGTTCAGAAGTATCATCATTACAAGCAGTAAGCACAATAGCCATTGCAATAACTAAGGGAAGCTTCTTCATTTTTTAGTCCCCCCTTCATAACGATAAGTCTTTGCAACAACACTAAAAGTTAATTCGCCATTACCGAGTGTTTGAATCGTAAAGTCATGTAAACTAACAATACGCGGTAACTGAGCAACTTTACCAACAAACTCACCAAATTCATGATACGTTCCTACCACTTCTATTTTAATTGGTAGTTCTGTATAAAACTCTTTTTCAATTTCTGGTAACCAGCCAATTTTCAAAAAAGTTAAGCCACTAGTTGTACCAACATAAGATAAATCATCTAGTAAACCAGGAGTCTCATTGGAGGTTGGTAAGCGTTTTAAGAGCTGCGAAAACTTATCTTCCATTTCAACCATTTGTTGACGATATATTTCCAAGTTACTCGCAATCGCATATTTTGCTTTGTATGTTTGGCGCAGTTCAGTTTCTTTAGCTACTGCACTGTGGTAGCTAGCAATTTCATCTGAAACTAATAAGCTATAGCTAAAATACAAAACAATTGCAGCCACAAACGCACAACATAGCGCTTTCACTGCTATGGGCCAATCGCCCATATTTTCAAGTTCTATTTCATTCCAATCTATTTCTGTTAACGCTTTGATATCAAGGTTCATTACGTGCCTCACCTATCTGATCAAAAGGCTTAACATAAAAATCCATATTAAAGTCACTCAACAATCGCGACGTTTGCTCACCAGCTACAATGCCTTGCATAATCGGTCGTTCTAATAAGTAAGAACCTTGCACTTGGCGCAACATAGTCGATAAGCGATTATTGGATTCACTGCGACCGATAACATGAATGCGATTATCATGTCGCTCTAGTTTAGTTAAATAAACACCGGCAGGGACTATATTGGCCACTTCATCCATAATTTGTGTTCCCAAATTACGGTTACTTTGTAACTCTTCAATTAAGCGCATACGTTGTTGTAAGTTCTCTTTTTTCTTATCTAGCTCATTAATTTCACGAATACGTTGGTTTAATAATGCTATTTCAGTATTTAAGAAGTTGTTCTTTACATTCTGCCCTTCACGTAAGCTGCTGTAAAAAGAGCTTAATAAATACATACTCAAGAAGCTAACAACAACAACGCCGAACAAAATTGTAATGAACTTGTTCTGGGAATCTTTTCTTTGTTGTTCGCGCCATGGCAATAGATTTATATGTGGCATGATGAAAAGCTCCTTAAAGCCAATCCTGTAGCTATCGCAAACTGAGTGCGATGACGCTGTAACATATTACGGTCAACCTTCGGCGAAATTTCAAGATTTGCAAATGGTTCAGCAACAATGGTGTGGATTCCTAACTCTTCAATTAGCAACCTATCTAAGCCTTCAATCATGGCGGTTCCGCCAGTCAGCACAATGTAATCGACTTGATCTTTACCACTAGTAGTTAAGAACATTTGTACCGCACGCCTTACTTGTTGCAATAACGATGTCTGGAATGGCGCAAGAACTTCAAACGTGTAATTTGGTGGTAAGTCACCTGTTGTTTTACCTATTTCAGCTTCATCAAAGCTCTTGTTGTAATAAGCAACAATACTATTGGTATATTGGTCGCCACCGAAAACTTGGTCACGAGTGTAAATTGTTTCACCTTCCTGTACTACGCTGACAAGCATCAATACAGCACCAATATCAACCACGGCAACACACTTGTTGAAAGCATCACTAGGTAGTTGTTGGTAGTAAATATCCATTGTTCTACTTAGTGCATAACTTTCAACATCAACAACCGCAGCCTTTAAGTTTGCAGCTTCAAGTGCACCGACTCGCGCTTGCACACTTTCAGTACGAGCTGCAGAAAGAAGAACATTTACTTTACTTGGATCTGCTTCGTTGATTGCCAGCTTTTCGAAATCGATATTTACTTCATCAAGTGGATATGGAATTAAGCTATCAGCTTCAATGGCAATTTGTGACTCTAATTCAGCATCTGTTAATGATACATCCATAAAAATCACTTTCGTTATTACAGTTTGACCAGAAACAGCGACTGCTGCAGTTTGAAC
Source organism: Pseudoalteromonas sp. HF66 (assembly GCF_011806445.1). Classification (NCBI taxonomy): domain Bacteria; kingdom Pseudomonadati; phylum Pseudomonadota; class Gammaproteobacteria; order Alteromonadales; family Pseudoalteromonadaceae; genus Pseudoalteromonas; species Pseudoalteromonas sp. HF66. Next base: position 55,657 of record NZ_JAATOU010000014.1, read on the forward strand.
TGATTTAGGAATTTTTCTTTTTAATTTAGCGATAACATTGCCTATCGCTTCTATGTCTTGAATAGAACGCTCAGACATAGCGCCTTTTGGCATAGGTTCAATAGCTAACGCTTCAAGCCGCATACCTGCGTCTGTTTCTTGCAGCAACACTGCTTTTATACAGTGCGATCCGATGTCAATTCCTACCATCATAGATGAAGGCTTTTTAAATAGCTGACTTAGCATGTTTGCAACTTTGCCTTTGTTTTAATAATAAACAAGTTATAATTTTTATCTGAAAAAATATTATTCATTTTTTAATCAATATATACTAGCAGTCTCCGATTCTAATTGGGAGTCCATTTAGGGAAAATATAAGTGATTTTATTAAAGCGAACTTTACAATTTATTATCATTTGCTCATTCTTAGGGCTAATCACTTTAGTTGGTCTATACTATTACGTTAAACCTGACATTCCTAGCGTTCAGGTACTAAAAGACGTTCAATTACAAACACCTATGCAAGTATTCTCACGCGATGGTTTATTGATTAACCAATTCGGTGAAAAACGACGCATTCCCGTTACGATAGATCAAATCCCTCAACCATTAATCGATGCTATTTTAGCAACAGAGGATAATCGCTTTTACGAGCATATCGGTATCGATCCAATTGGTATTGTTCGTTCTGCCATTGTACTCATATCCACAGGTGAAAAGAAACAAGGCGCAAGTACGATAACTATGCAGCTTGCCCGTAACTTCTTCTTAACCCGAGAAAAAGCATACATCCGTAAAGTCAAAGAGATCTTCATCGCTTTACATATCGAAAGTATATTAACTAAAGACGAAATCCTCGAATTATATTTAAATAAAATTGAACTTGGTAACCGTGCTTTTGGTATTGGTGCTGCAGCACAAGTTTATTACGGTAAGGAATTAAATGAACTTACCTTGGCGCAAATGGCAATGATTGCAGGTTTACCTAAAGCACCTTCAGCACTAAATCCTATACGTAACCCTACCCGTGCTAAAAGCCGTCGTAATGTTGTTTTAGGACGTATGTTAACCGAAAAGTACATTACGCAGAGTGAATACGCAGAAGCCACTAAGGCGCCTATTACTGCAAAATTCCACGGCGCAGAAATTGAAGTTTATGCACCATATATCTCTGAGATGGTGCGTGCTGATATGGTTGAACGTTATGGCCATGAGCGCGCTTATAATTCTGGTTTTAAGGTCTACGCTAGCGTTGACTCAAATATTCAGCAAGCAGCACAAGATGCCATTGTTGATAACCTACATGCTTACGACATGCGTCATGGCTACCGTGGTGCTACGGCACAGTTATGGGACAGTGAAAACGAGAGCCCACTTAGCCAAGAAGAAATCTTAAATAAACTAAAAGATGTTAAAGAATTTGGCCCGTTATTGGCTGGTGTTGTAACAAATGTCGCAGAACAGTCAATCGATGTGCTTTTAAAAAGCGGCGAACAAGTTACTATTGAGTGGGATGGCTTAAAATGGGCACGTAAATATATTACGCGATACCGTCAAAGCTTCGCACCAAAAACCGCTGGTGAAATCCTAACGGCTGGAGCGCAAATTTGGCTGCGTAAAAATGCAGATGACAGCTATATATTAAGCCAAGTGCCCGAAGCTTCGAGCGCATTGGTTTCACTAGATCCACAAGATGGTCGTATTAAAGCGATTGTTGGTGGTTATAGTTTTGAGCAAAGCCAATACAATCGTGCAGTCCAAGCAAAACGTCAAGTAGGTTCAAACATTAAGCCGTTTATTTATTCAGCGGCACTTGAAAATGGATATACACTCGCTTCTATTCTGAATGATGCACCAATTAATCAGTGGGATAAAAGTCAAGGTGTCGCATGGCGCCCGAAAAACAGTCCTGCGGTTTATAATGGACCTATCCGTATTCGTAGAGCACTTGCCCAGTCGAAAAACGTAATTTCGGTACGCTTATTACGTGGTGTTGGTCTTGAGCGCACAGCCGATCATTTGCTTAAGTTTGGTTTTTTAAACAGTGATATTAACCGTAGTGAATCGCTGGCACTTGGCAGCGCCTCTATCACTCCTCTTGAACTTGCGAGGGGGATGAGTACTTTTGCTAATGGTGGGCACTTAATTACTCCATACTTTATTTCAGAAATTCAAGACTCTGCCGGAAATGTGTTATTTAAAACAGAGCCTGAACTTGCCTGTGATGAACCACAACAAGCCATTACCCCTGAATTTGCATCTCTGGATGATACTCAGATAAATATTCCAAATACTCAGGTTACTAGCACCCCACGTTGTGCACCACGAATCATTTCAAAGCAAAATGCTTTCTTAATTTCACAAGCTATGCACAGTGCTATTTGGGGTGGCGGTAGCTGGACTCATAAAACGGGTTGGAGTGGTACAGGCTGGCGTGCACAAGCCCTTGGTCGTCGTGACCTAGCCGGTAAAACAGGTACCACCAATGACTCTGTTGATACTTGGTTCAGCGGCTTTAACCGCAATGTGATGACTTCGGTATGGGTTGGTTTTGATAACCCAGGTAAGGCCCTTGGCCGTTCGACCTATAATAATAACCTCGATAAATCGCAAATATCTGGTGCAGAATCAGGCGCTAAAACAGCGCAACCGGCATGGGTCGACTTTATGCGTGCAGCCCTTGATGGTATGCCAGAAGCACCTATTGAACTTCCTGAGGGGCTAGTATCGGTTCGTATCGACTTAGCGACGGGCCTTTTAAGCCATAAAAACGATTACACTAGTCGCTTTGAGTACTTTATTAAAGGCACTGCGCCAACCAAGTATGTACTTGATCAACCTACTGATGTGTTTGAAGAAAAGCTCAGCACAGAAGAAGAGCTGTTTTAAGCAATTTGTATAAGTAGTTGTGATAATAAAAAAGCGCCCAAAGGGCGCTTTTTGCTTAGCCATTTAAACTAAGATCAGCAAAATTATTTTAGGTTATTCATTAACCAATAAAGATCTGAGTGAATCCCCGCTGCGGTGACCTCTTTGCCCGCTCCAGGGCCTTGGATCACCAATGCATTATCTAAATACCACTGTGAATTAATTACAAAGATATTATCGCCCGGTTTAAGACCTGCTAGTACATCATCTTTGCCAACATTGACTAAGCCAACTTGTGCTTTGACCTTACCATCTACTAATGTAATAGCACCGGTATAGCGCACAACTTTATCTTCAGCTGCAGCCAAGTTTGCTTTTTCAGTCATAAAATCATCGAGTAGCTGCTTATTTGCAAGAAAATCTTGCCAGCTACCTATTGCTAACGCTTCAGGCATGAGTGGAGTTAAAGCAATGTCATCAAGCTCTAAATCAAGACCGAGATCTCGCGCTAAAATTAGCAGTTTACGCTGCATATCGCGGCCAGATAAATCTTCACGAGGATCTGGCTCTGTATAGCCCATATGCTGAGCTTGAAGCACTAAATCTGAAAACGGCACACTGCCATCATAGCTGCTGCATAACCATGACAAGGTACCTGAAAATACCCCTTCAATACGGTTAATTCTGTCACCACTATTTTGTAAATCAGCTAAAGCAAAATTAATTGGTAAACCTGCCCCCACACTGGTGTTATAGCGCCACAATAAATTTCGCTCGGCTAAATTATTACGTAATGTTTGATACCAACTACTGGCGGCGGTGCCAGCATATTTGTTTGCACTGATCAAATGGCAGTTAAGTTCTATAAAATCAGGATAAAACTGACTAAAGGCCTCACTGGCTGTAATATCAATCACTACTTTGTGTTCATAATCAAGCTCATTGATACGTGCTAATAACTCAGCTTTGTTGTAGCTTTGCGCTTCGTTGTGCCATTGCTCTTGCCATGTTTCAGTATTTAAACCACTGGCACTAAAAAGCATTTGCTTTGAGCGTAAAAGAGCAACAACTTTTACTTTATACTGAGCAGATAAACGAGCAAACTGAGCTTGTAGTTGCGATAAGAACACCTCACCCACATTACCAAGACCAGCAACGATAATGGCCAGCTCTTGGCCTTTGTTGACTAATTTGTCATGTAGAAGAGTTAAAACATCACTATCAATTGCCTGGTCATTTAAGATCAACACATAGTTATCATCTTGTTGTACAAAACGAGGATGAATGCTTTGCTCTTTTAAAAGCGCTGTCGCTTGATCTGTAAGCGTAATTACATCAGTTGTTGGTGCAACCACTGCACAACCACTTAAATTAGACTCAACAATATTGGCGCGACCCGCTAAGTGGCCTACAACCTGATGAGTGCTTTGGCCTGGCACTAATAAGTAAGTATCGCCATCTTTAGTAAAGTGGTGCAGGCTGTGCTGGATTAACTGGCTTAGTTCACCTACTTCACCACTACTAAGTTTATCAACCCGTAATAAATCGATGTTATCTAAGGTAGTAATAAAACGTTTTGCTTTGCTATAGCCTTCTTTTACTACTTCGGTTGGCGTTGCATCGCAATCAAAGCTACTTCTAACAACTAGCTTGATCTCGGTGCCTTTTAACGGCGATAACGTCTTAGCATGCAGTACAGGATTACCTAAACGTGCTAATAAGTTAGCTTGCTCGCGACAAACCTTGGCATATTTAAGCGCATTTTTAACTTTACGAGGATCTGTACTAAACACGCCTTGTGTATCGGTCCATATAGACACTTGTTTCGCAAAAGTATAACTGGCCAGTAACGTCGCACTGTAATCACTGCCGTTGCGCCCTAATGTAACCGTATTGCCTTGGCAATCCACAGCTATAAAGCCCGTTACTACGTTTATGTGTGACTTACTAATTATACTTGTGCATTGCTGCTGATTTTTTTGATGTAATAGTTGCCCGTCATTTAAAGTAAATAACTGCCTTGCATCAACATCTTGCGCAGCGACACCGAGCTGATTTAGGTAAGCGGCCAACAAGCGCGCCGACCATACTTCACCATGGGCAAGTAAAGGCGCCTCAAGTAACTGCTGTTGACTAATTAATTCATTTAAAACCGCAAGCTCATCATTTAGCTGCGCCAACGCCTGTTGTTTATTCTGGCCTGTAAGTAATTGCTCAATTAAGGCTCGTTGATTGTTATCAATAAGCAATAAAATATCGTTAACAGCTTGCCTATCTTGCTGCTGGTAACTTTGCCAAAGTTTTACTAGAGTATCGGTTGTTTTACCTGATGCCGACACAACCACACAGTCACCCTGCTCTGTATTCGCTAGAACGATGTTAGCTACCGCATGATAACGATCTGCAGAGCTTAAGCTTGAGCCACCAAATTTATGAACAATATTTACCATCTCTTCTACCACAATGCCGTATGCGCAGGCGTTAACTTAAATGACGCGTTTTGTTGTGTATCTTGCTGTGTTTGTTTTACTTCAGCTTTAGCAGCTTGCTGGCCTTGACCTGGTTTTACTAAATTGAAAACACGGTCTAAATCTGCGATAAGATCTTTTACATCTTCAATGCCTACAGAAATACGGATCAAAGTATCGCCCACACCGGCTTCAAGGCGCGCTTTAGGCTCCATGCCTGCGTGGGTCATTGTTGCAGGGTGACAAATCAAGCTTTCTACCCCACCTAACGACTCTGCAAGGCTAAAGTCTTTAAGACTGGTTAAAAACGCTGCAGCATCGTTAATGTCGCCTTTAATATCAAAGCTCACCATGCCACCAAAACCACGTTGCTGTGCTTTAGCAAGCTCATGTTGTGGGTGAGAAGCAAGGCCTGGATAATAAACTTGGCTTACAAAAGGAGAGTTTTCTAAATACTCCGCAATCGCAAAAGCATTTTCTTGATGCTGCTTTAAACGCACATTTAAAGTACGTAAACCACGAAGCGTTAAGTAACTGTCAAATGGTGCACCAGTAATACCGATATTATTTGCCCACCAAGCAAGCTCATCACCTAGCTCTTGCGTAGCAGCAATCACCGCACCGCCAACCACATCAGAGTGACCATTAATATATTTAGTAGTTGAGTGAACAACAATATCAACACCAAACTCAATTGGGTTTTGCAGCGCAGGTGATAAGAAGGTGTTATCAGCCGCAACTAAAGCATCACACTGCTTAGCAATACTAGTGATTGCTTTAATATCTGTTAAACGCAAGATTGGATTACTTGGCGTTTCTATCCAAATCAACTTAGGTTTAATCGATAAAATTTCTTGGAGATTTTCAGATTTCGTTAAATCCAAAACTTTTAGTTTTAACAGGCCACGCTTTTCAAGCGAAGTGAATAAACGATAACTACCACCATAGCAGTCATGTGGGATCACTAAGGTGTCGTCACTGTTTAATAGCTGAGTCGCTAAATGCACTGCTGACATACCTGTTGCAGTAATAATACCTCTAGCGCCACCTTCAAGTTCAGCTAAGGTTTCAGCTAAGATATCGCGATTCGGGTTACCGCTGCGGCCATAGTCATACTGGCGCTTAGTATCAAAATCAGCAAATGAATAGGTGGTTGATAAGTAAATTGGCGGTACAACCGCGCCATGATGTTTATCGGCTTCGATGCCGTGACGAACAGTAATCGTCGCTTTATTTTTATCGCTCATTTCATCACCTATTCCTGAACTGGATGTTTAGACGTCTAAAAGGTTAGATGATCAAATATGAGAAGTCAAAGCATTTATCGCTCACACATAGAAGTTTATACATTTACACCACTAGATGGCTAAATAACTAGTATTTGACTATCTTTTTTAAAGAGATAGAATTTCCGCATCTTGCGCTGTGAATAAGGCGTAAATCACTGACAACCGAGGCAACGAAACAACTTATGGCTAAATGGAACGGTGAATACATTCACCCATATGCAGAACACGGTAAAAAATCAGAACAAGTAAAAAAGATTACCGTATCAATCCCACTTAACGTATTAAAAGTATTAACTGACGAGCGTACACGCCGCCAGATCAATAACCTGCGTCATGCGACGAACAGCGAGTTATTGTGTGAAGCTTTCTTACATGCTTTTACAGGTCAACCATTACCAAATGATGACGACCTTCGTAAAGACAACCCTGAAAAGGTACCTGAAGAAGTTAAAAGAATTATGCAAGAAATGGGGTTAGATATCCCAGTGCTTGATTCAGAATAAGTATTTCGGCCATCGGATCACCGCCGATAATCGCAGATATAAAAAAACTCAGCCAAGGCTGAGTTTTTTATTAGCGTTATACAATTTGAGTAATTAAGTTTAACGCATGTAATCTTCTGGCATCTCGATTTGCGCTACACCTGACTCCACTGCAGCTTCAGCAACAGCACGTGCAATACGAGGTAATAAACGCGGGTCCATTGGCTTAGGAATGATGTACTCAGCACCAAACTCTAGTGACTCAACACCAGCCGCTTTCAGTACTTCATTTGGTACAGACTCTTTAGCGATACCACGAATAGCGTGTACTGCCGCAATTTTCATTTCATCATTAATTGCCGTTGCACGCACATCAAGCGCACCGCGGAAAATAAACGGGAAGCAAAGCACGTTATTTACTTGATTAGGGAAGTCTGAACGACCCGTAGCCATAATTAAATCGTTACGTGCACTGTGCGCAACTTCTGGTGCAATCTCAGGATCTGGGTTTGAACACGCAAACACGACTGGTTTATCAGCCATTAGCTTAAGATCATCTGCAGTTAATAGGTTAGGACCTGATACACCAACGAATACATCAGCATCAGCAATAACATCTTGTAATGTACGCTTATCAGTATTATTAGCGAATAGTTGCTTATACTCGTTTAAGTCATCACGACGAGTATGGATCACACCTTTACGGTCAAGCATATAGATGTGCTCACGTAGTGCGCCACATTTAATTAAAAGCTCCATACAAGCAACTGCGGCAGCACCGGCACCTAAACATACAATAATGGCATCTTCGATATCTTTACCTTGTACTTCAAGGGCATTAAGCATACCGGCAGCAGTAACAATAGCTGTACCATGCTGGTCATCATGGAAAACGGGAATATCACAGCGTTCAATAAGCGCTTTTTCGATTTCAAAACATTCTGGTGCTTTAATATCTTCTAAGTTGATACCACCAAAGGTATCAGCAATATTAGCAACCGTATTGATGAAATCTTCTGTTGTGCGGTGTTTTACTTCAATATCAATTGAATCAAGGCCAGCAAAACGTTTGAATAATAAGGCTTTACCTTCCATTACAGGTTTTGATGCAAGCGGACCTAAGTTACCTAAACCTAAAATTGCGGTACCGTTTGAAATAACCGCAACCATGTTACCTTTACCTGTGTACTTATAGGCATTTGCTGGATCAGCAGCAATTTCGCGGACCGGTTCAGCCACACCTGGGCTATAAGCTAAAGCGAGATCGTTAACCGTTTCGGCTGGCTTGGTTAGTTCAACACTAATTTTACCTGGAACGGGGTGAGCGTGGTAATGTAATGCTTGTTCACGAAAATCTGACATAACGCGATAGTATCCTGCAAAAAGTTAAAAAGTGAGAGAGCTTGCATCAGTACGATACCTGTAATGTATAAAAATTCCAAGTATTATCAGGTCTATCCTGTTATAAGCTATATCGCTTAATTTTAAAGGATTTCCCCACAATTTCTGTGCATAGTTGCGATTAATTAGACATAAAAATTCACCTATTTATGGCCTTTTAAGCACGTGTTTTTGTATTTTGTATGCACGAACACTGCAAATAGCCGAAATTAACCTAAAACCGCCATTTCAACGAAGTTCACAGCATTTAATTACGAAATTATTTAAAATTATTATTTTTAATAACTTTTAGATACCAATACGCTTAATTAAGTATTATTGCGGATTGGTATGCATTTATACAAAAAAGAATATAGTCAAGGGTTTACACTTTGTCTGCACAATTAGCGACATAGTGGGCATAACACTCAGAAATAGTTATGCAAAAGAAATAAGTGAAGATGGTAAGTTAGTGATGAGTTCAAAGTATACTTAATGAATTTTAGGTATAAAAAAAGCACCCTAAGGTGCTTCTTTTAACTAAACAGCAGAAATTACTTCTTGCTGCTAAGTGCACCGAAGCGCTTGTTGAAACGATCAACACGGCCGCCAGTGTCTAGAATCTTTTGCTTACCAGTGTAAAACGGGTGACACTCAGAACATACGTCTAAGTGGATGTCTTTACAAAGAGTTGAGCTAGTTTCGAATTTGTTACCACATGAACAAGTTGCAGTGATAGCTTCGTACTTAGGGTGAATACCTTCTTTCATAGGGAACCTCTAGTTAAGGCCGTATCGCTCTCCAAACCCGAAGTCTGGCACCATACGCAGTTAATACAATTAATAGGCCGCGTATTTTATAGCTCAAGTGACCTTGCGACAAGCTTTAAATGCATCTTTCGCTAAAAAAATAATCAAGTGGCCTGTTGTTCAGTATTTGTTGGTAGGTTTTTAACAGTAATTTTAGTACATTATCCTTCTATCTTTGTTTCAGTTGAGTTGTTATGCACTTTGTAGAAGTTGCCATAAAAGTCCCTTTACAGCGTACCTTCGATTATAAAGTTGAACAGCTGCTGCATAGCCCTGACTTAAAGCCAGGTATGCGAGTTCGTGTGCCATTTGGCAGTCAAAAAAAGGTCGCTGTGGTACTCGCTATAAAAACATCAACAGAAGTTCCTGCAGACAAAATTAAAGCTATTATTGATGTAATAGACGACACACCAGTTTTATCAGAGCAGCATCTAGCCTTGCTAAAATTTACTGCCCGCTACTACTGTTACCCATTGGGTGAAACCATTCATACGGCACTTCCGGCTGCTTTAAGACAAGGCGAATGTCCAGATAAAACCAGTATTAATATGGTTGAGCTGACCGATAAAGGCGCAAAGCTTCCATCACTAAAAGCAAAAACCCAGTTGAGTTTATTAAAGCAGCTAGCCGAATCGGGCAAATCATCTGTTACTGAATTAAAAGCACTCGGATTTACAAAAAAAACCATCGACGGCCTACTCGATAAAGAATTGATCACTCAGTTTATCGAACATGATAACCAATGGCAGCAACGCGTGCCGACCGTTGGAAACAAACCAATTCTTAATAAAGAGCAAGCCGTTGCCTGTACAAGCATTAATCAAGCTTGCGGCTTTACTAGCTTTTTACTTGAAGGGGTTACCGGAAGTGGTAAAACTGAAGTGTATTTGCAATGCCTAGAAGAAGTACTTAAAAAAGGTCAACAAGCCTTAGTATTAGTGCCCGAAATTGGCTTAACACCTCAAACCGTTAACCGTTTTCGTCGCCGATTTCCTGATACACCAATAATGCTATGGCATTCAGCACTAACAGACAATGAACGCTTACAAACCTGGCGTTTCTGTGAAAAAGGCAGTTGTGCCATAGTGATCGGTACACGTTCGAGTATTTTCTTACCCTTTTTATCGCTTGGGATGATCATTGTTGATGAAGAGCACGACAGCTCGTTTAAACAGCAAGACACGTTACGTTATCATGCCAGAGATTTAGCCGCTTATAGAGCATACCAGCATAATATTCCACTGGTTTTAGGTAGCGCCACACCGGCACTTGAAACCTTACACAAAGCAATTAATAACAAATATCAGTTATTGAGTCTTACTGAACGCGCCCAAACCAGCACTGATAATCAGTTCCAATTAATCGATATGAAAGGCCAACCAGAACAAGCTGGTATTGCCCATGCCAGCCTTGCCTATATGCGTCAACATTTAGAGCGAGGCAAGCAAGTGATGGTGTTTTTAAACCGCCGAGGTTTTTCACCTACCCTCATATGTCATGAGTGTGGTTGGCTAAGTGAGTGCTCACGTTGTAGCACTAGCGCAACCTTTCATAAAGCCATTGGCCAAATGATTTGTCACCACTGTGGTGAGCAACATCAGGTGCCCCATCAGTGTCCAGATTGTGGCAGCACGCAGATTTTTCCAAATGGTAAAGGCACTGAGCAAATTGAAGAGTTTTTAACACAAACCTTCGCTGATATTCCGATTAGTCGTATTGACCGCGACTCAACCCGTCGTAAAGGCAGCTTAGAGAAAGCACTTGATGATATTAATCAAGGTGGTGCTCGTATCTTAGTCGGTACGCAAATGTTGGCAAAAGGCCACCACTTTGCCGATGTGAGTCTCGTTTTAATCTTAGATGTCGATAGTGGTTTATATTCCTGTGACTTTCGCGCGACAGAGCATTTAGCACAGCTAGTTACACAAGTGGCAGGCCGTGCTGGGCGAAGTGGTGAGCCAGGGCAAGTATTACTGCAAACTCACTTTCCTGAGCATCCACTACTACAAGACCTAGTAAATAATGGTTACCAAGATTTTGCCCGCTATGCACTCACAGAGCGAGAAGATGCGCAGCTTCCACCTGTCACTAATATGGCCATGGTTCGTGCAGAAGGGCATAACATTAATCAAGTGGTCGATTTTTTAACTGATTTGGTTCCTGTCCAGAACGTATCTGGTATACAATTGCTTGGTCCGATACCTGCGCCACTGGAACGTGTAGCAGGTAAATATCGCTTTCAATTACATATTCAGGCGCAGGAACGCTCTCACTTACACCAATATTTAGCGCAGATGGTTGACTATATAAGTACTAGTAAATTAGCGCAAAAGGTGCGTTGGAGCCTAGATGTTGATCCTATAGATATGATTTAAGGCCAATTAAGAATCATGGCACAACACGATTACATAAATAAAAAACCAGCAAATCGAAATAATAAAAAACAAGCCCCGGCAAAAAAGCCCTTCCCAATTTTTCTTGTTTTAATTGCGCTTATCTTAGTAGGCGGGTTTGGTTACGGCTTGTGGTATATCAAACATAATGCCGATCCTGAGTTAGTAGAGCAGCAAGCAAACCCAGTTAAAAAAGAAGAAGCTATCATTCCGCCTCCTAAAACGCCTGAGTTCATTAAGGAGATTAAAGAGCATGAAGTTCAAGTCGAGGTCAAAGAGATTGAACAAAAAGGCCCTTATGTAATGCAATGCGGCTCTTTTAGAACCATGGCACAAGCACAAACATTAAAAGCAAAAATCGCTTTTGCAGGCTTAGTTGCCGAGGTAAAGAAAACACAAGGCAGTAATGGTATTTGGTATAAAGTGCGCTTAGGCCCTTACGAAACCAAACGTTTAGCCGAAAGTGACAAGAATAAACTTAAACGCATCAAAATAATGGGCTGCGGAATTTGGCTTTGGACTTGATTTTAGTTCATTCACCCATATAAACACCTCATCAATCGCTTTTTACGAGCGGCTTCGCCGCTCGATGATGAGGAATAATCATGACCACTATTGTAAGTGTACGCCGCGACGACAAGGTCGTTATTGGTGGCGACGGCCAAGTTTCACTTGGTAATACCGTAATGAAGGGCAACGCCCGCAAAGTTCGACGTCTTTATAATGGCAAAGTAATCGCTGGTTTCGCTGGCGGTACTGCTGATGCCTTCACCCTTTTCGAACGATTTGAAAGCAAACTAGAAATGCACCAAGGTAACCTGACTAAGGCTGCCGTAGAAATGGCCAAAGATTGGCGTAGTGATCGCGCACTTAGAAAGCTCGAAGCACTATTAGCAGTCGCAGACGAAACTGCTTCATTAATTATCACAGGTAACGGTGATGTTGTGCAGCCAGAAAACGACCTAATTGCGATTGGCAGTGGTGGTAACTTCGCACAATCAGCAGCCACAGCGCTACTAGAAAATACCGACCTAAGTGCACGTGACATTGTAGAGAAAAGCCTAACAATTGCAGGCAATATCTGTGTATTCACGAATAATTTCCAAACTATTGAAGAATTGTAATAGGAACTGCCATGTCTGAGATGACGCCAAGAGAAATCGTTCACGAGCTTGATCAACATATTATTGGCCAAGCTAAAGCTAAAAAAGCAGTTTCAATCGCGCTACGTAATCGCTGGCGCCGTATGCAACTGAGCGACGATTTACGCGCTGAAGTAACACCAAAAAATATTTTAATGATTGGTCCTACTGGTGTGGGTAAAACTGAGATTGCTCGCCGCTTAGCCAAACTTGCTAATGCCCCTTTCATTAAAGTTGAAGCAACCAAGTTCACTGAAGTGGGCTATGTTGGTAAAGAAGTTGAAACGATCATCCGTGATTTAGTTGATATTTCAATTAAAATGACACGTGAACAACAAACTAAAAAATTTAAACACCGCGCTGAAGAGGCGGCAGAAGAACGCATTTTAGATGCTCTTTTACCACCAGCACGCGATACATTTGGTGAGTCAAAAACAGAAGAGAACTCTTCTACTCGTCAATCTTTCCGTAAGAAATTACGTGAAGGCCAATTAGACGACAAAGAAATTGATATCGATGTTGCACAAGCACAACCAAATGTTGAGATCATGGCTCCTCCTGGTATGGAAGAAATGACCAACCAGCTACAAAGCATGTTCCAAAATATGGGTGGTGATAAGCGCAGCAAGCGTAAGCTGAAGATCAAAGAAGCATTCAAACTATTAGTTGAAGAAGAAGCCGCAAAACTTGTTAATCCTGAAGAGTTAAAAGAGCAAGCTATCTTCGCGGTAGAGCAAAACGGTATCGTTTTTATCGATGAAATCGATAAAATCTGTAAACGTGGTGAAGCTTCTGGCCCAGATGTTAGCCGTGAAGGTGTACAACGCGATTTACTACCATTAATCGAAGGCTCAACGGTAAGCACTAAACACGGCATGGTTAAAACAGACCACATGTTGTTTATCGCATCAGGCGCATTCCAAATGGCTAAACCATCAGACATGATCCCAGAGCTGCAAGGTCGTTTACCAATTCGTGTTGAGCTTGAAGCGCTTAGTGCTGATGACTTTAAACGTATCTTAACTGAGCCTCACGCTTCATTGACAGAGCAACAACGTGAGCTGTTAAAAACAGAACAAGTTGAGGTTGAGTTTACAGATGATGCCATTGAACGCATTGCGAAAGCGGCTTGGCAAGTAAATGAAAAAACCGAAAACATCGGTGCACGTCGCTTACACACAGTGATGGAAAAACTAATGGAAGAAATTTCATTTGATGCCTCAGAAAAAGCAGGTTCAACACTGACAATTGATGCCAACTACGTTGAGCAGCATTTAGGTGCACTTGTTGAAGATGAAGATTTGAGTCGCTTCATTCTTTAATCAACAATTTAGCGTTATAATCAAAAGCCTCCAGTTGGAGGCTTTTTAGTTTATAAATCGTACATACGAGGCTCACATGAAAGAAGTCACTAAAGTGCATTATCACAGCGTTAGCAAAGTATTAGATGTTCATTTTGATGATCAGACTATTGCTCAATTTAGTGCTGAATTTTTGCGTGTTCACTCACCTTCAGCTGAAGTACAAGGACATGGTAATGAGCCGATGAAACTAGTGCTTGATAAGCAGCAAGTAGGAATTAGCAAGATTGAGCCTGTTGGTCATTATGCAATTCGACTGGTATTTAGCGACAATCATAATAGCGGTTTATTTAGCTGGCACTATCTTAGCGAGCTACATGCTAACCATGACGAGCTTTGGCAGCAATACCAAGCTAGAGTCACCGAGCACGAAGCAAATAAGGACAGTGTGCCTATTAAGTTCGTGCCTTAATATTTGTAAAACAAAAAAGCGCGATGACGACACCGTCACCGCGCTTTTTTTATATACCCAAACCACCTCAAGATGCGAGTTTCAGTTGGAATTAAAAGCGATTTAGGCAAGGCATTGATTGCAAGTAATAGTTGTTCTATTGTTCAAATCAATAACGCAGTATAAATCGCTTTTAAACCAACCCGTTGGGCGCTTCACAGGAACTTACTCTCATCCTTGTTACTTCTTAAAAGGGACTGACTCTTGCAAAGTAACGCCTTGATATTAATCACCTGTGAAACGCTGAACTCTGCATCTTGGGGTGGCTTGGGTATACTCATTAAACTTTAAACTTATCTATTGCCTGATAAAGTACACGCGCTTGCTCAGACACTTCTTCGCTAGTTTGTGCGTTAGTTGCCGCATGGCCTGATGCCTCTTGAGCGATATCACGAATACGTACCACGTTTTTGTTCACCTCAGAAGCCACTTGGCTTTGCTCATCAATTGCTGTAGCGATATGAGTACTCATATCCATAATGGTTTGAACATCTTCGGTGATTGAGCGCAGTAACTCACCGGCTTTAGTTGCCTGTGCTGCACTTTCGCCACCTTGTGTACGACATTGCTGCATAATGCTCACCACTTCTTGAGTGCGCCCTTGTAAGGTTGAAATGATACTCTCGATCTCTTGAGTTGAGTCTTGAGTACGCTGCGCAAGTGAACGTACTTCATCAGCAACCACCGCAAAGCCTCGACCTTGCTCGCCAGCACGTGCTGCTTCAATTGCCGCATTGAGTGCCAGTAAATTTGTTTGCTCAGCAATGCCACGAATAACATCAAGTACAGAGCCTATTGTTTCGGCGTCTTTTTCTAACTGTGAAACCACACTTGAGGCATTACCAAGTGAATCGGATAAGTGATTAATTTGCACCACTGTTGATTCAACTTCTGAACGGCCTTGCTGCGCACTTAAGTTAGTTGACTCAGCTTTTTTCGCTGCAGCTTCAGTGTTGTGCGAGATATCTTGAATCGTCGCCTGCATTTCAGTCGCCGCTGTGGCAACCATATCGGCTTCATGAAGTTGTTCTTGCATACCTGAACTGGTTGCTGCTGTCGTTTCAGATAAATGCTCTGTAGCCACATTAAGGGTACTTAGCGCTGTATTTACCTCATAAATAAGCTTTTTGAAATCACTAATCAAACTATTAAAGTCGATCGTCATAGTGGTGATTTCATCTTTACCTGATTGAGTAATCGACATGCTTAAGTCGTTATTACGACGAATCTCGTTAATCGTGTGGTACACACGTTCAATAGGCTGAATAATTGAGCGGCTAGTAAAGTAAACTAATACCATCACTAAAATGCTCGCAATAATAAATACAATGAGTGCAATTAGCTGCGCAGTGGCTGCACTTGATTCGACGAAGGCCTTTGTTTGATCTGTCAGCTCTGTAACAATAGCATCACTGAGTCCAACACTGTGTTTCATCTCACCGAGTGCACCTGAATCTAAATCCAGACCTAAGGCAACTTGTGCATCAACTAAAGCCTTAAATTTACTTTGATAAGTCGCAAGCAAATTAATTAATTGATTTTCGTAATTTGCATCGAATCCAGCATTTTTAATTTCTGATTGGAAGTTTGTGACTAAATCGTTAAATTTACTCAGATATTTTAAGTCAAAGCGCAACATAAAGTCTTTTTCTGCGCGGCGAAGCTGTAGCATTAAAGCTAGTAATTTATAGTTTTCGCGCTCACTTAATAATGTTTCTACTTGATGCACCGCACCACGTAAATCACCATAAAGTGCATCTTTAGGGTGTAAGCCAATTTTCTTTTGTAGTTCCACAACTTCATTGAAGTCATCGTAATAAGTTTTCGCAAGACGTCTAAATTCATTTAGATTAGATGAGTCCATCGACAAATCTTTCACTAACTCGTCTAGTCTCGCCATTTTAATTTTTAGCTGCGAATACTCTTTCTCAAAAAGCTCAAGGCTATCGACATCTTTGTAAAACAAAAAGTTTTTTTCATGCTTACGCATCGCAAGTTCATGAATGTCGAGCTCCTCCGCATTTTGAATTGTTTCGTTGAGCTTAAGCATCATGCGCGACTCAAAGATGATTACACACAGCATCACAATCATTGCAAGACCAACAACGAGCGCGTTTAACTGTAAACGACGCTTAATAGTTAAGTTTTGTAATACATTCATTCAAAGTGCCTTATAGAAACATGCATTTAAAGTATAGCTAAACTATTTAAAGCAGCTAATAAAAAGTGGTTAAATTTGCCGTGCATTTTCCAGTATAAGGTACCTTTAAACAATCAGCTTTTCTTCTAAATCAACCTTTTGCCATAGGTTTTTATGTAATTGTTCCAGTTTTCCCCATTGTTTTTTTTGCAACCAATCAACCAAGGGCGCTGGATCGCTGGGAAAATTGAGTTTTTTGTTCTGTGGAGATTGCAACCAATCATCCATCGCATTAGGGTTTAAATAGCTCATTACATGTGCAGCTCCCATCGACAATAAAGTCTGCGCATTAATCCCCTGCTCAAATTGCTTACCAAGCGGTTTTAACAATAACTTTTTACCAAGCTGCAATGCTTCACTTGCAAGTTCAAACCCGGCGTTACCAATTACACCACCAGCATTGGCTAGGTCATTTAAAAACCCAACGCGTGAGGGAGCCCGCAAATGAATATTCCCGATTGAACAATCTTGCGCATCAGGGTGATAACAATAAAACTCACGTTCAGGAAAGTCTTTTAAGTACTCAACTACACTGTCTAGATTCTCAAAAGGCAGGTAAACCAATACCTTATTTTCGACCATAACCGGGTTATCATGATGATGATTGGCAATAAATGGCGGAATTATGTTCTCTGCATAGGGTTGCCAATGGACACCTAAATAAACACTGGCTGGCGCATAGTTACGGATCAGCGCACGGCGAAAGAAGGCACGGCCAAACATCGGTACTTTATCAGATAAAAATGCAGCTTGGTGGCTCATACCAATAACAGGGATACCTTGCTGTTTAGCAGCCCACGCGGTGATTGGTTCAAAGTCATTAAAAACTAAATCATAGTGACGCAAATCAAGGTTTTTTATATCTCTTATAAGCTGAAGTGGGCGCGCATTTTTTAATGTTTTAAAGCTATCAACTTGCCCCGATTTGCTGGTAAACGACAAGCCGCGAAAAGCTCGATAATCAGCAAACTCGTCCATATCAAAGTAGTCTTGTTCTTTACGGCCCGAGAACACATAGTCAACATCGACTCCCAACGCTTTAAAAGTTGTTGCCATCACTCGAGCTCGAGTAATATGTCCATTACCCGTACCTTGAATACCGTACAAAATTCTCATATAGATTCCACCACCATCACTGCTAATACTGCACAACTTGATCCCATCACTGCACCAATCACTACATCAGCGGGGTAATGCACACCAATAATCACCCTTGATGCCGCCACCCCTGATGCCCACATCAACCACAGCACAGCAAATTCAGGAAAATACATAGTCAAAATAGTCGCCACCACAAATGCCCCTGCACTATGTCCTGACGGTAAGCTAAACTGATCACTTGGTACTAAATAAGCGCCTTGCACTAAGCAATCGCAAGGCCTTACCCGCGCAATCCGCTTTTTAGCTAAAAAGTAAATAGGCCGCTCAATTGCAAAGCCCACCAATATACTCATCGCAAGTTGCTGAAAATGCAGCTGCTCGGTAAACCACCAAAAACCAAAAAACAACATTACGTAAAGTCCGCCATCGCCACTTTTCGAAAACCCGAGCGCTGATCTTCTGAGCCAAATTGGCGAAGCATCGTTAAACACACTTAAAAACAGCTGTTCATCCACTTTTGCCAATTTAGTAAGTATGTTGTTTGCCATGGTGAGCTCCTTATCATACTTTGCGTCTAATTTTTATACTCATCTCAGCTTAGGCGCTAAAAATAACAATTAGGTGACGCTTTTGAGACACTAATGTTGCGATAACGAGATTCCTTTGATTTAAACTAATAAACCACTATTAAGTCGTTGTTATTGAGTTGTATCAGGGTATACTGAGTACTAAACAGACAGTCTCTTTAGAGGATGAAAAAATGGATTACAGCACTTCTGATTTATGCGACCACTTTGCAGATGTGGTTGATGTGCTCGAACCAATGTTTATCAATTTTGGTGGACGCCCAAGCTTTAGTGGTCGAGTCAAAACCGTTAAATGCTTTGAAAATAACGAGCTGATCCGCGAGATTTTATCAACCGATGGTACCGACAGCGTGTTATTGATTGATGGTGGTGGCTCAACCCGACGCGCCCTTATTGATATAGAGCTGGCTGAAATCGCATTAGAAAACAACTGGCAAGGCATTATCGTTTACGGTGCAATTCGCCATGTTGATGAACTTGAAGAGCTAGACCTAGGCATTCAAGCAATTGCGTCTATTCCTGTTGCTGCAGATAGTGAAGGTGCAGGTGAAGATGGCATTGGCGTTAACTTCGCAGGCGTATCTTTCTTTGATGACGACTTTGTTTACGCTGATAGCACCGGTATTATATTATCTGCTGAAGAATTAGAGTTAGAAATAATAGAAGACTAATCTCGGTGACAAATTACCTTAAAATTTATGATGAAGCGGCGGTGAGGCACTTATGTGCTCGCCGCGCTAACGAACTTAAAGCTTGGCAAGCCCTTGCCCTTCTCGACACTCAAGTTAATGCCCCACAAGCCCTCATCGATGCAAAACAATTCGGTATTCGCTATGTTTTAGTTGGCGTATGTGAAGATATTGGACCTCGAGCTAACTTAGGCAATGGTGGCTCTGGGCAAGCATGGCAGGCTTTTTTAAAACGCTTTTTAAACCAAACGCATAATCAGTTTTTAAATCATGAACGTGTGCTGCTACTTGGCGAAGTTGACCTTGACGATTTAAACCAACAGGCTATTAACCTTGATAATAAAAACGAAGCAGACTTAGCCAAACTTCGTGAACTGTGCGGCGATATCGACACTCGCGTTGAGCAAGTACTTGCAATGATTTTTGCAGCAGGCCTTGAACCAATTGTAATTGGCGGCGGCCATAACAACTGCCTGGGCATATTACGTGCCCTTAGTAAGCAACATGGCAAACCAGTGAACGCTATTAACTTAGACCCTCATGCTGATTTCAGAGAGTGTGAAGGCCGTCATAGCGGCAATGGCTTTAGATATGCGTACAGCGAAAACCACCTTGCTGATTATCATGTCATGGGTTTACACGAATTTAAAAATAACCAAGCGATTATGGATGCCCTGACTCACGCGAACTTCACGTTTGATAGTTATCAAGACATTCAGGTCCGTCGCAAAGTCGATTTATCTTCAGCATGTAAACATGCTTTAGCTCAGTTTGATAATGCACCGCTTGGAGTAGAATTAGACCTAGACAGCATCTCATTAATGCCTGTAAGTGCTTATACTAACTGTGGTTTCAGTGTTAGTGATGCAGAACATTTTGTGCATTTAGCTGCCAGTCAAACAACCGCTCACTACTTACATTTATGTGAAGGCGCACCATCGCAACACCCAGTAGGTTTAGAAGCTGGAATGAACGATGCCGGCCAAATCATCACAGCCTTGGTGAATGCGTATTTGCAGGCGAGAGAGGCAAGTTAGAAAGAAGCTATGTAACGGCTGATTTTTGGGGAGGTCGGGTCGAACGAAGCGATACTCAACACATAGAAGCGGTCAGACGCGCGAAACAACTCACTAACTTTCAACCTGATAACTGACGGCTGACGGCTCTAACTTCATCCCTGATGCTCTAACCGCCACTGTTTTAACCATGACATCATACCTACGCTGCTAAGCGGGTAATTAAAGTAATAGCCCTGTGCGGCGTAGGTGTTCAGCGACTTAACAAATTTAAGCTGTTCTATGGTTTCTACCCCTTCACAAATTACTTTCGCATTGTTTTGACTGTGCATATCCACCATGCCAGAAACCAGACTGCGAACTTGGCTTTGATGGGCAAAGTCAGCGGTTAGTGATGCAGCCACTTTAATATACTCAACATTGAGGTTAGGTAATTTAGCAAGCCAAATAGGTGTGTCACCAAATCCATCAATACACAATTTGATGCCAATACTACTTAGCCTTGCAACCATAGCTTTACCCTGCTCATCTAAGTTCATAAATAAATCGAGCGGGCATTCAATGATTAAATCACCCGGTTCTAAGTGGTGCTCAGCCATAATGCGATCAACAAACTCGATAAACTCTTCATGCAGCATTTCAGGGCCAAACACATTGATACTAAGAGGTAATTCAATACCTTCCATACGCAGCGCCATAGCTAGTTCGGCAGCGCGCTCAATAACATATGCAGCAACGGGGTAGCTAAGCCCAGCGACACGAATATCATCAATAAATTTATTCGCTGAAAGAATGCCTTGTTTAGGGTGTTGCCAACGCAACAGCAATTCTAAAAATTCAATTTGCTCGTCGCTATTGCGGATAACCGGCTGAAAATACAATTCAAGTTCGCTGGCAAAATCTAGATGTGCTAACTCGCGCAATCGTGCTTGTTGTTCTAATTGCTCGATCATCATTTGCGGGTGATAAGGCACAATTGCTCGCTCAGGGTTTGAGTCAAGGGCAAGGTTGGCAAATGAAATTAGATTTTCGAAGCTATAGTCTGGCTCGTCGCAGTTCACATAACTAGCACGCACTTTCACTTCAATGGTGCAATTAGCAACGTTAAATGGTTTTAGTGTGACTTGCCTAATTTGGCTGATCAACTGCTCGTGAAGATGTTTTTGTTCTTCAAGTGAGCAAATAAACGCAAAATTTAACCCCCCTAAATGCGCCAACTTTTCAGCACTACCTGTATTACTTGCCACACTAAGAACAGCATTAGCATTGAGTTGTTGTTTAATTCGTGTAGCCGATTGTGCTAATAACAAATCACCAAAGTCACGACCAATATGCTGGTTAACATCGTTAAAACCTTCAAGGCGGATCATCACTAGTGCGCAGTTCGCTGAGTGCTCTTCAGTCCATGCAACAAAGCTATTTCTAAGTGCATTACGATCAGGTAAGCCTGTGAGTGGGGTCGCATCTAACTCATCGTGATACAAGGGCTCAACCTCAACCAGCTCTTCATCTTCGGGCTCTTCGTAATTAAAAAAGCCCGAGATAGATAAAATGACAACCGAGAAAACAAGCCAATATAAAGCTATATCGAGTAATAGGTGGGCTGAATATAAAACAGCAAATAAAATAGCACTAGCCACACTCAAAATTATGGCAAGCCAATTTGTGGTACGAAATGCTTGCCATAAATGAAAACATAAACTTAAAGCAAGCAATATAACCAGCCAAGGTAATCCTAAACTTAGGATAGCTAAAGCTAGAACGCCATTAACGACTAGGCTAAGTCTCAAAATAGGATTATGGGTTACGCATAAGGCACAAATCATTGCCATAAAGACACTACCAGCTAAAAACACTGGCACAACATCACTTGTTAAATTTACGAGTTGAGTACTACTCGCTAAACTAAAAATCAATGACATGTAATCCAAACTGCGTAATAAAACTTATCTAACTAAGTCTACCCAAAATCCACAGATTTAACAGTTTATTTACGCCAAACTGGTAACTTAATTGTGCTGGATGGGATATTTGCCAGTGGGCAATATCAGCCCGAGCACCTACTTTTAACACTCCACGGTCATCAAGACCTAAAGCACCTGCGGCGTTGCGCGTTACCCCTGCTAATGCTTGTTCAGGCGTCATGCGGAAAATAGTACATGCCATATTCATCATTAAGTGCAATGAACATAATGGTGAAGTCCCTGGGTTAAAGTCAGTTGAAATAGCGATAGGAACTTGATACTGCTGGAGTAGTTCAATTGGCGGATACTTTGTTTCGCGTAAAAAGTAAAATGCACCAGGCAACAATACCGCAGCAGTGCCTGCTTTGGCCATTGCTTGAATGCCTGCTTCATCTAAGTGTTCAATATGATCAGCAGATAAGCCATTAAATTCTGCAACAAGCTCTGCACCATGTTGATTAGATAGCTGCTCAGCGTGCAACTTAACCGGTAAGTTGTGCTTTTTAGCCGCTTCAAACACACGGCGAGTTTGCTCGTTACTAAAGCCAACGTTTTCACAAAATGCATCAACCGCATCAGCTAAATCAGCCTCAACAACACGGTCAAGCATCTCACCGCACACCAAGTCAATATACTCATCGCTACGGCCTTTATATTCAGGCGGTAACGCGTGAGCACCTAAAAAGGTGGTTTTAACATCAACCGGGTGATTTTCACCGAGTAAACGAGCCACTTCAAGTAGTTTAATTTCGTTTTCGCAATCAAGGCCATAACCCGATTTAATCTCTACCGTAGTCACGCCTTCTGCGTATAACGCATTTAAACGCTCTTTTGCACTAACAAATAAGGTTTCGTGGTCGGCTTCTCGGGTTGCACGTACCGTACTTGCAATACCGCCCCCCTTTGCAGCGATTTGTTCATAGCTTACACCTTGTAAACGCTGCTCAAATTCTTCTGCGCGGCTACCAGCAAATACTAAGTGAGTGTGACAATCAATCAATCCAGGTGTTAACCACTGCCCTTTTGCAGACACAGTTGGCGTGGCTAGTGCGTCAAACTCAGGTAAATCAGTTTGTGCACCTAACCATGCAATTTTGCCATCTTTAACAGCAATAGCTGCATTTTCAATGGCGCCGTATGGTGCATCAACATCAGGATCCATTGTGGCGATATTGGTATCTGTGATCACTAAATCCCAGAGCGCTTGATCATTGTTGGTTATGTGCATTTTTCACCTATCTTGATGCTTGCTAAAGGCTCAGTGTGAGCCTAAATTTAAATTTGTTTAAAGTTTATCAACTCATCTTGTATATACAAGGAAATTATGTCACCTTGTAACATACTGTTAACCCACCTATAAACTTTTCATAATGAACGTTCCTAAGTTTGCGCAAATAAAAGAATTCATTCTGGAAAATATTCAATCGGGAGAATGGCAAGAAAACGATCGTGTCCCGTCTGAAAACGAACTAACTAGTCAATTTCGAGTTAGCCGCATGACAGCTAGGCGCGCACTCTGTGAATTAACCGATGCCGGTATTTTAACGCGCAGCCAAGGCCAAGGTACTTTTGTTGCCAACTTCAAATCACAATCATCACTACTTGAAATCAAAAACATTGCCGATGAAGTTAAAGCACGAAACAGCAACTACAGTTGTACTATTTTAGTGATGGAATCAATTAGCGCTATAGCGCCAATTGCGATTGCTCTGGGTGTCGAGGTCGACAGCCATGTTTATCGAAGTGTGATTGTGCACAATGAAAACGAGCAACCTTTGCAAGTTGAGGAGCGTTTTGTGAACCCAGCTCTTGCTAAAGACTACTTACAGCAAGACTTTCACAGCCTAACACCCCACGAATATTTATCGCAGAATGCTCCACTAACCGAAGCACGTCACACGGTTGAAGCAATTATGCCAAATCCAGAAATGTGTGAATGGCTCAATCTTTATAACGAAGAGCCATGCTTACAAGTGATCCGCCGAACCTGGTCATCACAAGGTATTGTAAGCTTTGCACGCTTAGTCTCACCGGGTAGTAAATACCGGCTAGGCGGTCACCTTACTTTTAAAAAGTAGCTAAATAGGCGTTTGATAAAGAAAATTCAGTGTCTCTATCGCTGAACCATCAATGATTCGTTCGCCTTTATCATGGCTTGTGAAAGTGGGTGGTTGATTGCCTTGCTCAGAACATTTTTGCTGGTAGTAATCCACTTTTGTTGGATGCGCCGGATTGACAACATTATAAATGCTGCTCGCGTTAGACCAATTTTCAAGTACAGCCAAAATCGCCGCTATCACGTCTTGCTGTTGTACCATGTTCACTACCTGCTGACTTGAGCTAGAAAGCTCTTTACCAGCAACAAACTTACCCGGATCGCGCCCAGGGCCAACTAGTCCTGCCAAACGCAATACTTTACCACCGGCATTTAACACTAACTGCTCGGCATCAAATAGCAGTTGTTGGCGCGCTGATTGACAATTAATTTCTGTAGTTTCGTCGTATTGACCATTGTCAGTTGGGTAGACACCTGTCGAGGAGCATAAAATAAAGCCTTTACAATTTAGTTGCTTGGCCAGATCAAGCCCTGCTTGCAAAGTGGCTAGATAATTACTTTTTGAACTGCGGCTACGTGGTGGGATTGCACACACCCACCATGCATTTTCAAGTGAAACATCGTGTTTAAGCACTGTGTCTTCAAGTGCAAACTGACGCTGAAAGTCATATTCATGTTCGCTACTACGGTGTGTTCCCTGCACATGCCATGCTAATTCTTTTGCCTTAATACAAAGTGCTTGGCCTAGCCAACCAGCACCTAAAACTACCAATTTATTCTTTTCAATACTCATTTATACAATAAGTCCTTAGCATTTATTATTAACCTTCACTTAACAGTGTAGCGATTTGGGTGCAAATATGATTAGATAGATAACTCTACCCGATAATAAAAACACGTGCACCTATGTTAAATAACCTCTCTTTACGAAAAAAAATATTACTACTCATCGGCGGGACGATAAGTGTATTACTGATCATCGCCTCTAGTTTTTTTGTTAACCATATTGCTGAGCTATCACGCCAAGCTATTCAACGAGAAGCAGATAGCTATTTACAGAGTGAGCGACTCTCAATGCAAGGTTACTTTGCCAAATACGGTAAAGTTGTACAAACTTTCGTGACAAATCCGCACTTAGTTAATTGGTTCGACAACTGGACTGAACGTGATCAAAGCCTTGATAACCAACCTGGATATGACAGTGTTAACCAAGATTTTGTCCGCATCAGTGGTAACGACGACAACATCTTATCTGCCTTTTTTGCATCTGCAACAACAGGTGAGTATTTTAAAGAAAATGAGCGCACCTCTCATTATAACGGCCAGCCTTATTACGCGTACAAACGAGGTTGGTGGCAAGACGCTTTAAAAATCAACAAACTCTATGTTGGTCCTATTTCTGTAGATCTGACCACCGGGAATGCTTCAGCAGTTGTACAGCAGCCTGTTTATAATAAACAAAATAAACTTGTAGGCTTTGGTGGTGTTGATTTACAGCTTAATAATATTAACGACATGGTTGAAGGCATTCGTTTTAATGGCCAAGGTTTTGGCTTCCTACTAGATGGCAATCAAAAGGTTGTACACTTATCGAAACGCACTGGTCATAAGCTGTCTGTAACTGATGAAGGACCGAATGGTAAAGAAGGCTTAGATGCCCTCGAAAAACAATTTAGCGACACTTCAGGCTTTAGCGAATTAAACCGCGCGATGAAAAGCCAAAAAGATGGTAGCAGCTTTGTTACATTCAAAGGTGAGCAATATTATGTTGTATACAACCGACTTGAGTTAGAAACTCCTTACCTAGATTGGTATGTCGGTATTTTAATACCGACCAGCATGATTGAAGAGCCGGTAAACGATGCGGTGATGACAACGACCACATCTGTGATCATCATTCTCGCGATTATCATTGCGATGATCTTTTGGGCGACGCAAATGATCACCAAGCCTCTAACAAAACTAACTTACATCATGCGTGATATTGCCTCAGGTGATGGCGATTTAACACAAAAAATCGAGATAAAAAGTAATGACGAAGTGGGTCAACTTGCCCATCACATGAATACTTTCATCGATAAGCTACGTGCAATGATGCTTAATACTGCTGCACAAGCAGAGCAGCTAAGCCAAGCTGCTAGCCAGCTGAAAACAGTTTCGCAAAAAACCAACGATGAAATTCAGCAAGAGAAGCAACAAGTAGACAGTGTGAGTGCTGCAGTAACAGAAATGGCAACTACGGTGATGGAGATTTCACGTAACGCTCAGCACACCAATAATGCGGCTGAAGAAGTGCAAACTATTACCGCAGATGGCACTAAGCGCTCGACTCAAGCACAATCAGTGATGACCGCTCTTGCAAGCCACATTGGTGAAGCATCTAAAGTGGTTGCGGGTCTTGAGCAAGAAAGTGGCAATATTGGCGCGGTAGTTGATGTTATCAACTCAATTGCAGAGCAAACTAACTTACTAGCACTGAACGCGGCAATTGAAGCAGCCCGTGCTGGCGAGCAAGGTCGAGGCTTTGCGGTTGTTGCTGACGAAGTTCGTTCACTGGCAAGCCGAACGCAAGAATCAACAGATGATATTCGCAATATGATCAGCCGTTTACAGCAAATTGCTCAACAAGCATCAACCATGATGCAACAAGGTCAAGAGCGTGCTGAGGGTTCAGTTGAGCAAACACAAATTGTATTGCAAGCTCTACAAGATATCGCGCAATCTGTGACAAATGTGCAAGATCAAAGTCATCAAATTGCGACTTCGACAGAGCAACAAACTGTGGTTGCAGAAGATATCAACAATAGCTTGGCAGCGATTAATCACTTAGTGAATAGCACTGCGGATCATGCTCATGAATTGGCGGATGAAGCACGTGATTTGAATGAATTAGCAGCCGCTTTAAATAAGACGGTGAATCAATTTAAGTTATAAAGATAAATTGCTGAAGTAGTTAAAAACCCGATGTCACCTGAAGATGACATCGGGTTTTTATCGTCAGCCTTCCCTGTTATTCGTGGCGCAACCGCTTTCGCGTGTTCCATAAATTCGTGCCACTGTTGCTTGTTCCATAAAGCAACTCCTTTGTCGGTCAATCCTTGTGTTGGTTGCGTTTGTACTTTTTCCATATAGTCTCCTCCTTACGCTAGCTTCATCCTTTTTGGCTCCTGCCTAAGCTTATTCCTTGCTGTCATCTCCATTCACTTTATCCATAAAGCGTTGCCATTGTGCGCTACTCCATAACGCCTTGTTACTTCCTTGTTGTCCTTTGAGCGTAGTTACATTATCCATACTGTAAACTCCTTGCGGTTTATAATCCGTTACTCCTACAGCCTTTCCTTGCTGTGCTCCATTACTCATCCTTGCAGATCAATGCAGTAATTATCGCTTAGCGATGATATACACGGCATGAATCAAACCAGGAATGTATCCTAATAAGGTTAAAAGAATATTAATCCAGAATTGCGCACCTAAACCTACCTGTAAAAATACGCCTAAGGGTGGAATTAAAACTGATAAAATAATACGTATTAAATCCATAACTCACTCCTTGAATTAAATCAGCCCAGCTAAAGCTGGGCTAAAGGGCTTGCTATTATTCAGCAATAATCTTCAATTTATCGATTACTTTATGAACGTCTTCAGCGTTTTCAGCAATGCTTACCGCTAATTGCTTTTCTGCATCAGATTCAACAGTACCATTAAGTGTTACTACACCGTTGTCAGTATCCACATCAATGTCTGTACCACCTACTTCTGAGTTAAATAAATAACGTGTTGTGATTACAGTAGTGATCTTTGCATCGGTTAAGTCGCTTTCTGCTGAATCAGCTTTGTCTGATTTCATGTGCTTAGCTTTCATGTTTTTAACAACAGTTAATTTGTTATCAACAGAGCTAACACCGTCTAGGCTAAGAACCAGCTCTTCAGCAAGTTCTTTATCTAATTCGCTATCAACCTTACCTGTAAGTACAACCTTGCCATTCGTTACATCAGTGTTGATGTCAAAGTTGTTAAGGTTTGTGTTCATAAGAAGCACAGTTTCTGCCTTACCATCAATCCAAGCATCTTTACTTTCATTTTCCCAGCTGCTTGCCTGAGCTGACATGCTAGTTGCACCAATTACTAAAGCGGCAATCATAGATTTGTTAAAAGTGTTCATAATCTTTCTCCTTTTGATTAAAGACAGATTAAGTAATGCGACTATGATGCCAACTATTTATATCTTAATTTTCAATTAGTTAAACATTGATTCAGCGACTGTTTATATTTATTTCGGTAAAGATTTACAAGCTGATCGGTAATAAGTTCACGATGTTGCAAAAATAGCTACTTAGTTGCGAATTTTATTAATCTGTGGTTAATTTAACGAAATTGATTATTAGCCATAAAATTAACCTGTTGATTTATATGGAAATAAAATTTGGCCTAAGCCTTGCTTCATGAATAATAACTATAAAATCACAACAGGGAACTACCATGGCCGTTAAACTTGAAGACCGCCCAATTGATCAAGTAAGAGAAGAAGTAATCGATCAACTCATTTATAACTATAGTCATGCTGTTATTTCAGCTGAAGCATTTGAACGCCGACTAGATCAAGCAATGGCGGCCACCAGCAACGAAGTTCTGGTAGAGCTTGTTGCTGACTTAGAACTAAAAGCTGACATTGACTACAAATCGCATAAGCATGCTCAATTTAAGCCTCATTATAGTCACAGCAGCGATAACGAAAGCCTACACCTTCGTAGTATTCTTGGTTCAAATGAGCGCAGCGGCCAATGGGTGGTACCAAAAGAAATTCACCTGACAAACTGTTTAGGCTCTATCGAACTCGACTTTAGCGAAGCGATCTTCCAGCATCAGCATGTCACTATATATGTAAACTGTATTTTAGGTAACGACGAAATCTACGTACCAGAACATGTCAATGTGGTATCCAAACTGTTTAGTGTAATAGGCAGTGTTGAGAACAAGTCAGTCGCTCTAAACAAAGGTCAAGGTCCAACCATCACCATTGAAGGTAACGTATGGCTAGGCTCAGTCGAGATTTCAGTTAAACGTACTATGAAAGAAAAGTTCATTAGCTTTGCTAACAGCCTAAAAGCCAGTTGGAAAGAAATGAATAAGATGCAATAAAAAAGTCTACTCTTATAAAGCTATTATGTGTGGTAAGGGGTTTGTTCATTTAAACAATACTGACGTCTGAGAGAGCTATAAATACAAAAAACCCAGCCGAAGCTGGGTTTTTGGTATTCTGATAAACGTAAATATTAACGTTTTGAGAATTGTGGACGCTTACGTGCTTTCTTAAGACCCACTTTCTTACGCTCAACTTTACGTGCATCACGTGTAACGAAACCTGCTTTACGAAGTGTAGGACGTAGAGACTCGTCAAACTCCATAAGTGCACGAGTGATACCGTGACGGATAGCACCAGCTTGACCAGTAGTACCACCACCTGAAACAGTGATGTGTAGGTCAAACTTTTCAGTCATTTCTACGTGCTCTAATGCTTGACGAACAACCATGCGAGCAGTCTCACGACCGAAGTACTCTTCTAGAGAGCGCTTGTTGATTACGATGTTACCAGTGCCTGGGCGTAAGAATACGCGAGCACTTGAACTTTTACGACGACCTGTACCGTAGTATTGATTTGCCATGATAGTGCTCCTTAAATGTCTAGAACCTGAGGCTGTTGTGCAGCATGGTTGTGCTCAGTACCCGCGTAAACTTTAAGTTTACGGTACATAGCGCGGCCTAAAGGACCACGTGGCAACATGCCTTTAACAGCTTTTTCGATAATCATTTCAGGCTTTGCAGCTTGAAGCTTGTCGAAAGTAGTAGACTTAAGACCACCTGGGAAACCAGTATGAGCGTAGTACATTTTGTCTTTTGCTTTATTACCAGTAACAGTAACTTTCTCTGCGTTGATAACGATGATGTAATCACCAGTATCTACGTGAGGAGTGTACTCAGCTTTATGCTTACCGCGTAGGCGATGAGCGATTTCAGTAGCGATGCGACCTAAAGTTTTACCTTCAGCGTCAACTACGTACCAGTCACGTTTTACTGTTTCTGGCTTAGCAACAAACGTTTTCATTTATTAAAATCCAATGTTTTTTAATTAAAACCACAGGTAATTATTATTAATTACCGCTCTAAGTTGAATGCTTTAACCCCTTCGAGTTGAAGACTTTAAACCAAAAATTAGAGGCTAAACTAATAATTGGTAATAGAACGCAACGTGGCAGACGCGGGAGTATACCAGCACTCAAACCACATTGCTAGATGATGGTTGTTTTTTATTCGAGAAAATCAGCTAATAAGTGCGCGCGAAATAAATTTCACGCCTACATCAATCGTAGGCGTCACGCTTGCTTGACGCGCCTTACATTCAACACCGTTCGGCTAAAGACTGACGGCTCTTCTAAGCTAAGTGTTCTTTTGCTAAATACTCTAGCGATTGCATTTCTTGTAATCGACTAATACAACGCTTAAATTCAAAGTTTAAGTTACCTTCACTATATAGCTCAGTAATTGGCTTTTCTGCAGAGATAATCAAGGTGACATGACGTTCGTAGAATTCATCCACTAATGCGATAAAACGACGTGCCGCATCATCATTAGCTTGACCTAGCGATTTTACATTAGACAAAATCACCGTGTTATAGAGTCGACTGATTTCCATGTAATCAACTTGACTACGAGCTGTTTCGCACAGCTCGCTAAAATCAAACATGGCAATACAGTCTGATACTTTACGGGTTTTGATCATGCGCCCTTCAATTTCAATTGCCTTGTCGAGCACCCCCGGCTCAGGTGACAACTTATCGAAGTATTCAAATAAATTATCGTCAGCTTGTTTATCAAGCGGGCTATGGAAAATCTCAGCCTGTTCAAGTGTACGCAATCGATAATCAACACCCGAATCAACATTAACGATTTCTGTATTAGCTTTTACCAGCTCAATTGCAGGTAAGAAACGTGCGCGCTGTAAACCGTTACGATACAGCTCATCTGGCACTATATTAGATGTAGCAACGAGCACAATGCCACGTTCAAATAATGCTTCCATCAAGCCACCAAGCAGCATTGCGTCAGTGATGTCTTGAACAAAAAATTCATCAAAACAGATAATGTCTGTTTCTGATTTAAAAATATCAGCTACAACATTTAATGGGTTGCTGGTGTTCTTTAATTTTTTAAGCTCATCATGTACTCGATGCATAAAACGATGAAAGTGCACACGCATTTTACGATCAGTAGGTAAAGCTTCATAGAAAGTATCAACTAAATAGGTCTTACCTCTACCAACTCCCCCCCAAAAATAAAGCCCTTTTATACTCGGCGTGCTATCTTTAGAGAATAGTTTGGCAAACCATCCCTTCGCGGCGGGTTTGTCTGCCGTAAGGTCATCATAGAGTCTTTGTAAGTGACGCACTGCATTTTCTTGTGCTGCATCATGTACAAAGTCTTCACGTTGTAAATCTTGTTGGTATTTCTGCCATGGAGTCATAGGTCGTTACAATAAAACACTGTTAAATTTGCGTAGTATATTAACACGCATCGTATCTCAGGGTATATTAGCCCGCAGTATGATTTCACAATCAAATTAAGCATATTTTAATAATGATTGGACTATAAATGCTTTTAATACCAACGCGCTTAATTAAGAATTATTGCAAATTGGTATGATGCATCTGTTTTTGTTATTTTTTCCCAAAGGGGTAGATTTATGGGCACAATTACCTGGATTGGTATTCTAATCATCGTTGCAATTTCAGCATTTTTCATTGGTGCTTTTGTAACTAAAAAACAATTTAAGCAAGACGAACTAGAACAACAAGTTGAGCAAGCTAACAATGCCCTTGAGCAATACCGCCAAGATGTGGCTGATCACCTAGCTAGCACTGGTAAGCTAGTTTCTAAAATGAAAGATAACTACGACCAGCTGCTAAACCATGTAGAAGAAACAAATAACTTGTTACTGGCTGATAAAAAACAGCATCCAAATGAGCCGTTCTTTTCTAAAGAAACCACGGAGCAATTACAAAACTCATTACAAGACCGCAGAGGCGATCGCTCAAGTGCTGAAGCTCAGCCAGCTGACTATGTTGTTGGTGAAACAGGCTTGTTCACTGGTTCAGAGAAAGTTTCAGAACATTCTAAAGCCTCTTGATGAACTTTTTTTTGACCCCATAGTCTTTAGATATAACAGCTTTATATCTAAACCAAGAAAAGGGCTGCTTATGCAGCCCTTTTTAGTTTTTGCTTTATCTCTGAAGTGGAGTAAACCCGGACTATGAAAATGAAATTATCTGTTATCAGTGCTGCTATTTTATCTTCTAGCTTATTATTAAGCCCTACTATTTCAATGGCAAAGCTTCCTGTTGCTGTAGATGGACAACAATTGCCAACCCTAGCACCTATGCTTGAGCAAATCACACCTGGCGTAGTCAGTATTCAAGTGTCAGGTTCAAAAGAAGTCCGCCGCCGTGCGACACCATTTGATGATTTTTTTGGTGTACCTCGTGGCGGCAGTCAAAAGCGTGAGTTTAGTGGCCTAGGCTCAGGTGTGATCATTGATGCAAAAGAAGGTTACGTGGTAACCAATAACCATGTTATCGAAGATGCCGAAAAAATGGTGGTGACCTTAGAAGATGGCCGCGAATATGAAGCAACTAAAATCGGTAGTGACAAAGAATCAGATATTGCCTTATTGCAAATTGATGCAGAGGATTTAACAGCACTTAAGATTGCTGATTCAGATAAGTTACGTGTAGGTGATTTTGCAGTTGCCATTGGTAACCCATTTGGTTTAAGTCACACAGTAACATCAGGTATCGTCAGTGCCCTTGGCCGTAGCGGTTTAAATATAGAAGGTTATGAAGACTTTATTCAAACCGATGCTGCTATCAACCAAGGTAACTCTGGCGGCGCGTTAGTTAACCTCAATGGTGAGCTGATTGGTATCAACACCGCTATCTTAGGCGCATCTGGCGGTAATGTGGGGATTGGTTTTGCGATTCCATCGACCATGATGAAAAACCTTGTTGACCAAATTATCGAGCACGGCGAAGTGCGTCGTGGCTCATTAGGTATTTCGGGTCGCCCACTTGATGCTGGCCTTGCTAAAGCACAACAACTCGACGTCAAACAAGGCGCCTACGTTATGCAAGTAATGGATGATACCGCAGCAAGTAAAGCTGGTATCAAAGCCGGTGATGTAATTATTAGCGTTGATGGGACTGAAATTAGCGGTTTCCATGAACTACGCAGTAAAATAGCCACTCTTGGTGAAGGCAAAAAAGTTAAGCTTGGCATTTACCGAGATGGCAAAGTCAAAACGGTTAATGTCACCCTAGATGGTGCATCAGCGATCACAGCCGCTGGCGAAGAAACACATCCAGCATTCCAAGGGGCAACTTTAGAAAATACCCAGAAGAGTGATGGTAAAGGTGTTGAAGTTACAGGCGTACAAGCACGCTCTCCTGCGGCACGTGTCGGCCTTGAAGAAGGTGACGTAATTATGCAAGTTAACCGTCAACGCGTAGAAACAATCCGTGACATGAATAAAATCATCGAAAATACCAAAGGTAACATCGTACTAGGTGTTAAACGAGGTAGAGAGCTTATTTTCGTATTAATTCAGTAAACCTAGTTGATAAATCATGAAAAAATAACAGCGGTGCTTGCCGCTGTTATTTTTTTTGTGCCATCATTAAGGGATTGCTCACTGATAATAAGAATACTGTGCTAAAACTTTTTAAATTTATCCTTCCCCCGCTTTTCACTGGTTTAGGCATTGCCTTTTTAGTGGTGTTATTTAGCCCAAGTCTTCGTAGCACGTTGTTACCTGACATGAATTTACCAGTAGCAATGTCATCAGAACACATGAGCTTTGCTGATGCGGTACAAAAAGCAGCTCCATCTGTGGTCACTATTTTTTCAGAAAGTATTTCGAATCAACCTCGCTATAAACGACAAAATACAGTTCAAGCTCTAGGCTCTGGCGTGATCATGACCCAAGATGGCTATATTTTGACTAACTACCATGTAATAAAAAATGCCGACCTAATTATAGTCACACTCTCTGATGGCCGTCGTTTTTATGATGTACAAGTGATTGGCTTTGATACGCAAACAGATTTAGCACTGTTAAAAATCAGCGCCGATCACTTACCGAAAATCCCGGTGAACGATAAATTTAAACCGCGTGTTGGTGATGTAGTATTAGCGATTGGTAACCCGCTTAATTTAGGCCAAACGATTACCCAAGGTATTATAAGTGCCACAGGCAAACAGAACTTAATCGATAGCCCTTACAGTAGTCTATTACAGATGGATGCAGCGATTAACGTAGGCAACTCAGGTGGCGCGTTAGTCAACTCACGGGGTGATTTAGTAGGTATCACGTCGGCGCAGTTTAAAACTCACGAGAACCTCGATATTCAAGGTATTTTCTTTGCAGTACCTTACTCTATTGCCAAAGATGTCATGGATAAGCTGATCAAACATGGTCGTGTAGTACGTGGTTATTTAGGATTTAGTGGCACAGGTATCGATAGTACAGGTAAGGATGTAAGCGACAATTTTACACCCGTTGCGGGGATGCGCATTTCTCAACTTGATCCATTTGGCCCAGCTTGGAAAGCAGGCATTAGAGAAACGGATATTGTTATTAAAATTGGTGGTATTCCTGTAGCAAATCCACAACAAGTACTTGAGAAACTTGCCAACACAGAACCTGGTAAAGAGCTTGAATTTGAAATTTACCGCGATGGTAAAATTTTAAAAGTAATGGTGACCGTAGCAGAGCTCGAAGACGAGCAATAATACCAATTCGCTTAATTAAGTGGTCTATTTTGAGGCAATAAAACCTCGTTGATAACAAGGCAAAAATTTCGTTATTTAGTTGTTCTAAATCAGAAATTTTTAACGCAGGTAGCGACAGGTTTAATCCCTCAAAATGATTAAGTATTATTGCGGATTGGTATAATTACAGAGACATACAGATATAAAAAAGGCCTAACATTTGTTAGGCCTTTTTTATAAGTATTTAGCGATTAGCTAGAACGACGTTTAATGTTTGCACCCAGTGCACTCAACTTGTCTTCGATACGCTGATAGCCACGATCTACGTGATAAATACGGTCAACAATGGTCTCACCTTGAGCAACGATACCGGTAAGGATGAGACTTGCAGAAGCTCGTAAATCAGTTGCCATTACTTGCGCGCCAGATAGGCTTTCGGTATCACCACAAATTGCCGTATTACCTTCCAAGCGGATATTTGCGCCCATACGCTGTAATTCAGGCACGTGCATAAAACGGTTTTCGAAAATCGTTTCTGTGATTGTTGCACTGCCCTTAGCCACCACATTCAAGGCTGTAAATTGCGCTTGCATATCGGTAGGGAAACCAGGGTGTGGCATGGTCTTAATGTTCACCGCTTTTAATTCACGGCCACGCATATCAAGATAAATGCTGTTATCAGTCACTTCAACCAAGGCATTGGTAGCACGCAGCTTTTCAATCACAGGATCAAGGCTATGGTGATCAGTGTTTTTACAAAGCACTTCACCGCCAGCCATTGCCGCCGCGACCAAAAAGGTGCCTGTTTCAATGCGATCGGGAAGAATGCTGTATTCACAGCCCGATAGTGATTCGACACCTTCAATTTCGATGCGGCTTGTGCCTGCCCCGTTGATCTTCGCCCCCATCGCAATTAAGCAATTTGCCAGATCAGTTATTTCAGGTTCACGGGCTGCATTTTCAAGTACAGTTTTACCATCAGCCAGCGTAGCTGCCATTAGTAAGTTCTCTGTTGCGCCAACACTGACCATCTCCATAAAGATTTCAGCACCTTTTAAGCGTCCATCCACCTTGGCATTAATGTAGCCATTTTCGACCTTAATGATAGCGCCCATGCGTTCAAGGCCTTGAATATGGATATCAACCGGACGGGCACCAATCGCACAGCCACCAGGCAGTGAAACCTGCGCTTCACCAAAACGAGCAACCAAAGGGCCTAATGCTAACACTGAAGCACGCATTTGCTTAACCAGCTCATACGGAGCAAGGGTTTTATCAACCGTCGCGCCATCAATGATTAGCTTATCTTGTTGCCACTCAACATTGGCGCCCAGCGTTTTTAATAAGGCTTCTGTGGTGCCGATATCGCGTAAACGAGGAACATTACTAAAAGTACTTTGACCCTGTCCTAAAAGTGCAGCAAAAAGAATTGGAAGAGCGGCGTTTTTCGCGCCCGAAATAGTGACTTCACCTGCCAGCGAGGTGCCACCTTGAATAACAAATTGATCCATGAGGAGGCCCTGCGACTATTGAGGTAAAATGAATTTTTGTTCGCGTTTCCATTCAGTCGGTGTAAACGCTTTGATAGATACAGCGTGGATTGTACCGTCTGAGATTGTTGACATTAACGGAGCATAAACCAACTGCTGCTTCTTCACGCGAGATAAGCCATCAAAACACTCACCAACAGCAATCACTTCGTAGTGGCTACCATTTGCTTTAACAATCACTTCATCTAGTTTTAGTTCGTCGCGTAATAACGTTTCGACTTGGCTTGTTTCCATAAATCTCACTCAAATAGGTTTGTGACCTGACCCAACTGCATCAAGTTTTGCAATTGTTCAGGGCTATTTTGCAGTTCAAGGTGAATACCTTGCTGCTTTAATTCTGCGAAAGAGTGAATTAACCAAGCTAAGCCCGCCGTGTCAACCCTAGATAACCCAGAAAGGTCAAAATACCATGTTTTATGGCTAGAATCTGGCTTGACGTTCAGAAGGCGTTCACGGCCAATTGAATTTCGAGTCAGTTCACCACTGACTCGAAACTGGTTATCTTCAAGTTGAGTAATCTCGACTTTACTCATCGCCACCATTACCTCTAAATTGCACTGGCAGTTGGCTCTTCTGCTCAAGTAAGTCACTAACATAATCTAGACCATGTTGGCGTAAAATACCTTGTAATTCACTTTGTTTAGCATCAAGCAAACTAATACCTTCTGCAATCATATCGTACGCGCCCCAGTCACCACTGCGGTCTTCACGTACTTTAAAGTCGATTCTGATATCAGGTTTACCGGCTTCAACAATTTTGGTTTTAACGACCACCACGTCTTTACCCTTAAATGGTTGTGCCGGAGCAAACTCAACACTTTGGTTAGTGTATTGAGTAAACACGCCAGCGTAGGTGGCAATTAAATACTTTTGGAAAACGTCGATAAAGCGTTGTAGTTCCTTAATCGCTTTCGCTTTTTCATCTTTATCTTCGATTGCACGCACCTTCGACACATGATTACCAAGCACACGTAGTGCAGCATATTTATAATCAATGTAAGGCATCAACTCTTCTTCAACGATAACACGTAAATGCTCTTTGTTTTTTGCAATAATCGGTTGATCTTTAGTAATACGTGCAAAGGTATTATCTGACACCGTACGTACCATTTTATACGGGTCTTTTAAATCAACCGCAGGCTCAGCAGCATGTGTGTTAAGTGAAAACAACACACCAATACATAATAAAAACTTCTTAAACATAATTACTCACCACCTTGGTTGAATAAGAACTGACCAATTAACTCTTCTAAAACAAGCGCTGATTTTGTATCAGTAATGTAATCACCATCTGAAAGCGCTTTGCTTTCAACACCAAATAAATCATCTAAATCTGAATCATGCTCACTTGCAGTTACATCCTCACCCATACAGCGTTGCTCAGCAGACTCAGCTGCAATAACAGGATTAATGCCTAAGTACTGCTCACCTAAAATACCTGATGTTAAAATTGAGATAGATGTTGTGTCTGAAAATTTACATAAATAATTTGCATCAATCGCCATGTTAACGACTGGCACAAACTCTTTCGGGTGAATGAAAATAGACTCAACTCGACCAACAACAACACCACCTACTTTAATAGGTGCTCTGGCCTTTAAAGAGCCAATGTTTTCAAACTTTGCATTTAGTTGGTAAGTTTCACCGCTACCACTAATACCAGCATTGGCAACTTTCAATGCTAGTAATGCAAATGCAGCGATACCAAGGGCTACAAAAAAGCCAACTAAAATTTCTAATTTCCGTGAATTCATCTTTATACCCTAATTAGCTGGTAAACATTACCGCGGTTAAAATAAAGTCAAAACCTAATACTGCCAGTGACGAGTGCACTACGGTCTCTGTTGTCGCTTTACTGATACCTTCAGAAGTCGGAACACAGTCATAGCCTTTGTAAAGAGCGATCCAAGTCACAATCATGGCGAATACAAAACTTTTAATTATGCCGTTAACAATATCTTGTTGGAACGACACTTGTGCTTGCATAATTGACCAGAAGCTACCCGAGTCAACACCTAGCCAATCAACACCAACTAAGTGAGCACCAATAATAGCAACTGCCGAAAAAATCAGCGCAAGCAATGGCATACTAATAAAACCGGCCCAAAAACGCGGCGCAATAATACGCTTAAGTGGGTCGATTGCCATCATTTCTAGACTTGATAATTGCTCAGTGGCTTTCATTAAACCTATTTCAGCAGTAAGCGCACTACCCGCCCGCCCTGCAAACAGTAACGCTGTTACTACGGGACCTAATTCGCGTAACAAACTTAATGCGACTAAAGGCCCTAAGCTATCTTCTGCACCATAACCTACTAGAACGGTATAACCCTGCAGAGCGAGCACCATCCCGATGAATAGGCCTGATACCATGATGATTAAAAGAGATTGCGAGCCCACCATATATAATTGGCGAACAAGTAAAGGCGTGCCTTTTTTGAAGTTAGGCATATTCACTAATGCGCCAAACAGCATTTG
Organism: Pseudoalteromonas sp. HF66; assembly: GCF_011806445.1. Taxonomy (NCBI): domain Bacteria; kingdom Pseudomonadati; phylum Pseudomonadota; class Gammaproteobacteria; order Alteromonadales; family Pseudoalteromonadaceae; genus Pseudoalteromonas; species Pseudoalteromonas sp. HF66. Next base: position 94,738 of record NZ_JAATOU010000014.1, read on the forward strand.
TGTTGAACGACCAAGAGCAGCAAACCGGCCTAGCGTCTTGTGACCTAACTTCTGAAATAGATCAAGCATTGTGCACTCCCAATAACTCTTTATCATAAGCAGGAGCTGGATAATGGAACGGCACAGGCCCATCAGACAAGCCGTTTAAAAACTGCTGCACTAGCTCAGATTGATGATTTTGCATTTGTTCAGGTGAACCTTCCCCTATCACCCCCTGATCAGCGATGATGATAACGTGATCAGCAATGCTCAAAACCTCAGTCACATCATGAGTTACTATAAGTGATGATAAACCTAACACCTCATTAAGTGATTTAATTAGCTTTACTAACACCCCCATTGAGATAGGGTCTTGGCCAGCAAAAGGTTCATCGTACATAATCAGTTCAGGGTCCAGAGCAATAGAACGCGCAAGGGCTGCACGGCGAGCCATACCACCAGAAAGCTCAGACGGCATTAAATCTTGTGCACCACGTAAACCGACGGCTTGTAATTTCATTAAAACGACAAGACGAATTAAATCTTCGCTAAGTTGAGTATGTTCGCGCAAAGGAAAGGCGATATTGTCAAACACTGACATATCGGTAAATAAGGCACCGCTTTGGAACAGCATACTCATTTTGGTACGGGCAGCATAAAGTTCCTTGCGAGTCATGCCAGGAATACTGTTGCCTTCAAATAAAATGTCACCAGAATCAGGCTTAAGCTGACCGCCAATTAAGCGTAACATGGTGGTTTTACCAATGCCGCTCGGTCCCATGATAGCGGTTATCTTGCCTTTCGGAATGTTAAAACTCATATTTTTATATATGATTCTATCGCCCCGTGAAAAGGTTACATCCTTGATTTCTACTATTGATTGCGACAAGTCGCTCTCCATAACTTTTTTCACTAGTTTTGCCATTTTAAGGGTTTTTTAGTCAATATGGAAAAAACAAATCGTAAAATTTTGTAATATTTCCTATCAATAAATTCTAAAGCTAGCTGCAAAGAACTTAATCACACCTGAAATTTAGATTCCTCGCCCAGCACGCTTTATGCTTGCCAGCTCATTCTTTTACTTATACTTTCAGTTTCGCTTTTGTTACTATTTGCAGTCATCTGTATAAGTAATGTTGGCGTATCACAATGGTGACTTCTTTTGTCATTTTAATTATTGGTTTTGCTGCACTCGTTTGGAGTGCCGATCGGTTTGTTTATGGGGCGGCTGCACTCGCAAAAAACATGGGGATCCCCACCCTAATCATTGGTTTAACCGTAGTAGCTATGGGCTCATCTGCGCCTGAAATGATGGTATCAGCATCAGCAGCTCTAGCTGATAAAACAGATACTGCAGTAGGTAATGCGGTTGGTTCTAACATCACCAATATCTTACTTGTACTTGGTGTTACTGCTTTATTGCGTCCTCTTTCAGTATCATCTTTGACGCTTAAACGCGAAATGCCACTCGTACTGTTAATCTCTGTAGCAGCTTGGTATGTGTTTTCAGATAACTATTTTTCATTCACTGAGGGCATTGCATTGATGGTTGCCTTTGCTGTATTCATTGGTGGCTTAGTGATCGTCTCACTGCGCGCGAAAAACCAAGATGATCCTTTTGTCAGTGAAGCATGTGAAGATGTCCCGAACGACGTGAGCACAAAATCAGCCGTATTTTGGTTAGTCATCGGCATGATTTTATTACCTATTAGCTCGCATTTTTTAGTTGGGTCGGCGGTTGATATTGCAAAATATTTTGGTTTATCTGATCTCGTTATTGGCTTAACCATCATTGCCATTGGTACCAGCTTACCTGAGCTAGCAGCCTGTATTGCTGGGGTTCTAAAAAACGAAGACGATTTAGCACTGGGTAATATCGTTGGCTCAAATATCTTCAATTTACTCGCTGTATTACCACTTGCGGGCATTATCAACCCTTCAATTATTGACCCTTCTGCGGCAAACCGCGATGCACTTATTATGATTGCAGCAACCGTTGTATTGATGGCCATGTCATTGAACTTTAAAGGTGCTCGTCGTATCAATAGAGTAGAAGGTGGCTTCTTGTTAGTCGCATTTATTGCATATCAGGGCTATATTTTTAGCCAAATAGGATAATCAATGACACAACAAAGCTTTATCGCGCAAGGTAAGCGCGTACTCGAAATTGAAGCACAAGCCTTACAAGAAATTGAGCAATATATAAATCAAGATTTCGATAAGGCTTGTCAATTAATGTTCCAGTGTACAGGCCGTATCATTGTTATCGGTATGGGCAAGTCAGGCCACGTTGGTAATAAAATTGCGGCGACCCTTGCAAGTACTGGTACACCCGCATTTTTTGTTCACCCTGGTGAAGCAAGCCACGGTGATTTAGGCATGATCACTCATGATGATGTAGTGATGTGTATTTCTAACTCTGGTGAGACCAGCGAAGTACTAAGCATAATTCCTGTTATTAAGCGCATTGGCGCAAAGATGATTTCACTAACAGGTAATCCAGATTCAACCATGGCAAAGTTATCTGATGTCCATGTTTGCATTAAAGTAAGTAAAGAAGCATGCCCGTTAGGCCTAGCACCAACTGCTAGTACAACAGCAACATTAGTTATGGGCGATGCAATAGCCGTTGCGTTACTTGAAACGCGTGGTTTTACAGCTGACGATTTTGCACTTTCGCATCCTGGTGGCAGTCTAGGTAAACGTTTATTACTAACATTAGATGATGTTATGCACGCAGGCGATGCCACCCCAATCGTTAACGAAACGCAAAGCATTAAAGATGCGTTAATTGAAATGTCAGCCAAGGGCCTTGGTATGACTGCGGTAATAGGTGCAGACAAAAAGTTAGCCGGATTATTCACCGATGGTGATTTACGCCGTATTTTAGAGCAGCGCATTGATATCCATAGTACTGCTATTAGTCAAGTGATGACTCGTTCATGTACTACTGCGCGCCCTGACATGCTTGCAGCTGAGGCATTGAACATTATGGAACGTAAACGTATCAATGGTTTAATTGTGGTAGATCATAGTAATACGCCTATTGGTGCCCTTAATATGCAAGACCTATTAAAAGCAGGAGTTCTTTAAGCAATGACATTCGCCGAGCTTTACCAGCCTCTTAGCCCTGATGTGAGTCAGCGCGCACAAAAAGTAAAATTGCTAATCTGCGATATTGATGGTGTTTTTTCTGATGGCCGAATTTATTTAGGCAATGATGGCGAAGAACTTAAAGCATTCAATACAAAAGATGGCTTTGGTATTAAAGCGCTCATAAATAGTGGTTTTGAAGTGGCAGTCATTACTGGCCGCCATTCACAAATAGTTCAGCAGCGAATGACTAGCCTAACAGTTCAGCACATTTATCAGGGACAAGAAGATAAGCTAATTGCTTATCAAGAGTTAAAGGATAAACTGGGGCTAACTGATGAGCAAATTGCCTATATTGGTGATGATGGTCCAGACTTACCAGTAATGGAAAAAGTAGGGTTTGCTGTTGCTGTTAACGACGCACACCCACTAATTAAAAAGCTGGCTCATTACACCACATTATTACCAGGTGGCTTTGGAGCCGTGCGTGAATTAACTGATTTACTGATGTTAGAAAACGGTAAGCCGTTAACTAGCGATGGAACCAGCGCATGAATATAGCCCGTATTTTACTGAGTGTTGTTTTTGTTTGTTGCATGGTGTGGTTGTGGTATCCGTACTTTAATCAATCAGCAGACACAATAACTAGTGAAGACGAGATCATTGCAACGCCTGATTACACTGCGGTGGCGTTAAAGCAAACTGCTTATGACGAGCAAGGAAAAATCAGTCATAAAGTAGCTGCGGCTAAAATGGAGTTGTATCAACAATTAGGGTTTACCTTTTTTGAGCAACCTGTATTTACTATTTATGGCGACCAGCAGGTTTGGCAAGTAAAAGCCAAAGAAGCCACTTTATACGAAAATGATCAGCTGATTTTTGAAGGGGATGTAGTTGCTAAAAACTTAACCCATAACGGTATGATCGAAGATATAAAAGCAGAAAACATTAATGTCGACATTAATAAAATGACCATGTTTTCAAAGCAACCTGTAACACTAACAGGACCGAATTTAAAGATTACCGGTAAAGGCTTAAAAGCCGATTTAAAAACCGAAATTGTTGAGTTAACTAACCATACACGAACCATATACTATGACCAATAAACTGAAGAAATTACTCCTGATCCCAAGCTTATTGATTGCGTTTTCCGGCACCGCTGCCGAGCAAACTGGCGCACAAATTAGCATTAGCTCAGATCGCCAAGTTGGTAAACTAAAGGATGGCGTTGGCATATTTGAAGGTAACGTAGAGATCGTGCATGGTAATCGTCGTATTACAGCAGAACGTCTTGAAGCACACGGCGGTGATACCGAAGGTACAGTAGAGCTAATTATTGCAACAGGCAAACCAGCTTACTTCGAAGAAAAACAAACGGATGGTTCCGTAATGAGCGCCAGTGCTGAAGAAGTTCGTTATGATGTTGCGAAACGCTTCTTAACCTTAAACGGTGAAGCTGAAGTTACCCAAGCTGGTCAAAAAGTAACAGCGAAAAGCATTACCTATGATATGGCTCAGCAGCTTATCAGTGCTGAAAAAGACGAAAACTCATCAGATCGTGTACACACTATTTTAGTACCTGTTGAAAATAAAAAAGACAATAAAGGCCAACCATGAGCACATTAAAAGCAGAGCTTTTAGCTAAGAGCTACAAAGGCCGCCAAGTGGTTAAAAATGTCGGTCTGGAAGTTGAAGCTGGCAGTATTGTTGGCTTGCTTGGCCCAAATGGTGCTGGTAAAACCACGACTTTTTACATGATTGTAGGCCTAGTTCCGAGCGACAAAGGTAAAATTAGCATCGATGATAACGATATTACCCTTTTGCCAATGCACAGCCGTGCGAGGTTGGGTATTGGTTATCTACCGCAAGAATCTTCGATTTTTCGAAAGTTAACAGTTTACCAAAACTTGATGGCTATTTTAGAGACTCGTAAAGATCTAAATAAAACCACGCGGGAAGAAACTCTAAATAGCTTATTAGATGAATTTAGCATCCAACACATCCGTGATAGTCAAGGTATGGCGCTATCTGGTGGTGAACGTCGCCGCGTTGAAATTGCTCGCGCATTAGCCGCTAATCCTAAATTTATCCTTTTAGATGAGCCTTTTGCTGGTGTTGATCCAATTTCAGTGTTAGATATAAAGAAAATTATTGAGCACCTAAAAAATCGTGGTATTGGTGTACTAATTACTGACCATAATGTTCGAGAAACCCTTGATGTTTGTGAAAAAGCCTACATTGTTTCTCATGGGGAGCTAATTGCATCAGGCACACCTGAGCACGTATTAGCTGACCAAACTGTACGCGATGTTTATCTAGGCGAGCAATTTAGGCTGTAACCATTACGCCACCGACTAGAGCATCTGCTAGACTTATAACAATGACAATAAATCGATAATAACTTAACTGTCTTTGCACAGTTATCGATAACTTAAAAAAAGGATTGTTAGGGATACATGAGGCAATCATTACAGCTGCGCATGGGCCAGCAACTTACAATGACTCCACAACTGCAACAAGCTATTCGTTTGTTGCAGCTCAGTACATTGGATCTCCAACAAGAAATTCAAGAGGCGCTAGATAGTAACCCTTTACTTGAAGTGGAAGAAGCGGATTACAACGAAGAAAGCATCGGCAAAAATGAACAAAAAGCTGAATCTGACGATGTGCAAGTCAGCGCTTCTGCAGACGAAGCACCTAGCGAATATGAACAAGAAAGCAGTGATGCTCTAAATAAAGACACTGTAAGTGACGATTTAGCCATGGATGTTACATGGGATGAGTACATGAGTGCCGCTCCATCAACATCATCAGGGCCAATGCCAGAAGATGAATCTATTTATCAAGGTGCATCGACCGAAACCCTTCACGAATACCTTATGTGGCAATTACAGCTAACTCCCTTTAGTCCGACTGATGAAGCGATTGCTGTGGCAATTGTTGAGGCTATCGATGACTCTGGTATTTTAACGGTAAGCTGTGAAGATATCGTCGAGAGCTTTAATCAAAATAGTGATGAAGAAGAAATCGAACTTGATGAAGTCGAAGCGGTCCTAAAGAGAATTCAATTGTTTGATCCTGTCGGTATTGGGGCGCGTAGTTTACAGGAATGCCTGTGTATTCAACTTCGCCAATTCGATGCAAACACGCCATATTTAGCTGAAACTAAAATGGTTTTATCTGAGCATATCGAATTATTAGCGAGTCGCGACTATCGAACTTTGATGAAAAAGACTAAGCTTAAAGAAAATGAGCTTAAAGAAGTAATGACGCTAATTCACAGCTTAAACCCTAAGCCTGCGGATAGCATAGTACGCGAAGAGTCTGAGTACGTCATACCTGATGTATCAGTGAAAAAAGTAAAAGGTCGCTGGGTGGTTGAGTTAAACCCAGATAGTATGCCAAAGATTAGAGTGAACAGCCAATATGCGGCTATGTCTCGCTCTGTTAAATCAAGTAGCGACAGCCAATTTATTCGCTCTCACTTACAAGAAGCAAAGTGGTTTATTAAGAGCTTAGAAAGCCGTAACGATACACTATTAAAAGTGACCAACTGTATCGTTCAACAACAACAAGCTTTCTTTGAGCATGGCCCAGAAGCAATGAAGCCGATGGTGCTAAATGATGTTGCTGAAATGGTCGAAATGCATGAATCGACGATTTCACGAGTAACAACGCAAAAATATATGCATACCCCCAGGGGTATTTTTGAGTTGAAATATTTCTTCTCAAGCCATGTCAGCACTGAAAATGGTGGTGAGTGTTCTTCAACAGCAATACGCGCTTTAATCAAGAAGTTAGTCGCTGCAGAAAACTCGGCTAAACCATTGAGTGATAGCAAAATTGCAGATATATTGGCTGAGCAAGGAATTAAAGTAGCTAGACGTACAATTGCAAAATATCGTGAGTCTCTAGCAATACCTCCGTCTAATCAGCGTAAGAGTTTGATTTAGACGTTTTACATAGAAGGAAAAATGCTTATGCAACTAAATTTAACTGGTCGTCATGTAGAAATCACTGATTCATTAAGAGACTATGTAAACACCAAGTTTGCGAAACTAGAAAGGCATTTTGACCATATTAATAATGTTCATGTCATTCTAGATGTAGAAAAATTAAGCCAAAAAGCAGAAGCAACTTTACATGTAAACGGAGGCGAATTGTTCGCTTCTACAGAACATCAAGATATGTACGCAGCCATTGACTCGTTGATCGATAAGCTTGATCGCCAAGTCATTAAACACAAAGAGAAATTAGCTCGACATTAAATTATGAAACTAAGTTCACTTACTAATCAGGACTGCAGCAAAGCTGCGGTCCTTTTTAATAGCAAAAAAAGAATTCTTGAATATATCAGCGAACTGGCTCACCAGCAGCTTCCTCATTTATCTCAACAAGATATCCTAAATGCTTTACTCAACCGAGAGAAGTTAGGTAGCACTGGTATTGGCCGAGGTATTGCTATTCCACATGGCCGAATGAGTGGCGCCGATGAACCTCAGGCGTTTGTCATAGTGAGTGAATCCCCAATCAATTTTGATGCAATTGATAATCGCCCTGTTGACATTTTCGTAGCACTCATCGTACCAGATGGTGACTCTCAGCTTCATCTAAAGACCTTATCAACAATTGCTGATAGACTTAAAGATAAAGAGTTTTGTAAACAGCTGCGTAGTGCTACTACCGATCAGCAACTGTTTCAGGTTATATCAGCAGAGGCATAAATGGAATTAATCATTATCAGCGGTCGCTCAGGCTCAGGTAAATCGGTCGCTTTACGAGTACTTGAAGACTTAGGTTATTATTGCGTTGATAATATTCCAGTCAATTTACTGCCTTCGCTCGTGCGTAGCGTATCAGATAACTACGATAAAATAGCGGTCAGTATTGATGTGCGTAACCTTCCAAAAGAGCAGCAAGAATTTAATGATATTCTTGAGTACCTTCCTGGTTTCGCAAATCCAACACTTTTTTACTTAGACAGTGATGACCAAACCCTGATAAAACGCTTTTCAGAGACTCGTCGTTTACACCCATTATCCATTGATTCTTTGCCACTTGATCTGGCTATTAAACAAGAAAAAGTCTTACTCGATGTGTTGATCACTCGTGCTGATTTTATGATTGATACCACAGATCTCAGTGTTCATCAGTTAGCAGAATCAATTCGCGAAAAGATTTTGGGTAAAAAGGATAAAAAACTGATTATCACTTTTATGTCTTTCGGCTTTAAACATGGTATTCCAAAAGAAGCTGATTACGTATTTGATGCACGTTTTTTACCTAACCCACACTGGGAACCTGATTTGAAGCCGCTAACGGGTCTAGATCAACCAGTAAAAGATTATTTAGCTAGCCACAGCATAGTGCAAAAGTTCACATGGCAAATTCAAACATTTGTGCAAACATGGCTACCACATTTAGAGCGTAACAACCGAAGTTACCTTACCATTGCCATTGGTTGTACTGGTGGCCAACATCGCTCTGTTTACTTAGCGCAAACAATTGGTGAGAGTTTTGCTAAAAGCCATGACAATGTAAAAATTCGCCACCGTGAACAAGACATTTAATTAGGCACTATTATAATGCGCGCTGAAGATACCTTTTTAATTCAAAACAAACTCGGCTTACATGCTCGCGCAGCCACTGTTTTAGCCCAATTAGCACTACAATTTGATGCTAAAATTACGCTTTATCAAGACGATAAAGAAGCTGAAGGTGACAGCGTATTGGCGTTAATGCTACTTGAAAGCAGTCAAGGTAAAGAAGTTAGAGTCGTTTGTGAAGGCCCTGATGCTGATGCAGCATTAACTGCAATCGGTGAATTAATCGCACAGCGCTTTCACGAGCAAGAATAGCATTTGCTAAGCCTTCAAGATTTACGGTAAACTTAATTAGGATATTTGAAATTCCCTTTAAATATCCTACTTTTATATCGCTCGCTTTTCTAAGTTGCAAAACTCTTAATAAATTTATCACAGTGCGACGATATCTCTGCAAATACACCACAAAGCAACTATGCTGTATTTGCTCAGCCTATATAAACTTTTTTCAGTTGTAAGGACGCCAATGCCAGAAGCCTTTGAACAAGATTACCCACTACAACAACTCAAACAAGTGACCAAGTCACTCAATAGTGGTCAATTTGTTCAAGTGCGCGGTATGTTAGCCAAAACGGCGCCTTGTGATACAGCCCTTTTACTTGAGTCTTCTCCCCATAAAATTCGTCGTATGCTTTGGCAGCTGGTTGATCCAGATGTGCGTGGTGATGTTCTAGAAGAACTGTCTGAAGATGTACGTCTTGGTATTATTGCGCAGATGGAACCTGAGCACATTGCTGCCGCCACCGAGGACATGGACGACGATGACTTAGGTGAGGTTTTACGTAGCCTTCCTGATACCGTATATCAAGACGTAGTTAGTGCAATGGACTCGCAAGATAGAGAAAGGGCTACTCAGGCACTTTCTTATCAAGAGCGCTCTGCCGGTGCCTTGATGAACAGCGATACGGTAACAATTCGCCCAGATGTTACTTTAGATGTAGTGCTACGCTATTTACGCCTACGAGGTGAGCTACCAGAAGGCACTGATGACTTATACGTTGTTGATAAGCATAACTGCTTCCTAGGAGCACTTTCGTTAACTACACTGCTGACAAGCCCATCTGATAAAATTGTTCGCGATTTAATGGATGAAGATTGTGAGTCTATACTTATTTCAATGGATGAAAGTGATGTAGCACAACTTTTCGAACGTCATAACTGGATTTCAGCCCCGGTTGTTGATGACAACGCACACTTGCTAGGTCGTATTACCATCGATGATATCGTTGACGTAATCCGCGAAGATGCTGAACATAGCATGCTAAGCCTCGCTGGTCTTGATGACGAAGAAGATACCTTTGCGCCAGTGCTAAAAAGTTCGCAACGTCGCTCTATTTGGCTTGGAGTTAACTTATTAACCGCATTGCTAGCAGCAATTGTGGCAAGCTTTTTTGAAAATACCTTAGCAATTTTGCCTATTTTGGCAGTACTCAATGGTATCGTACCTTCAATGGGTGGCGTTGCAGGCAGTCAAACTTTAACACTGGTTATTCGTGGTATAGCCGTTGGCCATATTAATCAAACTAACCAACGCTTCTTATTACTCAAGGAATTAGCGATTGGCGCACTGAATGGCGTTATTTGGTCGATATTAATTGCCGGTGTTGTTGCCCTATGGCAATGGGACTTTAAGCTCGGTGCAGTATTAGCCTTTGCAATGTTTATGAACCTGGTTGCTGCAGGTATTGCGGGTGCAAGCATTCCATTAATTCTCAAGAAAATGAAAATTGACCCTGCCCTCGCTGGCAGTGTGGTACTCACAACCGTTACCGATATTGTCGGTATCTTTGCCTTCTTAGGTACTGCAACGTGGTTATTAATCTAATCTGAAAACGGCCCTTTAAGGGCCGTATTTATTTCTATTTACTTGCACGCTGCTTATTTTTACCAACTCTTGGTTTAGTATTGGCCTTTTTAAACTGGCTAAAACCGGTATGACGAGTCAGTGCCGCGCGGCCTTTACCGCCCTTCCCTTTAGCTGCTTTCTCGTTGCGACCTTCTTCAGGTACCAAACAGTTTGGCCCCTTACCGATTAGATTCGCTTTGCCCATTTTTCTTAGCGCTTCACGGATCATCGGCCAACCAGCAGGATCATGGTAACGTAAAATCGCTTTGTGTAAACGACGCTGGCGGGCGCCTTTTGGTACAGGCACTTGCTCAGTGTTATTTTTAATATTGCGTAACGAGTTCATCTCAGTATGATAAATCGTCGTTGCGTTGGCCATTGGCGACGGATAAAAGTTTTGTACTTGATCAAGCTTAAAGTCATTACTCTTTAACCAAAGCGCCATATTAACCATGTCTTCATCTTTAGTTCCTGGGTGAGCAGAAATAAAGTACGGGATCAGATACTGCTTTTTACCTGCTTCTTTTGAGTATTTATCAAATAGCTCTTTAAACTTATCATAAGCACCCATACCCGGCTTCATCATCTTAGATAATGGGCCATCTTCGGTATGCTCAGGGGCAATTTTTAAATACCCGCCTACGTGATGGGTAACCAGCTCTTTTACATAGCGTGGATCTTCAACTGCTAAGTCATAGCGTACGCCTGAAGCAATTAAGATTTTCTTCACACCCTTCACATCTCGGGCTTTTTTATAAAGCTCAATGGTTGGCGTGTGATCCGTGTCCATATGCTTACAAATATCAGGATAAACGCATGATAAACGACGGCAAGTACTCTCTGCTTTTTTACTCTTACAGCGCAACTTATACATATTCGCAGTCGGTCCACCTAAGTCAGAAATAACCCCTGTAAAGCCCGGTACCTTGTCACGAATTTGTTCAATTTCATCAATAATTGATTGCTCTGAACGACTTTGAATAATACGCCCTTCGTGCTCTGTGATCGAACAGAAAGAACAACCACCAAAGCAGCCACGCATAATGTTCACTGAGGTTTTAATCATTTCATACGCAGGGATTTTGTCATCACCATAACTTGGGTGCGGAATACGTTGGTATGGCAAACCAAATACACCATCCATTTCTTCTGTTTCTAGTGGAAATGCTGGCGGATTTACCCAAATAGAACGGTCGCCATGACGTTGAAATAACGCACGTGCACAGCCTGGATTTGTTTCTTGGTGCAAAATACGCGACGCATGGGCATAAAGCGGCTTATTCACACTCACTTGCTCAAACGCTGGCAGTTTAACGTAGGTCTTTTCCCATGGTTTAGGACGTGCAGGCTGAACAGTTATTGGTTTGGCTGCTTCAGCACTTAGATCAATACCCGCTTTTTTAAACTCAGATTTACTACAACCCACATCATCTGCGCCATACGGGTTTGGAATTGGATCAATCTTACCGATTTTATCGATAGCTGTAGAGTCACTACCACGCCAACCCGGCAATGGTTCCTTACGAATTACCGCGGTACCACGTATATCTTGAATTGTCTCGACCGACTCACCTGCGGCAATACGGTGAGCCACTTCAACAAGTGGACGCTCAGCATTACCGTAAATTAAAATGTCGGCTTTGGCATCAAACAGAACACTTCGGCGTACTTTTTCTTGCCAGTAATCATAATGAGCAATACGACGTAAACTCGCCTCAATACCACCGATGATCAGCGGCACATCTTTATAAGCTTCGCGACAACGTTGGCTATATACAACCACCGCACGGTCAGGGCGTTTACCACCTATGTTACCTGGCGTGTATGCATCATCATGACGCATACGCTTTTCAGCGGTATAACGGTTGATCATCGAGTCCATATTACCCGCCGTAACACCAAAGAATAAGTTAGGCTTGCCTAACGCCATAAAGGCATCTTTCGAGTTCCAGTCAGGCTGCGCAATAATACCAACGCGAAAACCCTGCGATTCAAGCATGCGGCCAATCACAGCCATACCGAAACTAGGGTGATCAACATATGCATCACCACTGACAATGATCACGTCACAGCTATCCCAGCCTAACGCGTCCATTTCTGCACGAGTGGTCGGTAAGAATGGCGCCGTGCCATAGCATTCAGCCCAATACTTAGGGTAAGAAAACAGGCCTCGCTCGGCTTTTAATGCGCTCATAAAGTGTACTCTGCTAACAAAAGGGGCGAATTATACCAATTCGCTTAATTAAGTGGTCTATTTTGAGGCAATAAAACCTCGTTGATAACAAGGCAAAAATTTCGTTATTTAGTTGTTCTAAATCAGAAATTTTTAACGCAGGTAGCGACAGGTTTAATCTCTCAAAATGACTAAGTATTATCGCGGGTTGGTATTATACCTCACTCTTATGGATTATTATAGAAAACAAAACGCCCTTCACATGGGAGGGCGCTGTTTAATTAGTATGCACATACTGGAACTGGCTATTGCCTAGCTTGCAGGTAGGTAATTAACTCTTTTTCTGGCATAGGCTTAGCGTACATGAAGCCTTGCACTTCATCACAGCCAAGCTGGGCTAAATAATCTGCTTGCGCTTGTGTTTCGACCCCTTCTGCAATAGTTTTTAAGCCTAACCTTGCACCAAGAGAAATAATTAACGCTGCAATCGCCTGACAATCTTGACCTGGTAAATCTTTAATAAAAGCACGATCAATTTTAAGTCTATCAAGCGGCAATTTTTGCAAATAACTCAACGACGAGAACCCTGTACCAAAGTCATCAATCGCAATCTCAATGCCAAACTCTTTAAGCTCTTTTAATGTCGTGATCACATTAGCTAGTTCATCCATAACCACACTTTCGGTTACTTCAAGTTCGATAAACTGCGGCTCTACATTGTATTTTGTTAAAGTGTCTTTAACTTGCTGTGCATAGCCTTTAACTTTAAATTGTGGCACCGACACATTCACAGCAATACTTATTGAAAAGCCTAATGCTTCTAAGCGCTTTTGCTGCAAACATGCTTGCTCTAGCACCCACTGGCCTATATCAACAATTAAGCCTGCATCTTCAGCCATAGGAACGAAAATCGCCGGTGAAATATACTGACCATTACCCGAAGGCCAACGAAGCAGCGCTTCGCAGCCAATAATCTCAAGGGTATTTAAATCAAGTTGCGGCTGAAACCAAACCTCTAATTTACGTTGTTCGAAATCTTGGCGAAGTTGTCTGATGATACCTAAACGCCACGCCATTTTCTCTTCCATATCTGGGGTATAAGTCACCACCATTTCAGAAGATTGTTTTTTAGCTTGGTTAAGAGCAATGTATCCCAGTTTTAATGTCTCAATTCCCGCTTTTTGAAAGTCACCTTGATAACATAAACCGATGTTAAAATTGATTGGCAAAATGTGTTCGCCCGCATTAAAAGGCAAACTTAAATGCTCGCGAAGTAGCTCAACATCACACTCATTAACAGGTAACAATAGACCGAACACATCTGCACCAATACGTGAGAGCAACTCAGCATTAGGGTACTCTTGTTGTAACCTATCGACAATTGCGTTCAGTAATAAGTTACCGATCTCTTGACCTAAGCCGTTATTAATATCAGAGAATTGCGCAACATCAATTAATAAAAATACAAAATCACTTTTACCCGGTTGATAGTAACGCTCAACTTTATTCATGAAATCATTACGATTCGATAAGCCAGTTAAAATATCTTTATATGCAGCATCACGTAAACGGTTGAACAATCTAACATTATCAAGACCAACACTGACATTAGTCAGGAATATCTCGGCAAATTGTAATTGCGAAGGACTTGGCGTGTGCTCGGTTTCTAAGTAAATAGCTGCTTGGCGATTTTTACTTTTGAGTAAGTATGTACTGTCAATATCCGTATGTTGATGTTCACCTTGCGCCAAGCAATTATTCACTTGCATGATGATACGACCATCATCAAGTTGCTCAACACCTTGACCTATAAAATCATTGTATTGAGCGCAACCGCCTAAAACATAAACCTGATTATCATCTTCGATTGAACCACACAGTAAGCCTTGCGGTTCACAATCCAAAATAATTGAAAGCTGTTTGATAACCGCCATCGAAAAAGCTTTGATATCGGTAAAACCAAGAATAGCTTTTGATGCATACAAAATATTATTTAAAGCGCGGCTTTGAAATTCTAGCTGACAAACTTGCTCATATGAGCGAATAGCAGTAACAAGTGCAGTAATAAGCTTACTGCGTGTTAGTTCTGTTTTGGTTTTATAGTCGTTTATATCGTATTCGCGGATAACCTTTTCTTCAGGTGCATAACCTGGTTGTCCGGTTCGTAAAATAATTCGCACGTTGTGATTTTTGAGGCATTCTCTAACTTGCTTTACAACTTTTAAGCCAGCATCATCTGACTCCATGACTACATCAAGTAAAATCACCGAAATCGAATGGTCATTTTTAAGTAATTCGAGTGCTTCTGCACCTGAATAGGCATGGTGGAACCGCAAGCCTTTGTCCCAGAACTCAACCCCTGAAAGAGCCAGCTTAGTCACTGAATGTATTTCTGGATCATCATCGACAATTAATACGTCCCAAAAATCAGAGACAGTTTCATCCACTAACTGTTCGTCATCTTGGTCACTAAACAAAAAGTCGTTACTCTCTGATGCCATTAATAATTCCTTAGAGTGATGCCCATAATACTGTAACCATGGTTCCACTCCATTTTACAGCGACGCTCAAAATTCTATCACTTATTTAACTATGATACATTAGTGATAGCTTATATAGTATCAAACAGATTATAGTCTATGTTACGTATAATGTTATGAAAGTTATAAAACAATTGCCTGAGGTGAGACTATTAAAATACTCATTTTTACCCTAAAAGCGATTTTTATCGGCATTCTGATCTCACTTGTCATTGGACTGATGCTTTCACCGCAATATACAGTTCACAAGTCAATTAAAGTGAACGCAAGCAGCGCCGAGATTGCGAGTCTTGTTGGCGACTTTAGTCAATGGCCAAAGTGGCAACCATGGCAGGCAGTGGACCCGAGCATTAAATTTATCATTGCTGAGCCAAGTCAGGGCGTTGGTGCACATCAATTTTGGCAAAGTCGCTTTGGCGAAGGCGAAATGACCATCACCCAACTCGACAATACTCAGCTTTCATTTAATATATTATTTAATAAAGAACACATTACCCAAGGCACTATCCGCTATTTACCTGAAGGCGATAACGTTAATATTGAGTGTTCACTAAATGGTGAGGTTAATACCCCAATTATTGGTGGCTACCTTGCTTTATTAAGCCAGTATATTCTCAATAACACAGTAAAGCTGGCGCTCAATAACATCAAAACCCATGCGCAGTTAGCAACAAAAGACAAGGCGATTGCTACCGATGACAGTGAAAGCAGCTCAAGCGAGAGTTAATCTTGCTAATATCATAGAAAATCAGCTCGGCTATCCAATTCATAAAGCCTCATCTGCTAGGATTAACCATGCTGATAATGACAGCTACTCAGCACAAGGTCAGCAACAGCTAGCTTATCAAATAAGAGCTCAAGCCAGCCTTTTAGAGCGCGCCCAAACTCGCCAAGAAATTCAATTTATAAAGCGCCAAGAAAATATCGAAACCATTATGTCGATGGCCATGGCTTTTTGCCCGGATGTTACTGGTCAACAACAGCCCGATTTTGATTGGATAGAGCGTTTTATTAGTTTATGTGAAGACACAGCGAACTCATCAATGCAGAAACTGTGGGCGAAAATACTAGCTGGTGAAACAGTCTCACCGGGTACCTTTTCAATTAAAAGCCTGCAAACACTTAAACACATGACTCAGCGAGAAGCTGATGCCCTTCAACGCTGTACATCACTGTGTGGCTTTAATGAAAAAGACAACAGCCACTTAATTTTACTCGGCTTTTATAAAAAACCATCGCTGTTTGATTTGCTCAGAAAGGGTAACAAAGTGTCATTTAACTTAGGAAAAACTCCCGTTAGCTTTCCTGATATTCTTACCTTAATGGATATTAACTTACTATACCGAAAAGAAATCGAATCAGCCGTTTTAAAAGCTGGCCAAGAACTAGTACTGAGCTTTATGAATCAACGCTTGGTTCTAATAGCGAAAAGTAATGACTTGGTACTCAGTTATTATAAGTTTACTCAAACGGGTGATGAGTTACGAAAGCTAATTGCATCGCCAATAAACAAAGCTTATAAGCAAATATTATCAACAGCATTAGAAGATGAATTTGAAGTAAGCTGGCAAGCTTTAAAATAAAGCAGCCAGCTTAGTATAAATCGAATGGCTCGATTAGAAGTGGATTTGAATACCCGCAAATGGGCCTGATGCATCTAAGTCTGTGTAGATATCATCAATATCATCAAGCTCTAATGTCATTGAGCGGTAGCCGGCTTTAATATCCATATCAATTGCTAAGTTATCAAGTAAAGCGTATGCAATGCCCGCCTGATAGTCTTGAATTTTGCTATCGTCAATAGCAAGTAAACTACCTTCAAAGAATACGCTTAAACCCGTTAATGGTAAGCCAACTTCAGAACGGCCATAAACTAAAGGTACGAAACCAGAGAAATCAACTCGCTCAGTCGTGTTTTGGCCACCATCTTGCGATGTACCCGTTACCGTAATTTCACCGTCGAATTGTTTCGCATTCACACCTAAATCAATAGAAACTAAATCATTATCAAAGATTTCGTAATAGAGAATATAGTCGATGTGTGATAAATCGCTGACAGTGCCTACTTGCGTACCTACAACGTAATCTGAACCACCAAAGCTAAAGGTTTCATCTAGGGTGGTATCACCATTTAACTCAAGCTCAGTGTATTTTAGTTTAATGTTTGGTACTAACGGCACTGGGTGCTCAAGCGCTGCGTAGTAGCTCGTAAACGTTTCATCATCAAATTTAAAGCTTTGTAAGTTTCCGTCTTGAGCAAAGCTACCGCTATTATCTGATTGCCAGCCATCAACACCTAAGTATAAACCTAATAATGTATCAGCTTGCGCTGTTGGGGCTAAACAAGCCATTGAAAGGGCTGCTGCTAAACAGTACTTTTTCATCATTTTATCCTTGCGCTAAAAGTTCGCTAAGTTCAATTAGAGCCGCATTGGCTCGAGAAATATAATTCGCCATGACCAATGAGTGGTTAGCTACAAAACCAAAGCCACTGCCATTTAAAATCATTGGGCTCCACACTGTTTCTTGTGTGGCCTCTAATTCACGAATAATTTGTTGCAGACTAACACGAGCATTTTTCTTTTCTAATACATCAGCAAAATCATATTCAACCGCTTGTAAAAAGTGCAGTAATGCCCACGTTGCACCACGAGATTCATAAAACACATCATCAATTTGCCACCAAGATGTTTTCACTTGGTTTTGCAAAGGTGTATAAGTTGCTTGATGAGCTGCAGTGTCGCCAGCTAAATCTGTATTCAAACGGTCTTGACCAACACTCGCGCTTAATCGCTGACTTAAGCTGCCAAGTCGCTTTTCAGCTTCTTTTAACCAGCTGCGTAAATTATCAGCACGGGCATAAAACTGGCTATCACGATCGTTCTGATCCGCTATTTGAGTACGGTACACTACCAATAAATCAATGCCCTTTTGATACTCTGTTTCAGCACTCGGCCATGCCCATGCAACAGAGCTAATGTTAAACTGTGGCTGGGCTTTTTTTAGAGCTTCATGCTCAGTAGATTGCGATTGTGAACGGCTGAAGTCTTTACGCATAGACAACACTAAATCACGGGTCATCTCAAGTGCGCCGTATTCCCAGGCAGGCATATTATCCATCATCACACTAGGTGGCATCATATCATTTGATAAATAACCACCAGGCTTATTTAACAATGTACTTGCAACATCAATCAGTGTTGACGTTGTTGTGTAGCCAGTGACAAACTTTTCGCCACGCAGTTGCGCTTCTTGTTTTGCCTTGCTAACAACATCCATGCGATCCGGCTCACTACTCCAGTAAACAGCAATCGCGTAAAAAATAATTAATACAATAAGTAATGCACTGGCTATTTTTCCTTTATGCTCAGACATAATACCTCCTAGTGATGTGAGTGCTCTTTACTTTTTTGTGCTGCCTGTTCAGACATTTCTTGTAAAGACACAACTTTGGCTTGGGTGAAAACTCGATTGCCATCATTAAAATATAGCGTGAGTTTACGCTCTTGCCCTGCTTTTAGTTGATCTTCAGGTTCAAACACCATTAAGTGATAACCACCTGGTTTAAACTCAACACTGCTATGACCATCGATCTTTAATGATAAAACCTGCTCCATTTTCATCATGCCATCAACATGGGTATGCTGATGGATTTCAACACGTCCTAAACCATCCAGTTCCGCTTTAGTTAGTACTGTTGCATGCTCACTTGGGTTGGTAATAGTTAAATAAGCAACACTTGCTTTACTGGCTGGTAAAAACTCACGTACCTGCGCGTTGCTTACGGTTACTTCAGCAACATCGTTATGGTCATGGCCACTATGGGCAAATGAAAAGGTACTCGTGATTAAACTTGCGGTAAGAAAAGAGAGTGCGGGCCATAGTTTCATTATGTTTTAATCCTTGTTAAGACATTAACTTACCCGCTAAATTTAGCATATTTTATGTATTAAGGCAGTTTAATAGTACCTTAAGCTGGTGATTTTTTGTTATCGGCGATCAACCAACACAATGCTGCGATCAATAAAAGAGGCCATGCAATCATTACTGAGCCAAATAAAAACGCAAGCACAACACCAATCAGAGCAACAACACCTGCGCCAAGTAGACCAATAGTGAATAGCGCAACACCAGCAACGACAGCAATCACAGCTACAATTGCTCCGATGACCTCAAGGCCAGCCCAACTCATATCAGCAATTGATAAGGGCAACTGCCATGAGTCAAACGATACAAATGAAACTACATCAGTGCATAGTAGTAACATTGCTAGAACGATGATAGCTAACGTTTTCATGATCGACTCCTAGTAGCCTTTTACTGGTAAAGTGCAATGAGCCACTAAGTAACCCACGCCAATTAACAGCGGCATTTGAATAAGTAGTATGATCATTACCAAACGGGTTGACCACACAGGGAAGCCTAAGCGTGCAGCGAGTCCGCTACACACACCCGAGATCTTTTTGTTACTCAGATCACGGTACCAACGTGTCGATGTGTGATAAGTATTCATCATAAACCTCCTAAGCCGACTGCTTCATCGTTGCTTTTAAATCAGCAAGCTGTTTATCGATTGCTTCATCTTTCTCAAGGGCAGCAATTTGCGCTGCTGTTGAATTTGCGGCATCACTTTGCGTAAGTTCATACGCTTCAACTTGTGACTCAATGTTTTCAACGCGCTGCTCTAAGTAGTCAAAACGTGCTAATGCATCTTCAACTTTACTGCTATGCAGCTGCTCTTTAACCTTTAAACGTGCTGTAACAACGCGTTCTTTTTGCATGTAAGTCAGCTGTTTGGCTTTTGCATCCGCAAGCTTGTTTTGTAAACGCTGGCAGTCTTCTGTCAATTTTGCGAGTGACTCAGCAACTTTATCCATTTCAGCTTGTTGCGCTTCGATTTCTGTCGTTAAACGCTGCTTTTCAACTAACGCAGCTTTGGCAAGATCATCACGATCTTTACTTAGTGCTTTTTCTGCTTTAGCTTGCCAGTCAGCTACTTTCGCTTGTTTAGCTGCGATTTCGCGCTTCATTTGCTTTTCTTGTGTTAAAAATGTCGCAGCGGTTGCACGGCATTCAGTCAGTGCATCCTGCATTTCTTGCACGAGTAGATTAAGTAACTTTTCAGGATCTTCAGCTTTATCTAATGCTGCAGAAAGGTTTGCCTGAATAATGTCATTTACGCGATTTAATACACCCATGTGACTCTCCTGTTGATTATTGGGTTAATACAGCTAGGAGATTCCAATTCTTGTGCCAACTAACGAATAAACAAAATTTATTATTTAAATACAATCAGTTGAAGTGGATTTGTTGAGATTTTGGCTGACTAGTGACTGAATGAAAAATAACTAATTTGACTAAAAAATTAACTTTTTCACTAAATTTTAGGATCAAAAAAAGCCACGAAATGTGGCTTTTTAATAGGATATTTGATTAGGCTTCTGGGACAAAACTCAAGGCTTTATCCATAACAGATAAATCAGCCGCTTTACCATGACCCTTTTCTGAAAGGTGGCGTCTAAAACCACGCGCCCCAGGTTGGCCTTGGAAAATCCCCAACATGTGGCGAGCAATATGCCAAAAGTTAGCGCCTTTACTCATTTCATCTTCAATGTAGTCATACATTGCACGCACAACCTGATGGCGACTCAGTGTAAAGGCTTCATCACCATAAATATTTTCGTCTACTTCAGACAAAATAAACGGATTACTATACGCCTCACGGCCAATCATGATGCCATCAACATACTCAAGGTGCGCCACACTATCAGCAATCGTTTTCACGCCACCATTCAAGCTTAGGTGTAGTTGCGGGTAATCTTTTTTCAGCTGATAAACGCGAGGATAATCAAGAGGTGGGATCTCACGATTTTCTTTTGGGCTTAAGCCATTTAACCACGCTTTACGCGCATGAATAATAAAGTCATCACAACCAACATCATGACTTGCTTCTATTAAGGCACATAAAAACTCATACGAATCTTGCTCATCAATACCAATACGAGTTTTAACCGTAACAGGAATAGTCACTTCGGCCTTCATTGCAGCAACGCAGTCAGCAACCAGTTTAGGCTCAGCCATTAAACAAGCACCAAAACGACCATTTTGCACGCGATCAGACGGACAGCCCACATTTAAATTAACTTCATGATAGCCGCGCTCTGCCGCTAATTTTGCACACTTAGCCAAAGCTTCAGGATCTGATCCACCAAGTTGCAATGCGACTGGCCCTTCATGCTCATTAAAGTGTAAGTAATCGCCTTTACCAAATAAAATAGCGCCTGTTGTCACCATCTCAGTGTAAAGCACAGCGTGCTTAGTCATTTTACGGTGAAAGGTTCGACAGTGACGATCAGTCCAATCTAACATGGGTGCCACGGAAAAACGGCGGTTTAATGTCGTTGTGCTCATAACATGGCCCCTTTTAAGATCAATGCATTTACTTGCAACTTAAATTACCTAATACGATGAACGCTAAAAATAGCGATGACACATACCCCATTGGTATGCACCGAAATGAAAAATTGCAGCCATTATACCACCGAAGCAAGCTCACGGCATGGCTTAATCAAAGATCAGATGATGAAAAGAGGTGAAGAAGTGTACTGCAAACTCACTTCTTTGATGAATAAGCAAAAATGGAAAAGTTACATCTTCACTTCATTTAGAAGATGCTCAAGGTTTTGTCCTGTAAGCTCCAATACCGTGATTTCAAGCTCTTTGTAGTCTTCGTTTTTCAGGTTAACGAGCTTAGCACCCACTGCAATTCGCGCTACTTTCTCAACAGGATCCATTTCTACAATTTCAATTGATGCGCGCGTATCATGATCTTTTGATTGCACATAATATTCACTAAAGAAGGTACCATCAGCACGTACATTTGGATTACTGTCAGACACAGACTGCAGAAGCGTGCCTTTCTTTAAATCACTTTTACGAAGTGAGAAGCTGTATTCCGCCACATTGGCATGACCAACAATCACGGTTACTGCGCTTTCACCATTAATTTTAAAATCATGATCTGTTACTTCGATGACTTTTAGCTTACCACTATCATAGGTCGGCTCCATGCAAGCACCTAAACTAAAAATCAGAAAAACAGATAAGACGACATTTTTGATTAGCATTCTTTGTTCCTTAAATTTTATATTGCCTTCTTTAAAGTTAGATAAAAGAAGGCAATTATTCAAAGTTTAAATCACTGAAAATGCACTTTAAATTAAAACTAGCCGACAACACTTAAACCAAAGTAGTGAGCAATACCGCCTAAAATATTAGTAACCGCCACTGACGATAAAATTAAGCCCATCACCCGGCTAATGATACTCGCGCCACTATCACCAATTAACTTATGAACATGTGTAGCAAGCAGTAATAAAACCAGCACGATTACTAATACAGAAAGCATGATCGATGAGGTTATAAGTTGCTCATACCAAGTGTATTCGGTATTTCGGGTCATCAATACCGCACCTAGCATGGCACCTGGGCTGGCAATTGAAGGTATCGCCAATGGGAAAATAGCGGTTTCAGTGCTATCTCGAACGCTTTTGATCTCTGTTTCTGGTTTACTTTCACCGAATATCATCAATAAAGCAAAAAGTAATAAAACAATACCTCCGGCAATCTGAAACGCCGAAAGCGGAATATTTATCGCGTCTAAAAGTAACTCACCAGCCACAACGAAAAACAATAAAACCAGTGCCGAAACACCAACAGCTTTTAACGCAACTTTGCGCTTAAATTTAGCATCATCCCAGCGTGTAACTGCAATAAAAACGGGCACAGTGCCGATCGGATCAATGACGGCAAAAAAGAAAATGAACGCAGCTAACAATTCATTCATTAAGAAAACTCCCTTGAAACGTGTTAGCGAATAAAAACACTGCAACTACAATACAGTATGTTAGTATATCACGGTAGCGTAAGGATAAGAGAAGATGAATATAGAATCACTCGTCAGTAAAGCAAAACAAGTATGCGATAATCGTGGTGCACGTTTCACACCTATCCGTGAAAAAGTATTCCGCCTATTAGCTAGTGCGCAGGGTGGTGTCGGTGCTTATGACTTATTAGAACAACTCAAATTAACTGAGTCAGGCGCAAAACCAGCCACTATTTATCGAGCGCTCGATTTCTTATCGGAACTTGGCTTTATTCATAAAATTGAAAGCACCAACTCATTTATGTTGTGCCATCATTTTGATCACATTCACCCTGTACAATTATTAATTTGTGACAGCTGTGGTTATGTAAAAGAATTACATTCAACAGTAATATCTCATGAGCTTAATAACTTAGCTGCAGAAAGTGGATTTATTGTCTCAGGACAAACTATCGAAGCACATGGCAAGTGCGAAAAGTGCAAAGAATAAGTGCGGTGTTTGAAACAACCACTACACTTAAAGTATGATTAATGGCATTTCGAAACCTAAGGGAAATTAAATAATGAATGTGGAGTTCATCAACCCTTTTTTATCATCATTATTAAATGTATTGAGCACCATGGCTCAAACAGAATTAAAGCCGGGCAAACCTAGTTTAAAAAAAGATGAATTAGCCCGTGGCGATGTATCAGGTTTGATTGGTATGGTTGGCCCACAAACTAAAGGTTCGCTTTCAATCACCTTTGATGAAAATCTGGCACTAACCATTATGGAAAGAATGCTAGGTGAACGCCCTGATACGGTGAACGAAGAAGTAACTGACATGGTAGGTGAAATTACTAACATGGTGACAGGTGGCGCTAAAAACTTACTCGGCGAAAAAGGCTATGAGTTTGATATGGCTACGCCAGTTGTCGTGTCTGGTAAAGGACATACAATCGCTCATAAATGTGAAGGTGCCAAGGTGTTAATTCCATTCACTTCTGCTGATGGTAACGCCAATATTGAAGTTAGCTTTGATAAACTATGAGCTGGCAGCAAAAAATCATTCAATTGAAGCCTCGTTCGCGAGGCTTTCACATCATTGATGACGAGCTACTTCGTCAACTTCCTGAAATAACGCAATACAAAGTAGGCTTATTACACCTTTTCATTCAGCATACTTCTGCAAGCTTAACTATTAACGAAAATGCAGATCCTACTGTACGAATGGATATGGAAAGTCACTTCAATCATTTTGTGCCAGAACGACAAAGTTATTATCGCCATGATTATGAAGGTGATGATGATATGCCTGCCCACATAAAAAGCAGCACATTAGGTGCAGAACTCACTATTCCAATTAACCAAGGCCGTTTAATGCTAGGCACTTGGCAAGGTATCTATTTAGGTGAACACCGAGACCATGGTGGTACTAGACGCATTGTCGCCACGATTCAAGGTCAGATCTAAAACTAGCTGTAAGCTGCAAGCATGTCTTAACTTCTAATTTTTTTAAAAAGTGTTTGGGGATTTATTAGAGATTGGAGCGGCACACGAGGCTCGAACTCGTGACCTCAACCTTGGCAAGGTTGCGCTCTACCAACTGAGCTAGTGCCG
>NZ_JAATOU010000015.1:0-96107 GCF_011806445.1 Pseudoalteromonas sp. HF66
AAAACTGCGCCATCTAAAACATGCTAAGCAACTTTTATTTCACCTGACCTCTTATAAAAACTTCAAAGGTCGATTACAATACCGCCATCTAAAAGGCAGCTGCCTTTATCTGCAAGCAAATAGAGTGGATTTTCTTCTTCATGGCAATCAAACTTGCAATTAATGGTTTTGGTCGAATCGGGCGCAATATCGTCCGTGCTCTGTATGAATCTGGGCTTGAAGATCAAATCAAAATTGTCGCTATTAACGAATTAGCCGACCCTAAGGGCATTGCCCATCTCCTTAAATACGATACATCTCACGGCCGCTTTTCTTTCCCTGTTAATCTTGGTGAAGATACTTTAACGGTTGCTAATGATTCTATTGCTTTGTTTGCAGAAGAAAACCCTGTAGAACTGCCTTGGAAAACACTTGATGTTGACGTGGTTCTTGAATGCACTGGGGTGTATCACTCTCGTGAACATGCAGAGCTACACATAACTGCTGGTGCAAAAAAAGTATTGTTTTCACAGCCTGCAGATGCTGATGTTGATGCCACGATTGTGTATGGTATTAACGATGATGAATTAAAAGCAGAACATACCATTGTTTCTAATGGCTCATGCACCACGAATTGTATTGTGCCAGTGATTAAAGTGTTAGATGACGCATTTTCGATTGAATCTGGAGCAATTACGACGATTCATGCCTCGATGCATGATCAGCAAGTGATTGATGCCTATCATCATGATTTACGTCGTACTCGTGCTGCAAGCCAGTCTATCATTCCGGTAGATACTAAGCTTGCTCGAGGTATTGAGCGTATTTTACCTAAGTTTCATAGCCGCTTTGAAGCTATCGCTGTTCGTGTACCAACTATCAATGTTACGGCGATGGATTTAAGTGTAACAGTGAATACAGATGTCAATTTAGCGACTGTCAATCAAGCACTTAAGTTAGCAGCCAAAGATCGTCTTGAGGGTATATTAAGCTACACAGAAGAGCCATTGGTATCAGTAGATTTTAATCATGACCCACATTCTTGTATCATAGATGGCACTCAGACACGTGTTAGTCATAAACGACTGATAAAGTTGTTAGTATGGTGTGATAATGAGTGGGGCTTTGCGAATCGTATGCTCGATACCGCGCGTGCGATGATGGCTGTAAGTCAATAATTTATAAATATAATATTAGTATCGTTAACAAAGGAGAAGTCCATGTCGGTCATTAAAATGGCAGATTTAGATTTAAACGGCAAACGCGTGTTAATTCGTGAAGATTTAAATGTGCCTGTAAAAGAAGGTAAAGTGACCTCTGACGCACGTATTCGTGCAGCATTACCTACAATCAAATTAGCGTTAGAAAAAGGCGCTAAAGTAATGGTAATGTCACACCTTGGCCGCCCTACGGAAGGGGAATATGATGAAGCCTTTTCACTTGCCCCTGTAGTTAATTATTTAAATGACGCACTTGAGCAAACTGTTCGTCTTGAAAAAGACTACCTAGAGGGCGTAGACGTTGCTGATAACGAAGTAGTTGTTTTCGAAAACGTCCGTTTTAACGCTGGCGAAAAGAAAAACGACGAAGCTCTGTCTAAAAAACTAGCTGCATTATGTGATGTTTACGTAATGGACGCATTTGGTACAGCTCACCGTGCACAAGCATCTACTCACGGTGTGGGTTTATTTGCTGACGTTGCATGTGCAGGCCCACTACTTGCAGCAGAGTTAGACGCACTAGGTAAAGCACTTGATAAACCAGCTCGTCCTTTAGTAGCTATCGTTGGTGGCTCTAAAGTATCGACTAAGTTAACTGTACTTGATTCACTTTCTAAAGTGGTTGATCAACTTGTAACAGGTGGTGGTATTGCTAATACCTTCATTGCAGCGGCAGGTCACCCGGTAGGTAAGTCTTTATTTGAAGCTGATTTAATTGATGAAGCAAACAAATTAAGTGCGGCGGCAAAAGCCAATAACGGTGAAATCCCGGTACCAACTGATGTTGTTGTAGGTAATGAGTTCTCTGAATCTGCAGTGGCAACATTAAAAGATGTGAATGAAGTAACAGACGAAGATATGATCTTCGATATTGGTCCAGATACAGCAAACCAATTAGCAAAAATCATTGCTAATGCAGGTACCGTTGTATGGAATGGTCCAGTAGGTGTATTTGAATTTGATCAATTTGGTAACGGCACTCGTGCTATTGCTGATGCGATTGCTAACTCAAATGCATTCTCGATTGCTGGTGGCGGTGATACGCTTGCAGCGATTGATAAATACGGCATTGCCGATAAAGTTTCTTACATTTCAACCGGTGGTGGTGCTTTCCTTGAATTTTTAGAAGGGAAAAAATTACCAGCAGTTGCTATGCTTGAAGAACGCGCTAAGTAATTAGTGCGTATACCAGCGTAATTATTAAGTAATTACGCTGGTTTAGCTGTTTATAAAATACCTCTCACCCTCGTTTTATTTACAGCTGTTACGGTTAGCGCAAGCTTTTCGTGATGCAGTGATGCATCAAAAAATAACTTATCCGTTCAAACTAGATAGTAGGGAACTACTGTCGATACAATTTGGAGAATACCAAATGGCTTTAATCAGTATGCGACAACTTCTTGATCATGCAGCTGAAAATGGTTACGGCGTACCTGCTTTTAACGTTAATAACCAAGAGCAAATGCGTGCAATTATGGAAGCGGCTGATAAAACAAACAGCCCTGTAATTGTACAAGGCTCAGCAGGCGCACGTGCCTATGCTGGTGCCCCTTTTATTCGTCATATGATTTTAGCAGCCGTTGAAGAATGGCCTCATATTCCAGTTGTAATGCACCAAGACCACGGTACTTCACCAGGTGTATGTCAGCGCTCAATCCAGTTAGGCTTTTCATCAGTTATGATGGATGGCTCATTAATGTCTGATGGTAAAACCCCTTCAAGCTACGAATACAATGTTGATGTGACTCGTCAAACCGTTGAAATGGCCCATGCGTGTGGTGTATCTGTTGAAGGCGAGCTAGGTGTTCTAGGTTCACTTGAAACAGGAGAAGCAGGTGAAGAAGACGGTGTTGGTGCAGAAGGTAAACTTTCTACTGATCAAATGCTAACAGATCCTGAAGAAGCAGCTGATTTTGTTCGTAAAACTAAAGTTGATGCACTTGCTATCGCTTGTGGTACTTCACATGGTGCGTATAAATTCACTCGTCCACCAACAGACGATATCTTAGCAATTGATCGCATCAAAGAGATCCACGCACGTATCCCTAACACTCACCTAGTAATGCATGGGTCGTCTTCAGTACCACAAGAGTGGTTAGAAGTGATCAACCAATACGGTGGTGAAATCCCTGAGACCTATGGTGTGCCAGTAGAGCAGATCATCGAAGGTATTAAATACGGTGTTCGTAAAGTAAATATCGATACTGATCTTCGTTTAGCGTCAACAGGTGCTATTCGTCGTCACTTGGCTTTAAATCCAGCTAACTTCGATCCACGTAAATACCTAGCTGAAGCAACGAAAGCAATGACAGAGATCTGTGTTGCTCGTTACGAAGCCTTTGGTACTGCGGGTCAAGCAGCTAAGATCAAGCCTATCTCTTTAGATGATATGCACCTTAAATACTTATCGGGTGAACTTGATCCACAAATCAAATAATTGATAGTAAATTGAAAAAACCGGCTTCTGATGCCGGTTTTTTTATGCCTTGCTCAAGCCGGATCAACGATATACTTACTCGTACATTTCAGGATCAATGTTTTACTAACCTTGGCTTTCACAGATCATTATTTTACTAGTTGGATACTGATCAATGACTTTTTATTGTTCACCTTTTAAACGAATTACAGATCACCTTAACATTAAATCAACAAGTTATCTTATTCTCTAAGTAAAAAACTGATCTGAGATTGATCAACTTAGTAAAAACCTGATCCTGATCTGGTTAAGTTAGTAGATCAGTGATCCGTAATTTTTAGGCGAAATATTTCCCCCTTGCCTTGACCAAAAGCCCTTTATGTTCGATTTTTAAGTTACTGCTTAAATTAAGGATCGCTACCATGAATAAACCTGCCATGATGTTGTCGAGCTTTGCAATGTGCTTTATTTCATTTCATAGTGCTGCTGAAGCCGTAGATGTGTATGGTCGGGCCCATTTAGGGGTTGCTAATAGCGATACTGGCGATGGCAGTGAAACTTCCATTGAGAGCTATAACTCACGTATGGGGATCAAGGGTAGCGGTGAAATAAGTGATGGTTTAAAAGCTGTATATAAGTTTGAATTTGCAGTAAATGCGGCTGATCAAGATAGTGATGGTAAAACTGAAGAGAATATTACCGCTCGTAATCAATATGTTGGCCTTCAAGGCAGTTATGGGCAGGTAGTGCTTGGTCGTCACGATACCGCGTTAAAGGTATCGCAGGGTAAAATTGATTTAATGAACGACTTTAATGGAGATGTTAAAGCCTTGTTTAATGGTGAAAATCGTCTTGGCGACGTGGTTCATTATAGTTCGCCCGTTGTCGGCAATATGCAATTTGTGGTCACTTATATTGCTGAAGATAATTCCAAACAAGATGAAGAAACCGGCGTTTCTGCGGCATTTATGTATGGCGATAGTAAATTTAAAAAAGCGCCTTACTTCGTAAGTGTTGCCCACGATAGTAAAGTAGCCGGCTACGATACAACACGGTTTACGGCGCAAGGTAAATTAGGTGATTTAACTTTAGGCGGTATGTATCAACAAAGTGAAAAAGTAACAGGTTCTGACAAAGAAGATGGTTTTTTAGTGAGCGCATCTTACAAAATCGATAAATATAAGTTACTAGCGCAGTATCAAGATACTGATGGCAGCTTTGGAAAGTTGAAAGACTCGGGTAGCGGTACCTCTGTTGGTGTTGAACGAAGCCTGTCAAAACAAGCACGTATGTATATGTGGTATACGCAATTCTCACTAGATAATAATGCTGATGAAGATCATGTGGCGGTCACTTTAAGGTATGACTTTTAATCTCGAATTCATCTTTTAAGCGTAAAAAATGGCTATTTTTGCATTGATTCTTTTGCGCTTTTTCAATTACTCGTTAGACTTTCATAAAAATGTCATACTTAGTCATAATAATGAAACCAGTTCGCTAACGAAAGAGATAAATTGGAATGTCACGTAAAGTACTAGTCGTCGATGACGAAGCACCTATCAGAGAGATGCTGGTTTTTGTTTTAGAGCAAAATGGTTTTCAAGCAATTGAAGCAGAAGATTATGACTCTGCAATTGAAGCAATGGTAGAGCCATACCCAGATATGGTTTTATTAGATTGGATGTTACCAGGTGGTAGCGGTATTCAAATTGCGAAAAAATTTAAGCAAAGCGAATATACTCGTCAAATTCCTATCATTATGCTGACAGCACGCGGCGAAGAAGAAGACAAAGTACGCGGTCTTGAAGTTGGCGCTGATGACTACGTAACAAAACCATTTTCGCCAAAAGAATTAATGGCGCGTATTAAAGCGGTTATTCGACGCGTTTCACCAACCTCATTAGAAGAAGCCATTGAAGTACATGGTTTACGTCTTGACCCTATTTCACACCGTGTAACATCAGAAGGTAGTGAATTAGATATGGGGCCTACTGAATTTAGACTACTGCATTTTTTCATGACTCATCCTGAACGTGTTTACAGCCGTGAACAATTACTTGATCATGTATGGGGTACAAATGTATACGTAGAAGACCGTACTGTTGATGTGCATATTCGTCGTCTACGTAAAGCTATTGCACCATTGGGGCATGACCGTTTAGTGCAAACCGTTCGCGGTGCAGGCTATCGTTTTTCAAGTAAATTATAAGTGTCATAGGAATGACCTTAACAAGCTAATTTACATACTTAAGGTAAAGTGAGTGTATGTATCGAGTAGTGAATAAACAGGCGTTAGCAAAACGTCTGTTTATGTATTTCTTACCTTTGTTATTAGTTGGCGTACTTGTAGGTGCGCCTTTTTTGCTTTTATTTTTAGGTTCTTTTGCACTTTTAATTTGGCATTATCATCAATTATATCGCCTTAGTGATTGGCTTCTAAATCAACGTAGCTTTAACCCACCTGAAGGGGAGGGGGCTTGGGAGCAGGTCTTTGAAGGAATTTATCATTTACAACATCGTAACCGTAAAAAGCGCAATGAGCTGGCAGATTTAATTCGCCGCTTTCGAGATGGTGCAGAAGCCGTACCTGATGCGGTTGTAGTACTACAAAAAGATCTAAGCATCATTTGGTGTAACCAACTGGCTTTA
Source organism: Pseudoalteromonas sp. HF66 (assembly GCF_011806445.1). Taxonomy (NCBI): domain Bacteria; kingdom Pseudomonadati; phylum Pseudomonadota; class Gammaproteobacteria; order Alteromonadales; family Pseudoalteromonadaceae; genus Pseudoalteromonas; species Pseudoalteromonas sp. HF66. The sequence goes on from NZ_JAATOU010000015.1 coordinate 6,265, forward strand.
AAAGTTTTAGGTTTACAGTGGCCAACTGATCATGGACAACGCTTAGATAATCTCATTCGCGATCCTAAATTTGCAAAGTATATGCATAAAGCATGTTTTGACGAACCACTTGAGCTTGATGGCGGCCATAGCTACGATCAAACGTTAGAGTTTCGTGTTATGCCCTATGCAAGTTCACAATTGATGATGGTGGTACGTGATGTTACACGTTTAAAGCAACTTGAGCAGATGCGAAAAGACTTTGTGGCCAATGTTTCTCATGAGCTGAGAACACCGCTTACTGTGGTGACAGGCTACTTAGAAATGCTTGATTCAGACAGCTTACCTCCCCCTGCTATGTGGCAAAAAGCACAAACAACCATGCTTGAGCAATGTCAGCGTATGGATAGCTTGGTTAATCAATTACTGTCGTTATCGCGAATTGAAGGAGCGCGTCGGCAAGATAACGACAAGCCAGTAAATGTGCCTCAGCTACTTACTTATATTCAAACCGAAGCAAAGTCATTAAACCAAGAGAAAGGCCATGAGCTTATTTTTAATGTTGATGCAAGTTTAGATATTAAAGGGGCCGAAGACGAATTAAGGAGTGCCTTTTCTAACTTAGTATTTAATGCCATTCATTACACAAAGCCAGGTGGCAAGATTGTGGTTGATTGGCAGTTTAAAAATAACCAAGCCGCGTTTAGTGTGACCGATAATGGTGATGGTATTGCCGCTGAGCATATTAATCGTTTAACCGAGCGCTTTTATCGTGTTGATAAGGCTCGTAGCCGCACTACAGGTGGTTCTGGTTTAGGTTTAGCTATTACAAAACATGTGCTTACAAGACATGACAGTCGCTTAGATATCAGCAGTAAGTTGGGACAAGGCTCGACCTTTGCGTTCGCATTCGGTAGCGATAAAGTCGTGCGTATTGCTAATAAAACGGAAAAAACCGAAAAAACAGCAAAGTCATAAAAATGTCATTTAAGGGTAATCTAACTGTCATCTAGTGTCATTAGAGTAGACCGCAGTTAGGAAATGGGACGAACAAATCGGAGTAACCCCTATGAAATTCAAAAATCTCGTTGCCGCAATGGGTGTGGCTGTAACAACATTTGTATCAGCACAAGCAGCTGCAGTTGATAAAGATATGCCTGAGTACACTAAAACAAGTGGTATCTCTGGTAACTTCTCATCTGTAGGTTCTGACACTCTTGCTAACATGATGACGTTCTGGGCAGAAGAGTACAAGCGCTTCTATCCAAACGTAAACATTCAAATCCAAGCAGCGGGTTCTTCAACTGCTCCTCCAGCATTAACTGAAGGTACAGCAAACTTCGGCCCAATGAGCCGTCGTATGAAGTCAAAAGAAATCGAAGCATTCGAAAAGCGTTACGGCTACAAGCCAACTGAAGTACGCGTTGCAATCGATGCTCTAGCTGTATTCGTACACAAAGATAACCCAATCAAAGGTTTACGTATTGACCAAGTTGATGCGATTTTCTCTTCTACACGTAAATGTGGTGCAGATGCACAAGTTAATCGTTGGAGCGAAGTAGGTCTTGAGGGTGATTGGGCTGCAAAAGATATCCAGCTTTACGGTCGTAACTCAGTATCGGGTACTTACGGTTACTTCAAGAAGAAAGCACTGTGTAAAGGTGACTTCCGTAACAACGTAAACGAACAACCAGGTTCTGCATCCGTAGTACAGTCAATCTCTTCTTCTGTGAATGCGATTGGTTACTCAGGTATCGGTTATAAAACGTCAGGTGTACGTACAGTACCTCTTGCTAAGAAAGGTGATAACTTTGTTGATGCAACATTAGAAAACGTTGCAAAAGGTAAATACCCACTATCTCGTTTCTTATACGTTTATGTGAACAAGCACCCTAACAAACCGCTTTCACCAATCGATGCAGAGTTCTTAAAAATGGTTCTTTCTGTAGATGGTCAAAAAATTGTTGAGAAAGATGGTTATGTGCCACTTTCAGGCAAAATGGCAATGGCTGAACTTAAAAAGCTAGGCCTTCTGTAACAACCATACAGACATAGATGAAAAAACCGCTCATTGAGCGGTTTTTTTCGTTTAGCTTTTGGCAAATAGCTTGGCTTTTATTCGCTTTTGAGCGAGGCGTACTTGTTTACGCTTTTTACCTGATGGTGCCTTAAAGCTTTGAATTGGCATTACCGTTGGGTATTCATTGGGTAATGTAGGCACACTAAAGTTAGCGTGTTCATCTTTAGGCAAAGCAATTTCTTGTTGGTGTACACGAAGTGCCGCTAAGGTATCATCGTTTTCAACTTCGCTTGGGCATAAAAATAAACCCATTTTACGCATTTTAACACCTAAGCCGATGCTGCTTGAGTAGCGCACAATTGGTGCTGCCAAAATAAGGCCCACTAAAATCGGTGATAACCACCAAAAGAAAGTCGGTGTGTAATAGTAAGCAACCGAGCCCCAAATAATCGCCGTAATAGTCGAAAATAATGTATAACCAATCGCTTCTTTCCACGGCACCATTCTGCCTTCCCGAGGCTGTGCATCCCAACTTACTTTTTTACCTAAAAATACGCACACTACAAAATAGCTATGAAATACCATCATTAGCGGTGCAATCACTATCGCAAAAATCGTTTCGATTAGTGAACCTGCAATTAGCTTCATAGTGCCACCAAAGGCCTTATTACGGTGAACTAAAGTCACAATAACACCCATTAATTTAGGTAGTAATAACAGCACTGCAGTAATAAATAACAACGAATCAATTAAGTCAGTTTTGGCAATTTGCCAAGTTGGGAAAAGCTGATAAGCATGGTTAAAGTACACGTCGCTATTAAGTGCACGAGTCACCGCATCTAATGTGCTTAATGCCAGCATAGATAACCAAATTAACGATGAGATATATGCTGTGGCACCAAATAAAAAATGCATTTTACTCATTAGCTTAAGACCCGATTTAGGCAATAAACCTAAATGCTGGATATTACCTTGCACCCAACGTCTATCACGGATTGCGTAATCGAGAATGTTACTTGGTACTTCTTCGTAGCTACCTTCAATATCACTAAGCAGTAACACATCCCAACCACTACGATGTAGAAGTGAAGCTTCTACGAAGTCATGGCTTAAGATTTCACCACCAAATGGGGCATTGCCTTTTAGAACTGGCAAACCGCAGCATTTAGTGAATGCTTCAACGCGAATAATCGCATTGTGACCCCAGTAATTTGCTTGGTTTGTTTGCCAAAAAGCAGACCCTGTTGCCAACATTGGGCTATATAAAATGGATGCAAACTGTAAAAAGCGACCAAAAAAAGTGTCTTGGCGAACTGGGATGGGAATAGTTTGGATCAAACCTGATTTTGGATTACTGATCATGCTAGAAGTCAGCTCAAGCATACATTGACCCGTCATAATGCTATCGGCATCAAGTACAATCATGTGATCGTATTGGCTGCCCCAACGTTCGCAAAAGTCAGTTAAATTACCTACTTTACGGTGTTTATTGTCTTCACGGCGACGATAAAAAGTGTGCTTAGCTAAATCACCTAAGCGCTCAGTGAGTGCATTCCACGCTTTAAGTTCATTACGTGCAATTTCAGGGTTTTGGGTGTCACTGAGCAAGTAAAAATCATAATGTGGCATTTGCCCTGTTTTAGCCAGCGAGCGTAAACTTACCTCAAAACCTGCGATTACACGCTCTGTATCCTCGTTGTAGATAGGCATAACAATGGCTGTTTTAGTTTGGCTCAAGGCATGCTGATTAATTTCGATTGGCTTTTGACGTTTTAAGGTTAAAGGGTCAATACGAAATAATTGCAGGATGAAGCCCATGCAGCCACTACAAAAAGCTGTAACGATCCACGCGAAGGTAACTGTAAATAATGCTAGTAAAGCGTACTCAAGCGGTGTCATGCCGTTAGAATTTAAAATATCGAACATGATCCACACGCCGTAAGCGGTAATGGTGAGCGCTAGGCTCGAAAAAAGCCAAGCGCGGGTTTTCTTAAATGGCATTGCTGTTGCCTTTAATTCTTTACTATTGGACGTCGTTTGGATACCAGACATAGCTCCATACCTCGCTGATTTCTTTATCACGTAGTTTTAACGATAAGCGCATATCAACAGGCTTATCTCCCTCTGGCGCCACTTTAAAGGCTACGCGCCATCCTTGATTGTTTGGTAACTGTTGTACCGTTTTATCACTTATTTGCCCTGCAGAGAGTGTAAGATCCGCTTGCATGGCGAAATTAGCAGATAATTTGTTAATAGTTTCCCCACTAAAGTCGACGGTAAATTGGCGATGGCTTTTAGGTGGTGGGTTCTTCTCACCCGGAAGTGCTGCACTGCCAATTCGGGTTCTTAAAACACTCGCTTTATCTTGAGCTGCAAGCGTGGCATTGAAAGTCGAAAGCTTGTAACTAAAACTTAAGCTGTCACCAGCTTTCATTGGCTGATCTGGCACCCAGTAGCTAACAATATTGTCGTTGGTTTCTGTATCTGTAGGGATTTCTACTAGCTCAACACGACCTTTACCCCAATTACCCACTGGCTCAATCCACATGCTTGGACGGTTGTGATAATGCGCTTCGGTATCAAGGTAGTTATTAAAGTCACGATCTCGCTGTGCTAGACCAAACCCTTTCGGGTTGTCGTAGCTAAACGAAGTAACGCTCAATTTCTTCGGATTATTCAATGCACGCCAAACCCATTGGCCTTGTTCTGATTGCATTAAAAGGCCATCAGAGTCATGTACTTCAGGACGGTAATCATCAAAGAACTTGGTACTGTTTTCGCCGTGATAGAACATGCTTGTTAACGGGGCAATACCGAGCTTTTTGATGTCTTTGCGTGCAAAAATTTGCAGCTGTGTTTTCACTTCAGTATTCGTTGAAGGTGTTAACTCAAAACGATATGCGCCTGAAACTGATGGGCTATCGAGTAGTGCATAGAGCACGATAGTTGTGTCTTCTGGTGCCGGTTTTACTAACCAGAACTCTTTGAAAACGGGAAACTCTTCACCTGAGCTGAGTGCTGTATCAACTGCAAGACCACGAGCTGACAGACCATATACTTGATGCGGGCCAACTAAGCGAAAATACGAAGCACCTTGGAATACAGCTACTTCATCTTTATATTCGTTGTTATTCAGTGGAAAATGCAAACGAAAACCCGCGTGGCCCAGTTGCGTATTAGCAATGGCAGTATTGATCTCTTGCTCTAACGGTGCAGCGGTTGCATCGTAACGATAGTAATCGGTTTTAAACGGTAAACTTTTTACTTCAGCATTTTGCTCAAGGGTATTTATTGCAACTGGTGAGCGATATAAAAAACCTGGGTGGAATAACTGCACTTCATAAAGGCTTTGATCTTTCCAAATTGCTTGCTCAGTACGAAAACGGATTGCACGATAGTCCTGATAACCAATGCTAGTTAATGCTTCAAGTTCTAATTCTTTAGGCGCAACATACGGCTCAGATGCTAATTTTTTCGCACGTGCGGTGATAACTTCAAATAACTTTTCTTGAGGTATAGTGATCATTGCAGGCTTAAGCTCAACAGCGGCATTATCCTTTACTTGCTGTTTTTCATTTTCGGTAGCTTGAACCTCTGCGGCTGTTTGTTCTGTTTTAGTCGCTTTTGGCTGGTCTGGTTCTTCAACAGCGTAACTATGACCTGCACTCATGGCTAATAATACGCCCAAGAAGGTCTTCTTTTTGACAGCGCTGAAGAGCTTAGTTCGGGTTTCTGGTCTCATTCAATTTTCCTTTAGCCGTAAATCACGTTAATTCATTCATACCCCTTAGCAATTCCTGAACCCAAATAAAAAATAATATTCTCAATGACTTTGAGTTGGTACAGCTAAATGCGAAGAGTAAAATTTTGAAATTAGTGAGAAACAATTACATGGTTGCAGTTGTTTATTCGTCACCAATATGGAGAAGTTTAATGAACGAAAGCTTGCCCTAATATGAATAGCTTAATGGGTAAATAAAAATATGAACAAAATTACCAGAGGCTTAATTATGAAAGCGAAATTGTAATCGAGGAAAGGGGGAGTATAGGCACTGAACAGGCTTTCAGTGCCTCAAAATTAATCTAAACGAATCAATGGTATTATTTAACTTCGCCTAATTTTTCTGCATTTGCTTTACATTGATTGTAAGCTTCAATGCACTTATTGCTACAGACTTTATGAACTAAGCCATCAGCGGTACTTTGTTGTTCACAACTTGCTTCACATTGATAGTTTTGTTGAGCACATTGCTGCATTTCTGGATTGTCAATTTTGTTTGAGCAGGCAGACAGTAATGTCATTGCAAACAATGTAGCTGCAATTGCTGGTAGTTTTTTCATGCTTATCCCTAGTTTATGTCTTTTCTTTGCAATCCATCTTACCCAGATTACAGCTATTTAATCCAGCTCAACTTGTAAATTGTCAATTAAACGCACTGAGCCTAAATAGGCGGCAGCTAAAATAACAAGTTGTTTGTCAGCCGCAGTGGCAGCTTTTAGTGTTGAACGATCTGCTATAGCGTAGTAGTCAGGCTTTAGCCCTGCAGCTTCAAGCTGTGCTTTTGCAGCAGCTTCGAGTGCAGCAATGTCATCGTTACCTTTTTTAAGTGCCGCTGCAGTATTGTTTAGTGTGGCAAACAGAACTTTTGCTGTGTCTTTTTGCTCGTCAGATAAGTAACCATTACGAGAGCTCATCGCTAGGCCTGATATTTCACGGCAAGTTGGAACGCCAACAATTTCAACAGGGATAGATAAGTCGCGCGTCATGGTTTTAATGACTTGCAGCTGCTGAAAATCTTTTTCACCAAAACAGGCAAAATCAGGTTGAACTAGGTTGAATAACTTAGTGACAACCGTTGCGACACCTTTGAAGTGACCAGGACGTGAGCCACCACAGTAACCCATAGAGACACCAGGTACATCGACAAAACTTTGCTCGCCTAAACCATTTGGATAAATGGTCTCAACGGATGGTGTAAATACAATATCAGTACCAAGATCAGCTAAACCTTGTTTATCTTCGTTTAATGTACGCGGATAGCTATCAAGATCTTCATTTTTACCAAACTGCATCGGGTTAACAAATATACTCACGACTACTTTATCAGCGAGTGTCTTGGCTTTTTCAACAAGTGAAAAGTGGCCTTGATGTAAATTGCCCATAGTAGGCACTAGCGCAATGCTTAAGCCTGCTTGACGCCAAGCCTTGATTTGACTGCGTAAGGATTTTATTTCAGTGATTGATTGCATTTATTTAAACTCGTGTTCGGCACTTGGGAAAGCACCACTTTTTACATCTTCACAATACTTTTGCACTGCAGCTGGCATATTGCCGGTTTCTAACAAAAAGTTCTTTGAAAACTTTGGAATATAGCCTGCAGAAATACCTACTAGGTCGTGCATTACTAAGATTTGACCATCGGTCTGATTACCTGCCCCAATACCGATCGTAGGAATGCTCAGCTCATCTGTAATACGCTTAGCAAGCTCACTAGGAATACACTCTAAAACAAGTAATTGTGCACCAGCAGCCTCAAGTGCTTTAGCATCGCTAACCATTTTGTCTGCTTGAGATTGCTCTCGGCCTTGAATTTTAAAACCGCCAAATACGTGTACTGATTGTGGTGTTAGGCCTAAGTGACCACAAACAGGAATACCTTGCTGGGTCATCGCACGGATGCTGTCGTGAAGCCATTCACCACCTTCAAGCTTGACCATGTTTGCCCCTGCACGCATAAGCTCAGCAGCATTTTTACAAGCATCAGTTGGGTTGGCATAAGTCATAAATGGTAAGTCTGCAATAACAAATAACTCACGGCTACCTGCTCGTACGCATCGCGTATGATAAGCAATATCTGTGTTGGTTACCGCTAATGTATCATCAGCACCTTGCAAAACCATACCTAACGAGTCACCCACTAAAATCACTTCGACGCCATTATCATGAAACAATTTAGCAAAACTGGCATCGTAGGCCGTTAATGCGGTGATTTTTTGTTGTTCATGTTTCATTTTATTAAGTGTTGAAACGGTGATTTTAGACATAATTTCCTCTAAGGCTTAGCCTTGGTTGATTACTGCTGAGGGAGTTGTTGTAAACCGTTTAAAGGTAACGTTTTTGTTATATCAGCAAGTGATTGATTACTCGGTAGTACAAGCGTTGGCGCAATTTCCAACAATGGATAAACAACAAATTCTCGCTGTGTTAGGCCATAATGAGGCACGGTCAAGCGAGGGGTGTCTATCACGTCATTACCAAACAATAGAATATCTATATCAAGGGTGCGAGGACCCCAGCGTTCTTCTTTTCTAACACGGCCATGTTCAAGTTCGATAGCTTGAGTTAAATCAAGCAATTGTTCTGGCTCAAGTGCAGTTTTAACACAAGCGACCGCATTTACATAATCGGGTTGATCTTGAGGCCCCATAGGTTTGCTTGCGTAGTCATGCGATACACAAACAAACTCAACATCTTTTAATGCTTTTAGGGCAGCGACAGCAGCATGAATTTGTTTACGTGGCGCGTTTAAATTAGCGCCTAAACCTAAATAAACGGTATGCATGCTTAGTCTACTTTTTTCTTGCGCGGACGACGGCGACGTTTAGGACCGCCTTGGTGCCCTAAATTTTTAACCATCTCTTTTTGGCCATTGATGTCTTGGCTTAGGTAGGCTGTCCACCAATCTGCTAGCTCTTTCAGCTGTTCTTCACCTGCCTGCACACGAAGTAGTAAGAAGTCATAGGCGGCTTTGAAGCGAGGCTGTTGAGTGAGCCTGTAAGCGCGCTGACCACCTCGTTTATCAAGGCGTTGTTGAATATGCCAAATATCGCGTGCACCAAGTGTGAAGCGTTTGGGTACTGCGACATGTTGTGCGTTTTCACTCAGTACTTTATTCATCGCTTGTGCAAATGCATCGTACTCTGAAAGTTGATCACGTAGTTGTAACTTCTTAGCAATACTCAGTAATGGGAACCACAACAAGGCTGCAAAAATAAATGCTGGGGTGACTTTTTTATCTGCGTTAATACGTTTATCGGTGTTTTTAAACATTTGCAGGATAAACGCATGTTCTAGGCCATCAGGGTTTGCATCTAAGATTTTATCAAGCGCTGGGAATAATGCTTTGAATAACCCATACTGGCGCAGCATTAAGTAGTTTTCTTCAGCTTTGCCGTTTAAGAACAACTTAAGTGATTCTTCAAATAAACGAGCAGGCGGAATATGGTCAAGTAAATTAGCAAGGCCTTTAATTGGCTTTTCGGTGCCTGGTGCAATGCTCATGCCCAGTTTTGTTGCAAAACGAACAGCACGCAGCATGCGCACAGGGTCTTCCCTGTAGCGTGTTTCAGGGTCGCCAATAAGCTCAATTTGTTTTGCTTTTATAGCACTAATACCGTTGGCATAGTCATAGATACAAAAATCGTTAATTGAGTAATAAAGTGCATTAATAGAAAAATCGCGTCGCTCGGCATCTTCTTCGATGCTGCCATAGACATTATCGCGAAGTAGTTGTCCGTGTTCGCTTGATTGGCTAATTTGATTTTTACTTTCGTCAGCTTCGTGATGACCTCGCATGGTCGCCACTTCAATCACTTCTCGGCCAAATACAATATGGGCTAAACGAAAACGACGACCGATTAGGCGACAGTTGCGAAATAGCTTTTTGATCTGTTCAGGCGTTGCGTTTGTTACAACATCGAAGTCTTTAGGTTGTTGACCTAACAATATATCTCGAATACAACCACCAACAAGGTAGGCATCAAAACCACCTTCTTTAAGGCGGTATAATACTTTGATTGCATTTGGGCTAAATTGTTTGCGTGAAATACCATGTTCACTGCGCTCGATCACCAAAGGTAATTCGCTCGTTGATAAAGCATCACTTGATGTCGTGGCATTTGGGCCAATAATTTGCCGACAAAATTGAAAAAGCTTGGAAATAATAATCTGTCTCCTACGACGCGGACTTTGCGACTCATCAAGTATAGCGTTTGTTTGTTACTTCGCCGATGTGAGATTGACGTGTAATCAATGTGTTTTAAATGACGCTAAATTAAGGTGTTGATGATTCGCACACTTTGGGTCGCTATCATATACCAGCAGGGCTGAAAAATTAAGTTACTCGGCCTTTAAAATTGGCAATTTATTTTTCAATAGGAACAAAGTCACAAAAAGTAGAGTTCGAATCCTCGTTAACTTGTATTTCTTGTACCTTTGGAATGTATTCAAGACGGTAAGTTTCGACTGCCCATGCTAGCATTTGTTCTATATCTAATGACAGTAGAGAGACTTCTGGCTTTAAACCTAAAAAGCGAAAGGCATCGAACAAGGCCGGTTTTGGATCTGATTTCGCTATTGCTGGCGCGTAATTCTGTTTCGATAGCTTAAAACCAGGTTTAGCAACCGCTAACGGTAGATGTGCATATTGTGGAGCAGGTTTATTGAGTTGCTTAAACAAACTGAGTTGTCGTGCAGTTGGCTCAATTAAATCAGCGCCACGAACTACTCGTGTTATATCTTGTGCAATATCATCAACGACCACGACCAGTTGGTAAGCAAATAAACCATCACTTCGCTTTATTAAGTAGTCTTCTTTGGCAAGTTGGCTATTTACACTAACCTCACCTTGAATTAAATCATGATAGTGACTTGTTGCATATTGCTGGGTTAAACGCAGTGCTGAATCAGCTAAAGAGTGGTTTTTATCTCGGCAATGGCCTTGGTAAATTCCCCCGATAGCTTTAATTTCTTTACGGGTGCAATGACATGCATAAACAAGGTTTTGTGAAATTAGCTCATCAACAATTGCTTGGTATTGCTCATGACGCTGGGTTTGGTAAATGACGGGCTCGTCCCAGTATAGGCCGTAAGCCTCTAGGGTATGTAATATATCGTCGCTAGCACCGCTTACAACACGCGTTGTGTCGATATCTTCAATGCGTACTAACCATTTTCCTTGATTGGCTTTTGCATCAAGGAAGCTACCCACAGCCGCTATAAGTGAGCCAAAATGTAATGGCCCTGAAGGGGATGGCGCAAAGCGGCCACGATATTCACGCATTGGCGTGTTAACGGCTGTGGTAGACATGGGCTAATTAAAGGATATTAACCGCGTCCAGATTGCTTTTCTTTAATTTCCGCAAGCGTTTTGCAGTCTACACATAAATCAGCTGTAGGACGCGCTTCTAAACGGCGGATACCAATTTCAATACCACATGATTCACAGAAACCAAAATCGTCTTCTTTGATTAATTGAATCGTTTTTTCTATTTTCTTGATCAGTTTACGCTCGCGGTCACGAGTACGAAGTTCTAATGAGAATTCTTCTTCTTGTGCTGCACGGTCTACTGGATCTGGAAAGTTAGCTGCTTCGTCTTGCATATGCGATTTAGTACGGTCTACTTCGTTACGTAAATCGTTACGCCAAGCTTCTAAAATTGTTTTGAAATGAGCACGTTGTGCTTCATTCATATACTCTTCACCTGGTTTTTCTTGATATGGATCCAACCCGGCTTGAGCCAATAACCCTAGTCTTTTTTGGTCTGGCATAACTTTCTCCTAAATCCTTAATATTTTGCCCAGCATTAGCCGGCGGCTATAAATAGCAGAATCATTAGGTTGAGGCAAATTTTTTTTTAATTAATCCTATAGGCCTCGAGCTGATGATTGCTCAAATAATTATGGGCGGTTTTGTAAGCCCTTAACTATCCGTTAATTTTTTAAAATTTGCATAGTTATATGGGCAAAAAAAAATAATACAACTTAAATCGTGTTATTTACTGCTGTTTTAAGAAAAGAGTTGTTTAAGGCTGAAAACTACACTTTTCCTGCAATTGAATCTCGTTGGCTGAAATTTTTGCTTTATAAGCAATCACTTCAACTCCTTGCTCTACTGCATGAGCTAAAAGTTGCGCATATTTGGGATCGATATGAGCTGCAGCACTTACTTGATTAATACCTTCATGTAAAACTGCAAACAGTAAGACTGCACGATGCCCTTGTTGCACCATTTCTACTAGTTCCCTTAGGTGCTTTTGACCTCGTTCAGTTTTTGCATCTGGAAAATAACCTTGCCCAGACTGCGGCTCTAATTGCGAGAGTAAAGTCACTGATTTTACTTCAATATAACAATGGGACTTGTTTTCATCTGTTAATAAAAAATCGATACGGCTATTTTCTTGGCCGTATTTTACTTCTGCTGTAATTGTTTGGTAATCAGCTAGTTCAGCAATAGTGCCAGCATTGAGAGCCTCTTGCACAATTCTGTTTGCAATAGCGGTATTGACACAAATTAAATGATTAAATTGATTCTCTGTTAGTTGCAGTGAATGGGGGTATTTGCGTTTGGTGTTATCACTGGTTGAATAAAAAGCGTTAAACCCTGGCTCAGCACAGCCCGTCATCTTTCCTGTATTGGCGCAATGCGCTGTAAACTGCTCGCCTTCAGCCGTTTTTAAGTCGGCTAAAAAGCGTTTGTAGCGTTTTATTAAGGTGGCTGATTGTAATGCAGGAGTGAACTTCATGGCTCTAATAATTTCGTTTTTCTTTATTGTATGTCATTCATTACGAGGATTGAACCACTCAACATAATGCTATTTATCGCAAGCTGTTGGGAACTTACGTTGGCTGTAGTAAACTCAGGCAACATTTTTAGCGCAAAGAGTATTCTAACATGTCAGAAAAATTTTTAGTTCAACTTAGCGAGCAGGGCGCTGCCGCACACTGGGGCGAAAAAGCCGCTCTTTCTTTTACTGAACAAGGCGCAACTGTTCATTTAACTGAGCAAGATACACTTAAAAACGTACAAAAAGCAGCACGTACGTTAGCTAATCAAGGCTTAAAAAATATTGCTTTAGTGGGCGATGTTTGGTGTACAGAAACACAATGGGCTTTTTATCAAGGCTTTGTTTCACCAAAAAATTTAGATGCAATTGAGTTTGTTGAAAATGCAAAAACAGACGGCAAAGAACTGGCTTCTTTAAAGCAAGCTGCGACTTGGGCTCGTCAAATGATCAATGGCACAGCTGATGATATTTTCCCTGAGAGCCTAGCTGGTAAAGCGGCAGAATTCATTCAGTCATTAGCGCCTGAACACGTAAGCTATCAAATCATTAAAGGTGATGCTTTATTAGAGCAACAATGGATTGGTATCCATGCGGTAGGCCGTGGTAGTGAGCGTCCACCGGTATTATTAGCATTAGATTACAACCCAACGGGCGACGAGAACGCGCCTGTTGCAGCCGCTTTAGTTGGTAAAGGTATTACGTTTGACTCAGGTGGTTACTCAATCAAAGCAAGTGAAGGCATGTTAGGCATGAAATGCGACATGGGCGGCGCAGCAACTGTGACTGCAGGTTTAGCACTTGCTATTAGCCGTGGTATCAACAAACGCATTAAGTTGTTCTTATGCTGTGCTGAAAATTTAATTTCAGGCCATGCCTACAAACTTGGCGATATCTTAACGTATAAAAATGGTACAACGGTTGAAATCGTTAACACTGATGCTGAAGGTCGTTTAGTACTAGCTGATGGCTTAATGGCAGCAAGTGAGTCTGGCGCGCCATTAATCATTGATGCGGCAACCTTAACAGGCGCTGCGCTTGTTGCTGTAGGCCAAGAGTACAATGCATTGTTTGGTCTTGATAAAGAGCTTGTACGTGACGTACAAGACTTTGCAGAGCAAGAAATGGAAGCTGCTTGGCCACTACCACTTGAAAAGTGGCACCAACAAAATTGCCCGTCGCCATATGCTGATACGGCAAACAGTCGTCCACAAAAAGGTGGTGGCTACGGTGGTGCTTCTAATGCGGCTGGTTTCTTATCACGCTTTGTATCAAATGAAGGCAAAGGTTGGGTCCATATTGACCTTGCTGCAGCATTTAACATGGGTAGCACAAGCGAGTGGGCTGCAGGTGCAACAACTCAAGGTATGCGTACCGTTGCAAGAACTTTACTAGAAAAAGCGTAAGCAATTACTTTATCTAATTAAGCCCCTTAACTTTATCTAAGTTAAGGGGCTTTTTTGATCTAAAGGGTAATTTTACAAACTGATACAAGCTTTTTTGAGTAAATTAGTATAAAATCACGCCCCACATTTTCTCATCCTGTGGTTAGTTTTTATTAAATTAGCTACACTTGAATGATCAATTCACACTGGGGTCTCTATTTATGTCAGATAAGTGCTATATCACTGCGCAGCAGCTTCTTGAAGATTCATTTCGTGTTGCGGCACAAGTTTATGAAGATGGTTTCCGTCCTGATTTCATCATTGGTATTTGGCGTGGTGGTGCTCCAATTGGTATCGCAGTTCAAGAATATTACGACTACAAAGGTATAGAAACTGACCATATTGCAGTGCGTACTTCTTCGTATTACGGTATTAACCAGCAATCTAAAGAGATTAAAGTTCACGGTTTGCATTACATCATTGAAAATGCCAATGCGGATAACTCATTACTAATCGTTGATGACGTGTTCGATTCTGGCCGCAGTATTTTTGCATTGAAAGAAAAGCTGTCGGAGTTAATGCGTTTAAACCTACCTCGTGATATTCGCGTTGCATGCCCATACTACAAGCCGAAGAACTCAAAGGTAGACATGGTGCCAGATTACTTCATTCATGAGTCTGAAGAGTGGTTAGTGTTCCCTCATGAACTTTCAGGCCTAACGCCAGACGAAATTATCGAAGGTAAATCTGATTTAGCGAACATCCACGACATTTTACTTGAAAAGTAACCTTGTCCAAATTTTTCATAAAAGGCTCTTAGTGAGCCTTTTTTATTGTCTTAAATTAAGAGCGTAAAACTCCCCATTGATAATAGTGGTAGTTTAAGCAGCGTAAATGCATTGATGCTTATCACAAAAGAGAAACTTGGTGTTTATGTATATTTTTTAAAGGCAATAAAAAAACCGCGCATAAGCGCGGTTTTAAAAGCTTTATTAGCGTTGTGGACTAGCCACCGTTACCAGAACCACCAGTACCACCAGTACCACCAGTACCACCTGTGATTGGTTGCTCAACAACTTCACAAACTGTAGGAATATCAAGAGTTACAGGTGTTGTGTTTACCTCTAAATCTTGAGAAAGCCATTGTCTATTACCATAGTCATAATATCTAATTGAATAGCTTGAACCTTCTTCTAAAGCAACATTAAATGTAGCACCTTCTCCATAGTAAGTATTTACAAGTGCATTACCTGAGAATAGACGAGAATATGTAGGTGTAGGAACTGGATCAACGTTAACATCAAAGTCTTCAGTGTTACTACAAACTAACTGAGTAGTAACTTGCTTAGAAATAACGCCAGGGTTTGAAGTAGTTAGCTTTAAAGTTTCGCCATCTAAATCACAAATATTACTAACGCTCAATTTCGTAGCAGTAGTACCCGCATCACTTGCTAAACCGGCTAAAACGTTTGCACCATTTTGACGTATTTTCAATGTTACAGGGAAGCCAGGAGGATTAGCTATATTAGCTTGTGAATAATCGCCTCTATTAGCTCTTAAATTACGAACATTACGGCGGAAACCGTTATTCTCAATTACTAGACTATATCGGCCAGCATTTGGTTGGTCGTTACTGTCAACAATATCGAATGATACGCTAGAACATTGATTGTTGTTGAAGTAATCTAAGTTCCAATAAGATAAGTGATTAACGTCTACAGAAACGTCAAACGTGTCTGCACTATCATTGTCTTTAACTTCACCATAGCTTTCAAAAGACCACTTACCCGCGTCTTCATCATAACTCCAAACTGGGAATACATCACCTACAGCGATTTTTCGAGCTGTTGGAGAAGTTAACGTACAAACACCCATGCTGTAGCCATTAGCTTCTGCATATGCCGAAAGGTTAGTTGTACCAGCCGGAACTGAAACTGGACATGGGTTTGAAGTATTCTGATCTACCTGCATTGCAACAGTAAGAGAGTTTCCTTCACCGAATGTTTTTACTTTATTACCAGCATCATCAGTAAGCTCGATTGCAACGAAACCACCTGATGTAAATGAACCAGAAACATTTGAATCTGAGCCATCAGGGTTTGCAACAGAAAGGGCTAAACCACCAGGAAATGCATCAAGAGATGAATTTTCAACTGTAGCGCTATCAGCTTCAGTTTCATTACGTGTTGCTTCGTTAGCAAAGTAAGCCACAGTGATTTCAGGCACTGTTTCTAAAGCTGTACCGTCAGCAGTTAAAAACTGAGTACCGTTTTTAATTTTAACAGTAGTACCACCAACAGCAACGCCAGCTTTGTTTACAGATTGAGGAAGTTCAATTTCTTCTTTATCACCAGAAACACTTAAGCCGGTTGTTGGATCATAGGCTACAGTTGTATTTTCACCTTCAGGTACTAAAGATTCTAATGATTTAGTTTCTGCAACAATAGGAACATCAGAATCAGCTAAATTACGTGGCGTTAGTCGGATTTCATCAGCTGCTACGTTTTCAGTAGTTGTTACTGTGAATGAGCCAGAATTATTTAAGTATCCTTCAGCAGAAACAACATAATCGTAAGTTACGCCGTCAGCAGGGATCGACTCAAGAGTAAAGCTGAAAGCTCCATCTGTAGTTGACTTGTCTTCATCAGAAAGTGCATCACCAGCAACACTTAGTAAGCCATCTTCAGAAGATGTAAATGTGATGGTTGCCGTCACTGATTCATCAAGCAATTCGCCTGTAGCATCAATTAAGCTAACAGAGATAGCACCTGCTTGAGTCTCAGCTGCCGTAGGTGGAACTGCTACATCTTGTGTTGGAACTGGTGGCTCAGGCACTGTGTCGTTTTTGTCGTCATCACTCAAACAACCACTTAAGCTTAAAGTGACACCTAACGCTAGCGCTAGCTTGGTTAGTTTAAATTCATTGTTTCCCATAATCGTTACCTTTCTTTCCTTTCTCGTAAAGTAATCAGACTTTTGTTAGAGCAAATAGTACCGGTTTGTGCACCGAAAAAACGCCACACATGGTTATCTGTTATTGAAGGATAAGCGTACATTATATATACGTCAAGTGAACATTATATATACCTTCATTAATAAAATAAGAAAGTTCTGTCTTATCTTTCAAGTGCAACAGCTGATAACAAACCGCTTTGCTAAATTGTAATATAGAGTCTTACTGTTAAGAAGCTTAACTCTATGAATATTTATAGATTATCCAACTGAACTTGTGCTGACTTTGCTTTTCAGTTTGGTAATATTATTTTAAAGCATTTAAGAAAAATTTGTAACACATTTATAACTGCGCAAAACTTTCGACGTAGTCACTAAGCTTGTCGATATCTACCACTTGTAAGCCTTGAGTACTTCTCTTTACTAAGCCTTTTTCAACTAATTCTGTTACAACGCGTCTATAAGCTCTTTCGGTGGTGGCAAAGCGCTCAGCTTCTGCATTTACGGTAGGGTAGGCACGCAGTAATGTTGGGTTATTATTCTCAGCTCTTAATAAGCAATCTTTAGCTATGTTGTAGCTAAGTGGTAATAGCAGCTTATCTAAATTTATTTTTTGGTTTTCTTGGAATTTAGCAGCGATTGTTTGCGCTGTGTATAAGCTTAGCTCTGGTTTTTCTAATAGTAGTGCACGCCAATGTTTAAGCTCAATTAGGTTATAACTTACATCACTAAAGCACGTTACTGTATAAATACACGGGTAGTTATTCAGTGCTTCAATCTCACCAATCAGGGTGTTATTACAGTCAAGTTGACCTAAAAGAAGGCGTCGGCCGTTACCCACGTCATAGCTGAATGACACCGTGCCGCTTCTAACTAATACGAGTTTTGATAAAGGTTGATCCTGATGGATCAGCACTTCTTTTTTAGCTTGTTGAAAACTGCTGCCAGCAAATGTCAGTAATTGGTCAACAAGATAGCTTGAAAAATGATATTGAAACATTAACGCCGCTCTTCGGACAATTGTCCTATTTATTACATCTTAATGACGTTAGCATTAAGATTCTAAGAATTTACGCTAACTTGCTAGTAAGGTGTTTCACGTTACTGATACCTTCATTTCCCGTGTAATGATTTTAAAGCCAAGATTTTTCTGCAGCTTTACAAGGTTTTTAGTAAGTTAGCTTTTTTATTTTATTGTCAAAGTAGCACTGAGTGCGTCAAAAAAAATGACAAGCTCCAATGCTAACCTAAAGCCTAGGAGAGAACAATTGAGTTGGGAATATTTAGGCTATTTAGCGTCAGCACTTTTGGTTGCTTCTTTGACAATGAGCGATGTTGTTAAGCTACGTTGGCTTAACCTAGCAGGATGTATTGCATTTACCTTCTACGGGCTGGCAATTGGTGCTGTTCCTGTGGCCTTTACCAATGGTTTACTAGCATTTGTGAATATTTACCACATCATAAAATTAAAGCGTCAGCAAAAAGCTGACGCTAAGTAACACTTAGTAATACTAATCTTCTTTTTTATACTTAAGCTGGCCCGCAATCCAAGTTTGTGTCACATTTATATCGTGGATCTCTGAGACTGGCGCTTTGTAATAGTCTTTATCAATCAAGATAAAGTCAGCCCACTTTCCTTGCTCTAAACTGCCAAGTTTAAACTCTTGATGTGCAGCATATGCACCACCTAAAGTAAAAGCACGTAAAGCTTCATCACGCGATAGTAGCTCTTGTGGTCGCCAGCCGCCTTCTGGCAGCTGATTATGATCCATGCGAGTAATGGCTGAATATAAGCCGTCAAACGGATCAGCAAGCTCTACTGGAAAATCAGAACCCGCCGCAATCACTGAGCCTTGCGCTAAAAAGGTTTTCCAAGCGTAAGCCCCTTCAAGTTGTTTTTCAGTTAAACGTTGCTCTGCCATATGCATATCAGATGTTGCATGAACAGGCTGCATTGATGGAATGATTTTTAACGTTTTAAAACGAGGAATGTCTTCAGGAGTAACAATTTGTGCATGTTCAATTCGGTTACGAAGTAAAATTCCACCGGTTTTTTTAAACACATTTTCATAGGCATCTAGCACTACGTGATTGGCTTTATCACCAATTGCATGGGTGTTAGCACTAAAGCCATGGGTAAAGCTTAAGTTGAATAGTTGCTCAAGCTTTTCTTGGGTTTCAAGCATTAAGCCATGGTGATTTTTTCGATCTGCGTATTCCTCGATTAGGGCTGCACCACGACTTCCTAGCGCACCATCAGCATACACTTTGACACTACGAATCGACAGCATGTCATTCATATCTTTATATCGGCCCGCTTTAAGCATTGTTTCTAGCTGAGGATCAGCAGCACTTAGCATGGCTACTATTCTAACGGGAAGGGTGCTTTGTTCAGAGCGCTGCTTATACACTTGCCAGGTATCATAATCGATACCGGCATCATGGGTTGATGTAATCCCTAAACTAAGTAGATGTTTACCTGCATTATCTAATGCAGTATTAATGCTGGCATGGCTTGCTTTTGGTACATGCTGAGTAATAAGCGTTTCGGCTTTATCAATGAATACCCCTGAAGGTAAACCAGAATCCAGTTTTATAATTTCACCACCGGCAGGAGAGCGAGTTTCTTTGGTGATACCTGCAAGCTCCATTGCTTTTGAATTTACCCACACAGCATGGCCATCAACTCGAGAAAGCACTACGGGTTTGTCTTTTAAATACTTGTCTAAATCAGCAGCATTTGGGAACTGTCCACCAGGCCACTGCTCTTGGTTCCAACCTCGACCAATGATCCAACCTTGTTTATCTTTGGCAAACTCAGCTAGCATTTTGCCAACTTCATCTGCCGAGCGAGTACTTCTAACATCAAGTTGAGAAAGGTTATTACCTAAACCAATCACATGGCCATGGGCATCAATCAAACCAGGCAATAACGTAGCTTGTTGGCCATCAATCGTGGTGGCATCAGGAAAGCTTTTTTTGATTGTATCATTACCGGTTTTTACAACTTTACCGTCTTTAAAAACCAGTGTTGAAAAGTGTTGAGTTTCACCTTTGTAGGTTGGTGTGTAACCATTTACATTGTAAATTACTGTGGTATTGGCAAAACAACTTATCGAAGCTGTTGCCAGTAAGCTGATGATGAGTTTCATAATCTTCTAATAGTTTTTATTGAATTATGAAAACATTATCAGAGTTGCAGTAAACTGCAACTCAGCAGCAATTAAATAATCAAATAGACATTTTTATTTACTTGCGTAGACCTTAAATTCACTCAGCGATAATTTATTATCTTTATCGCTGTCGTAATTTTTAAAACGTGACCATAGAGCAGGATCTCTTGCAGACTCTGAGCGAGTAAGGTAGCCATCGTCATTACGGTCAAGTTGTTTAAATTTTTCACCAATACTATCTGCAGCAAAACCCAATGTGCTAAATCCACAACATAAAATTAGGCTGGCAAAGGTTAATTTTGACATTACTTTAACTCTTGTTTGTTAAATAGTGTTTAAATTCTAGGAGCGAAATTTGTTGATCTTTATCTGTATCCCACTCTGCCATGCGTTTTTGCAAGTGTGGTTGGGATGACAGTTCTTGCAAAGACAAAAAGCCATTTTTGTCTTTATCTAGGTGATCAAATCTTTGTTTTACATCCAATGCTAAGCTATTGAAGCTTATTGTAATTAAGGTACATGAAGCAAGCCAGAAAATTCTCATAATTACACTCCTTTATAAATAAAAGTGCTTGCCATAATTTAACTCCCATAATTTAAATCCGTTTACACATTCCCTCTGGGATTATGGCAAGCACTTTAAGCCGTTAAGGTTTGAATTTTTCAAACTCTTGTTCAGACAAAACTTGATCGCCGTTTTCATCTAGGTCGGCAAATTGCTTAAGTAAGTTATCGTGCTTAGTCGCTTCAGCTAAAGAAATCTCACCGTCGGCGTTTGTATCAAATTTAGCAAATCGAACATCCATTTGTGATGCTAAAACGGTAGCGCTGATAACTAAAAACATGAGTGAAAACGCTGCTAAAAGTTGTTTCATTACAATCTCCTATTGAATAAACGACTGAAACTCAGAAAATGAAATTTGACCATCTTGGTTACTATCTATTTGAGTAAAGTTGCTATGTAATAATGCATCTTCAGATGCCTCTGCTTCACTCAAAAAGCCGTTACTGTCTTTATCTAGCTCGTTAAAAGTCGTTTGCAGATCGAATGCATAACAGTCTACCGTAACTAGGTTTATCAACACTGCGGCTGAAATGGCCGTAATCTTCATTTTGTGTCCTAAATGACTAATTTACTTTGTAGTTATCAAAATTGGTGCCAGTTTTTAAATGTGTTAATTATCAGTGGGTTATATATTTTGTGTGGTTTTTAATGCGAAATAGTTACAGAGTATTGTGTCTTTTTTGCAACGCTTTTTAGGCGACTAAGCTTTATTCTCCTTGTTTCAATGAGTTAGCGTGTTGCTAAATAGCAACTATGTATCAGTTTTTGGGTAAAAGTCAGTACTTTTTAAGGTCGGATTCAGCGAGTGTCTAAGTTTATTCACTAATAATCAGCATCAGCAATTATGTTGAGAGTGAATATGCAAAATAAAGTAGCGATAAAAATGAAACAGTTAGTCAACTGGCGGCCTAGTCTCATTAGTCAGTTCGTTTGTAGTATTTTGCTGTCTTTACTGCCGTTATCTTTAGTGGTGATTTTGTTTTTAAATGCCCTTAATAAGCAGCTTGCGCTGACCCAAGAAATCGTCGGTGACAATTACGAACTTACCAAAGCATTCAATAATCTTAAACAAGACTTAAATAGTTTAGAAAGGGCTACTCGACAAAATTGGGTGCTTAAGAGTGAATCTCTCGATAGCCTGATTGCTAACAAGTGGCAATCTTCTTTGCAAAGTGTTGATGAGCTTATTTTTTTGAGCCCTACAGCTGATTATGTGTCGCAGTGGCATCAGCTTGCTGAGGTATTACAATTTGCAGAGCAGCATTTGCTAGTTGAACAAAAGCAAGATGGTGAGCTGTTTGCTCCTGCTAGCAAGCTTATCAGTGAACAAACAAACTGGCTTAAAGAGCAAAATGAATTACGGATCACAAAAAACCAACAGCAATTAAAAGCACTACAAGCTTCATTTATTAATTGGTTAATAGCTTTAATTCCACTCACGCTATTGGTAGGTGGTGGATTTCTATGGCGGATAAGCGGACGCCTACGAGAGCTTACTAATGTTATTGATAAATTAGGGCAAGGGCACTGGCAGCAAAAAATTCATGTTCGTGGTTCTTCAGAATTAGTTGAATTAGGCAATAAACTTGAATGGGTACAAGCACAGTTACATATGCTTGAGCAGCAAAAAGATACTTTTTTGCGTCATGTGACACATGAGTTGAAAACCCCCCTAGCTTCTATGGTTGAAGGCACAGATTTACTTGCAGATGAAATTGTTGGCCCAATCAATAGCGAGCAACAAGCAGTCCTTGAGCTAATAACACAAAGTATGGTGCGACTTAGAGTCATGATTGAAAGCTTATTGAGTTACAACGCTATCCGCACTAGTAAGCAAAGCCTGAGCGAGCTTAATTTTAACGTGATGATGAATAAAATTGAGCGTCATTTTGAGCACCGACTATCTGCGCGTGACTTATCCATTGTTTGGGTTAACGAGTTACCAAATAAAGCCTTGTTTATATCAATAGAACTACTTGAAATGGTGCTTATTCAGCTGACCTCAAATGCGTTAAAGTTTTCGCCAGAACATGAGTCAGTGATAATCAAGGCAAGCTTAAAGCAGGGGCAATTAATTTTGAGTGTAAGCGACTTAGGCGAAGGCATTGATGATACTGAAAAAGCCGCTGTGTTCGGGGCTTTTTACCAAGGCAAGAATGCAAAACAACATACTGAAATGAGCAGCGGACTGGGTTTAACCATAGTCAAAGAAACCGTAGATCAATTAAACGGTAAGCTCTCTATTACTGATAATGACCCTCAAGGGTGTGTATTTACAGCCATTTTACCAATTCAATTAACCCAAGGAGTTAACTGATATGGGCTTAGCTAATAAAGCCAGTTTTATGCTTGTTATAGGCACGTTTTTTATAACTGGGTGCACGCTCACGCAAAAGAATGTTGAGCCAGAACAAGTAGAGCCGAAAGCAGAGGTTAAACCTGATGGGCAACCTAACCCTAAACCTCGACCAAAAAGTGAGCCTTTGTATCCGTCCGCAAGTACCGTTATTGCATGGCATGCTGCCAAGTGTGGTGGCTTTAAAGCAAAATCTGACAAAGTAAATTATGTTGGTGAGAATGAACTAAAACGTCTTTTTGAGTCGATATGTTTATTCGCTGCTTCAGAACCTGAAAAGGCCCTTAACCTGCTTGATAAAAGCGACCGTGCTTATTATTGGCCAGATGATATTAAGCAGTATCTTTGGCTACAAAAGCAATATTTACAGCAAAGTTTAGCGGCAAAACAAGCAAAGCAAGCGCTGAGTGATGAAATGGAAAAAACCTTATCGTCGCTTGCGACTATCGAACAACAACTTCTGCTACGTGAAGAAACCAAGGAGCAGTAACCATGAATGAAGTAACAAAACCACGAGTTCTATTAGTTGATGACGATGCTAGTTTATTAAAGTTATTGGCGATTAGAATTGAGTCTAAAGGCTACTTGGTAAGTACTGTTGAAAGTGGCATTGAGGCATTACAAGCGCTAAAAAGCCAAACCTATGATGCGGTGATCACTGACTTAAGAATGGATGAAATGGACGGCATGGCCCTGCATCGCCAGCTGCAAAGTCGTTATCCTTCGATGCCGGTGATTATGATGACAGCGCATGGTTCGATTCCTGATGCAGTTGAAGCAACTAAACAAGGTATATTTGCGTTTATTACCAAGCCGGTTGATAAAGATGAGCTGTTCGACAGCCTTGCTAAAGCTATCGAGATCCATGGTGTACATGGTGATGAAACACCGACACAAACAAATATTGTCACCCGCAGCGGCGCGATGTTGCATTTACTTGAGCAAGTTAAATTGCTTGGCCCAACGCAAGTGAATGTGTTGATTTCCGGTGCCAGCGGAACAGGTAAAGAGCTGCTAGCACAAGCGATACATCAACATAGCCATGTTAGTGAAGGGCCATTTGTTGCTATTAACTGCGGCGCTGTGCCGGGGGAGCTTTTAGAATCTGAATTGTTTGGTCATAAAAAAGGCGCGTTTACAGGCGCGGTAAAAGACCACCAAGGTTTGTTTCAACAAGCCCAAGGTGGTACCCTTTTTCTAGACGAAATAGGTGATATGCCGCTAAATTTACAAGTAAAGCTGCTAAGGGTTTTACAAGAGAAAACCATTCGCCCTGTGGGCTTTCAAGAAGAAATCCCAATTGATGTGAGGGTGGTGTCAGCGACTCACAAGAACCTCCCTGAGGCAATCAGCAACCAGCAATTCCGTGAAGATTTATATTACCGATTAAATGTGGTGAACTTAAAACTCCCCCCGCTTTGTGAGCGCAGAGAAGATATTAGTTTGCTAGCACAGCATTTTGCAGGTTTAATTGCTAAACGTATGGGACAAGAGCAAAAGCAATTTGCTAATGATGCGATGCATGCCTTGGTTCGCTATGACTGGCCGGGTAATATTCGTCAATTACAGAATGTGATAGAGCAGGTAGTAGCCCTAACACCCGGTAAAGTGATTGCAGCTCAGCTCGTAGAAAGTGCATTAAACAGCAATGCTAGTATTGCTGAGCCGCTTTCTTTAAATGATGCAAAAAAAGAATTTGAGCGAGATTATTTAATTAATACGCTGAAAATGTCAGCGGGTAATGTTGCCGAAGCCGCTAAGCTTGCGAAACGTAATCGCTCAGATTTTTATAAATTAATTAAAAAGCACAATATTAATGTTGAAAGCTTAATATAAGGAAAAACATGGCACTTTTTTTAGTCTATTTGGGCGGTCGTATTCAAGGATGCCACATTGAAATGCACGATGTTAGATTTGTCGTAGGCGATAACATTGAACAAACCTATTCAAAGCTTAAAGCACAGTGGGTGGGTGATAAAAGCAAAGTACATATGGATAGCTACATGCAAATTCAGCATATCGATGGCTATCAGGTTGAAGTAGTTGATACTCAACATAGCCAAGCTGAAAAACTGTATTTTGTGAATTTAGGTGCCTATCGAGCAGATAGCCTCGCTGAGCAACATGATTTTGCCTTGTACGTTGCGCGTAGCAGTGAAGAAGCAAAGCAACGCGCTAAAGAGTCTTTATTGGCTGGAATGACTCATCTTCATAAAGATGATTTACACGATGTGGACGATTGTTTTGCGATTGATTTGCTTGATAGCAACTTATCAATCAAATTAACGCCAAGTGGGCAGGCACAAGCCATGAAGCCCGACTGGTTTGGTTATCATGTATTGTGATATCTATGCTCAATAATACTTAATTAAGTGAGTTGGTATTAACTATTCTTGGTTATCGTTTTTGCTGGCAACTTTAAAGGCGATAATTACTAATCCAAACAAGGCAAATGGAAGTGCAGCAAGTAAATACTCAACGGTATGACTGTCTTGATAGTTAGGCTGAAGTAGGAAGTGCCCTGCAACACAAAGCAGAATAGCCACGAATAAAACAGGCAGTAAAATCAGTTCTTTTTTAGGTGAGTGTTTTTTCATTACAGAATGCCATCTTTAGAAAGTGCGCCATTGTAATGATCTCGGCTTACTCAGGTCAAATAAGTTGCTTTGTAGTTCGCTTTATATTGCGCTGTATCAACTTTTTTTGTGTCAGTTTTTACTGGCTGCTTTTTTGGAGCCGCTTGTTTATCTGTTACTTCATTATGGTTAAATAGCCCCATAATGAATTCAATCTCTTCACGTTGTAATCCAGATCGCATGATGCTCTCCAAAAATATTTTCCTTTTGTAATACAAATATTACGTTCTGTAATCTGAATTATTGGTGAATATAACGTCTCTAAACTGTAATCATATGTAACGCAAATATGCTTATTTAATAGGCAGCTTCACAGTAAACACAACACCTGTGCCATCATCTAAATTTTCTGCCAATACCTTACCGTGATGGTAATCGCAAATAAGCCTTACAATATATAGACCTAAACCCAAGTGGGGCTGCTGCTGATGTTGTTGGCTCCTCACAGATACCATTGAGTCAAAAATGTGTTCAACTAAACCATCGGGTAACAAAGGCCCTTGGTTGCTAATCGTTAATAGCGCATGTTGATCTTGCTTGGTTAAGCTAACTGAAATTGTGCTTTGTGGGGTTTTAAATTCAAGTGCATTGTTGATAAGTTTATCGAGTAATTGGGCAATAAACTCTGGTGCTCCACTGACATTTAATGGTTCTTTATCAAGCGATAGAGTAAATAGGCTTTCACCATAGGTTATTTGATAGCCTTGCATACATCCAGTGATCACCTTGGTGAGATCAAACTCTTCTGTTTCGGCGTTTTGAATGCTTTGTTCTAGACGCGTCGCTTCACTCATGGTGGTAATAATTTTACCTAATCGCTCAACCCCTTCACTGGCACGGTCTAAGTATTTTTGGCTGAGCTCAGATTGTGGCTGCATTTGTAAATTTTCAAGAGATGAACGAACAACAGCCACAGGTGTACGCAGCTCATGGGATAGCCGTGATGACATATTTTCTAAATAATCAGTATAACCACTTAAGCGACTAACAATATTGGCAAAGCTGCGAGAAAGGTCGCCAATTTCATCATTAGAGTCGGCATAGGTTATGTTGCCAGTGATCCGCCCTTGGGCATCAATGGCTTGTTCAGCATTATCACGTAAGCGGCGGATACGGCTGGAAATTCTTGAAGCAAAAAAGAACAGGGTCACAGTGCCAACAAGCATCACCGCTAAAATGACATTAAATAGCTTTTCTAGTGACTTGTTACGTAATGTACGCACGCCGTTGGTAGTTTCTTCTGCGATTACTGCACCAATTACTTTATCTTGGATCCAAATAGGGTAGGCGGCCGATAAAATAACGGCTTTGTTATCTGGAGTTAAGCGCCATGATGATGCGGGTTTTCCTTTTAAGGCACTCGCAATATGTGTGCCTTGCATCGCTGCTACGTCATGTAAGGTATCAATGAATTCATTCTCTGGGCGCGTCAGAATCTTATAGTACAGAGGGTGTAAGTAATCTTGCTCAAATCGTTGCCACCAGGTTGTTGCGGGCTCCTCTTTTAGGCCGTCTGCCCAAACGCCATCGGCATGATGAATAGAGCCTGATTGCGCAAGTACACGATGATGGTTATCGACCACCCAAATTCGACTGCCACTGTGGCCCATGCCTTTCAAAATACGGTTAATTTCTGGCGAAGGTACTAAAACAGAGCCGATATCATTGGGGTTTTGTAGGTTTGAGGTCGACATAAGCTGAGGCTCAACCTTGTCTTCATCCCAATCTTCAATCGCAAAACCAAGCTTATTACCTAGCATCGCAAGCGGAAAACGCAGCTCTATATTGTAACCCGTGTCGGTGCTTTTAAAATAACCTTGGATTTTCGTGACCGGCTCTTGTGTTGTAGCATCAAAGGCATTAACCCAGCCATCTTGACGAGCTGCCACCACATAACTTTTAAATTCACCTTCAGGTGTTTTTAACATGATTTGTAAGTGATCATTGCGAGTAAAGCTAAGCACATTTTTAGCACGATACACCAGTGAACTGTCTGTTACTTTAAATGCTGCATAAAGGTAGTTTTCGTATTTGCCTACCATGTGATCAAAACTTAGATCACTATCTTGATGATCGTTACTTAACCCCTGTAAGTAGCGCTTGTCATAATGCCAAAATAAACTTTGATAAGGTTGCCACTCCGACAATTTACCATCAAGTTGAATCGGGTTATTTAGGTTATAGGCATATAAATCTCGACCTTTTACAACTTGATCTAAAAAATTGGTTTGCGAGTCAAATAAAGCGGGCCGCTCATGTAATGCCGTTGCTAGCGCGCGGGTTGTACCAACTAAGGTTTTTTCTTGGCCTTGTCTTAAGAACTTTTCCATTTCCCAAACATATTCATAGCCAAGCCAAGGTAATAAAAACAAAAAGCAGGATAAGAAAATAAACTTTGTTCTAAGCCCAAAACGCAGCATTAAGCTTGCTCCCAGCGGTAACCCATACCGTACACTGTATCAATGCAGTCAAACGCATCATCTAAGGCGATAAACTTTTTACGAATGCGTTTTACGTGCGAGGTAATGGTGCTGTCATCAACATAAATTTTCGCATCACTCATTAATTCGTTACGGCTTTTTACATGGCCTGGGCGCTGTGCAAGTGAATGCACCATCCAAAATTCTGTCACAGTTAAATCAACCAGTTGCTCTTGCCAAAAAACCTGCATGCGCTGGGTATCTAACTTTAATGGACCGCGATGCAAAAGAGCGGTTTGATCAGCTGGTTGGTCGAAGGCATCAAGGCGCCTAAACAATGCGCCAATGCGAGCAGCAAGATGTGCCATACTGATGTCTTTGGTTAAGTAATCGTCAGCTCCCATACGCAGGCCGCATACGGTATCAATTTCGCTATCACGGGCGGTTAAAAATATAATCGGTAAGGTTTTAGATAGACTGCGTAATGTTTGGCAAAGTAAAAAACCACCATCCACTTCATGGCCAAGGCCAATATCAACAATGGCTAAATCTGGTAAAGATTGACTAAATGCCAGTTCAGCACTGGCTCTGTCAGCAAAGCCTACAACTTGATAGCCCTGAGCACTGAGCATTTCTGTGTAGTTTTCGCGGATTGCTGTTTCATCTTCAACGATTGCTATTTTCTTCATTGTTAATACTTACTTAAATTCTTTCTATAGCGAACTATACCTAATTTTTTGCCTTGCGTACTGGCAAAAACGCGATTGCCATTTTTCTGCCACAATTGCTCAGCAGTTTGCCTTTTTTGATCCCTTTTATTGCCATTTCGACTTGTTTCAATAGCTCCATACCAAGTTCGCAACACCAACCAATGTTGCCAAGCAATTAAGTAGAAAAAGGATTAAACCATGAAAAAATTAATTATTGCCGCTGTCATCACATCAGCTCTAACTGCAACCCCTTTTGCAGAAGCTGCGAGTAAAACAAAACAAGAGACACCGAAAGAAACGGCCATTGGCCTAGGTGCTGGTGCAGTTGTAGGTGGCATAGTAGGAGGCCCAGTTGGCGCATTTATTGGCGCGTTTGCTGGTGGCTTAATTGGCGAAAAAGAAGCGGCAGAAAACACCATTGATGAGCAAGCCCACGCATTAGTTTTAATGAAAGAGCAAACCGCAGATTACCAACAAGTGATTGCTGATAATGAAGCCCTTAGTGAGCAACTTGAATTATTAGCTGATGAAAAAGAGCAGTTACTACAAGCCCAATTAAACACCTTACTGGCTATGACGGTACAGTTTAAAACCGGCTCTAGCGAAATAGCTCCGCACTTTGCTAATCAACTCGACAAAGTCGCGCAGTTACTCATAGCCCAGCCAAATCTTGCTATCGATTTAAGTGGTTTTGCTGATCAGCGCGGTGATGAGCTAGCTAATTTAATGCTCTCGAAACAGCGTGTAAATGCAGTGCAAAGTTATTTGATTAAGCAAGGCGTGCCTCATACCCGTTTAACCGCAACCGCCTTTGGTGAGCAGCAAAGTGTCGCTGATTCAAATAACTACGAAGACAACGTGTTTGATCGCCGCGTAACCTTAACGACACGCCCTGTGGCACAAAGTCGTTTACGCACAGCGCAAAGTAACCACTAATTCATCTGTCGATGGAGTGACATAATATGTTGAGTAACCGTACCAAAAGGCTTCTTTTTGGGAGCCTTTTTATCCTCTTATTAGGCTATGCCGTTAATCCAGCATTTGCTGAAAATGCCAGTGCCGAACTGCGTTTTTATGATGACTCAAATAGCCAAGTGTCGTCGGGTTTATTAGTGAAAAACGATGTCACTATGACGCTCACCGGGCTTATTAATCATGTTGTTGTTAAACAGCGTTATCAAAACCCGCACCCATTTTCGGTAAATGCCCGGTATGTGTTTCCGTTGCCTGATGAAAGTGCTGTTCATGCCATGCAAATGCAAATTGGTGAGCGTATTATCACAGGCAATATTGCCCTTAAGCAGCAGGCTGAACAGCAATTTGAGCAAGCTCAAAAGCAGGGTAAACGTGCCGCGTTAGTGCGTCAGCAACGTGCTAATATTTTCTCTACCGATGTGGCAAACCTTGGAGCTGGTGAAGAAATTGAAATCACCTTGCAATATCAGGAGATCATCGGTTTTCGTGATGGTGTATTTTCATTGCGTTTTCCTACAACGATTACACCGCGTTACGAACCTTTGACGGCAGCGCTTCAGCAAACAGTTAATACAGAGAAAAAGTTTGAGCCAACAACTGACACAGAGCAAGTGGCATCAGCTTGGTTAAAACCTGTTTTTTACCGTGCGAAAAGCCAAGAGTCTGATGCGAGCTTAAACCTTGTTATCTCGATGGATATTGGCCTTGAACTGAGTGATATCAGCGCTAATTTAGCGGGCATGCAAATCGATAATCCAAGCTTTGGTCAGTACCAATTATCACTTAATCGTGATGTTCCAATGGATAGAGACTTTGAGCTCGAATTTAAACCCCTTGATAAAGCCCATTCACAAGCTGCATTTTTTACCGAAACAGTAGCAGGGCAAGAATATGGCTTACTGATGTTAGTGCCGCCAAGCGATCACTTTACCTCGCAGGCACGCCTTTCGCGTGAAATGGTGTTTGTTATTGATACCTCTGGCTCAATGCATGGTCAATCTATGGAACAGGCCAAACAAGCCCTGTTCTATGCCTTATCGTTATTAGATGAAAATGACAGTTTTAACATTATAGGTTTTGATGACGAAGTGTCGGTATTAAGTGATACACCTATGATTGCCAATGATTTTAACATCCGCCGCGCAGAGCGCTTTATTTATGGTTTACAAGCAGATGGTGGCACCGAAATAGCAAAAGCACTGACTCAGGTACTTGATGGTAAACAGCATGATGGTTTTGTACGCCAAGTGGTGTTTTTAACAGATGGCAGTGTTGGTAATGAAACGCAGCTATTTAAGCAAATTCAAACGGGTTTAGGTGACAGTCGGCTCTTTACTGTCGGTATCGGCAGCGCACCTAATAGCTTTTTTATGACTAGGGCTGCCGATATTGGCCGTGGTACTTTCACTTTTATTAGTAGTACCAGTCAAGTACAGCCAAAAATGCAACTGCTTTTTAATAAGCTGGCACACCCCGCTGTTACAAAGCTTGCTCTTGAAGGCGATAAAGGTGCACTTGAATATTGGCCATCGCCGTTACCGGACCTGTATTTTTCTGAGCCTGTTTTGGTTGCAGTAAAGCTTGATGGCAGTCAGCACTTAACGTTAAAGGGGCAAACAAATTCAGGGCCAATGACTATTAATTTAGCAACGAATAATGCCGCAAGCGGTGAAGGTATAGCAAGGCTTTGGGCAAGACAAAAAATTAAGTCTCTGCTGCTATATAACGAAAAACAGGCGGTACGCGCAGAAGTCGAAACATTGGCACTTCAGCATCATTTACTCAGCCCTTTTACAGCTTTTATTGCGGTTGATAACTATGCGGGTAATGAGATTGCAGAGCGTTCAATGCAAGTACGAAACAAACTACCGAACGGCATGACACTTCCGCAAACCGACGGACAAAGCCGGGTGTTTATGCTACTGGGGTTGATGTTGATTGCATCCTCGTGGTTATGGCAATGGCGACGCTAAAAAAAGCGCTGCCAGTTTGCTGCGCATTACTAGGTATCGCATTGTTTGCTAATGGGGGATATATGCAGGCGAAGGCTTGGCTTGCTCAGGTGTTAATTGAGTCGGCTTGGCAGCAAGCTTTGCTGAGTCCTTATGAGCAAGTAAGGCCATGGTTTTACGCCGATGGTTATGTCACCGCACACATAAATTGGCCAAGTCAGCAGCAAGAATTGACAGTACTTGCTGGTGCATCGGGGCGAAACCTCGCGTTTGCCCCCGGGCACTTTTTGCCAAGCGGTGAACTTGGCAGCTCAAAAGGGGTGTTAATAGCTGGCCATAACGACACCCACTTTGCATTTCTAAAACATGTTGTAGTGGGTGAGCAGTTCAGTGTGCAATTGCAAAATGGCCAGATTGAACACTATCAAGTTCGCAGCATAGATATTATTCATCAAAGCGAACAGGACTTTTTAGCTCAATCAGGCCTTTATTTATTAACCTGTTACCCTTTTGACTCGTTAGCTTCTGGAACTGAGTTTAGGCTACTGGTGTCGGCTGATAAATTATCGTCTACGTCAACTTTGAGTTCTTGATGGCGCTGACTAACAATAACACCGGCGAATACCACCGCAATACTCACCCATTGCCATACGGTTAGTACTTCGCCTAGTAGAATGGCTGACAAAATTAACGCAAAAATTGGAATCAGGTTTGAGTAAGCGGCAGCGGTTAACACCGACACCTTACTGATGGCGTAATTGTACATGCCATAGCCACCTAAAGTGACACAAGAACCTAAATATAAAATGCTCAGTAGGGCACTTAAATCGTGCTGATTTTCGCTTGGTAATTCGATAAAAAATAAAAAAGGCGCAAAGAACAAGCTACCACTAAACCCTTGAATTGCTATTAAGGTCAGCGGTGAGTAACGCGCTACTAAGTGTTTTACACTCACGGTATAAAATGCGGCGCATACCATCGCCATCAGCTCTAAAAAGTTACCAAGCAGTGGATTAGGGGCTTGTTCAGTACTTGGTGATAATAGCGTTAATAAAATACTGCCACCAATACACAAGGTAAAACCAACGACGATGGCTTTACTGATGTACTCTTTTAATATTAAGAACGCCAAAATAGCGACAATAATTGGCAAGCAAGAGACAATTACCCCTGCTTGCGATGCAGAAGTGTATTCTAGTGCATGGCCCTCAAATAAATAATAAAAGCAAGGCTCAGCTAGTGACATACCAATTAAGTACTTCCAGTCACCTTTTTTAAACTCAAAACGGATTATGTAGCGCCATAAACATAAGCTAATCAATAACGTGGTTAGCATTCTTAAAAAAATGACTAACACAGGATCATAAATATTGATTGCGTGCTTTAAAGCAATGTAGGAGCTGCCCCATAAAAAGGTCGCGATAATTAAGCATAAACTGGCTGGCATAGATGTCGCTATTGAGTAAAAAAACGAGAACGCGATCCTAGCATGAATTTATTTAACTTGTTCAAAAACTGTTAGCTGGTATATATATACCCAAACTACCTCAATATGCAGAATATAAGAATCAAATGCAAAGACCACACGTCGTTGTTGTAAAGCTGGGCACAAGTGTGCTGACAGGCGGTACCGACAAATTAGATAAAGCGCACATGGTTGAACTTGTTCGCCAATGTTGCGAATTAAAAAAACAGGGTTATCAGGTTGTTTTAGTATCAAGCGGCGCGGTTGCTGCAGGTCGTGAGCAACTAATTACCCCCTGTGGTCGTTCTTTGATTGAAAAACAAATGCTTGCCGCTATCGGCCAAGGCCAGCTTATTCATATATGGCAAAGTCTGTTCGCTTTGTATGGGGTGAATGTTGGGCAAATGTTACTTACACGTGCAGATGTAGAAGACCGTGAACGTTACTTAAATGCCCGCGATACCTTAAATGCGCTACTTGCACATAATGTGGTGCCAATTATTAACGAGAACGACGCCGTGGCAACCGCCGAGATTAAAGTGGGCGATAACGATAACTTATCTGCTTTAGTCGCGATATTAGCGAATGCAGAAAAGCTGTTACTGTTAACTGACCAAGAAGGCTTATTTACAGGCGATCCTCGCTCTGATGCCAATGCAACGCTCATTAATGAAGTAGAGCACATTAACGATGAGTTAAGAGAGCTTGCTGGTGGCAGTGGTACAGCTTTGGGGACGGGCGGTATGGCAACTAAACTTCAAGCTGCCGATATTGCACGTCGCGCTGGTGTAGAAGTAATTATCGCCAAAGGCGCGGGTAAAAATGTGATTCTAAATTGCATGGCCGATGAGCTCCCAGGCACACGCTTTTTAAAACTAAAGGCACCAAAAGATGGCCGTAAAAAATGGCTACTTGCAGGGCCAAAAAGTACGGGCCAGTTGGTAATAGACGATGGAGCGATCGTTGCGCTTAAAGAGCGTGGCGCAAGTTTGTTAGCGAAAGGAGTCAAAACTGTACGTGGCTGTTTTGAGCGCGGTGATTTTATTGACGTCGTGTCGAGTCAGGGGCAATACATTGCTAAAGGACTTGTAAACTTTGACCATCAAGAAATTGATCAAATTAAAGGTTGTCATTCATCGCAAATTACTGAGCTGCTTACATTTGCATCAAGCAGTGAAGTAATTCACCGAGATGATATGATTTTGTTATAGTTTTTTAGTAAATCTGATAAAGTTAACTAAACTAAAGTGAGAAACAGCTTTTGAGGCTTTAATAGATGGCAGCTAACCCTTGCGGACATGACTGGGTTGTAGATATTACGCAGCAAGAAGATGAATTAGGGTTGGATCGGGCACTAATTAATGCCGTGACTGAGTTAGAAGGATTCTCTCGCTTTGCTATCTATATTAATAAGTTCTTTAAACCAGGCCTTCCAGCACGACTTTTAAATAGAGATTCTGTTATCGAAGAGCTCAGCGAACATGAAGTCAATGAGCTCATCGAAAAAGTCAGCCGTAATAAAATTCGTATTAGCCGTAACTATGGGTATGTTTCTACCTATGTGCCTATTTATTTCATGGGTAACGTTATTGGTGTGTTAGTAATTGAGTCAGAGAAAGAGCTTTCAGAGCGTGTAAGTATGTTAGCTATTTACATGCTTAATATATATGCCAATCAGGTATCTTTGCTTTATAAATCTCAATTAGATCCTTTAACTGAACTGCTTAACAGACAGACCTTTGATAAAAAAGTAATTGAAATAGCTTCAGAAGCCTCATTGCATACCAAGGAGCTTGACTCTAAGTATCGTCATTGGTATCTGGCTATAGTCGATATTGATCACTTTAAACGTGTGAATGATAATTATGGCCACGTTATTGGTGATGAAGTTATCTTGTTAGTGGCACAACTATTAAAAAATAACTTTCGCATTGAAGATTACGTTTTTCGTTATGGCGGTGAAGAATTTGCCGTGTTATTTTAAGCAAGTGACGAGTTAGATGCACGAAATGCTCTTAACCGTTTTCGAGGTTGTGTTGCAGAATACCCATTTCCTCAGGTTGGTAATTTAACTGTGAGTAGTGGTTTTATGCCGGTTTACGAGTTTGAAATGGTTGCAAGCCTTGTACAAAAAGCCGATCAAGCCCTATACCATTCTAAAAATAGTGGACGAAATTGCGTTACTGCTTATTCCGAATTAGATATCCAACAAAGCCAACCTCTAGATGATGATTCAATAGAGTTGTTTTAAGGTGTTGCAGAGCGCCTTGCTGTGTTAAAATTGCCCACTATTTTTAGAACCCTATGAGAAGGTGAGATGAAGTTCGTTCGTTGGTTATTAGGCCGCATCATTTTGTTTTTTGATTTTGTATTCACACCACGTAGTAAAAAGCGTCCGGCAGCTGAGCAAGCGGCGCTTGATTCAGTAACATCACAATTTAAGCTATATCAATTTAAGGCCTGCCCATTTTGCGTGAAAGTACGTCGTGCTATTAAACGCCAAGGTCTATCAGTTGAAACCCGTGATGCAAAAGGTAACGAGCAGTTTCGCCAAGAGCTTTTAGAGCAGGGCGGAAAAGTTAAAGTACCATGTTTACGTATTGAAGAAAACGGCCAAGTAACTTGGTTGTATGAATCAAACGATATCATTGCTTATTTAGATAAAGTCGCTGCATAAGGCGGCTTTTCACTTCGATTATAGTCCGTGCTGTGCTAGCATTTGGGCAAATTTTTAATTGTCTTTTGAGAGATATTACCATGACAATTCGCACCCGTGTTGCTCCGTCACCAACTGGCGACCCGCACCTAGGTACTGCATACATCGCATTATTTAATTACTGTTTTGCTAAGCAGCAAGGCGGTGAGTTTGTGCTACGTATTGAAGATACAGACCAAGTTCGTAGTACACCAGAATCAGAGCAAGCTATTATGGATAGCTTAAAATGGTTAGGCTTGAACTGGGATCACGGTCCAGATGTAGGCGGTGAGTTTGGTCCATACCGTCAATCTGAGCGTAGCGATTTATATAAGAAATTTGCGCATCAGCTAGTTGAGCAAGGTAAAGCATTTTACTGTTTTGCAACGAGCGAAGAACTTGACCAAATGCGTGAAGAGCAAATGGCAGAAGGCCTACGCCCAAAATACGACGGTCGTGGTTTAAATCTTTCTGAAGATGAAATTAAAGCGAATCTTGAAGCTGGTAAACCTTACGTAATACGTATGAAGATCCCAAGCGAGGGTACGTTTAAGTTTAACGATTATCTGCGTGGCGAGATTGAGATCCCATGGGAAAATGTAGACATGCAAGTGCTACTTAAAGCTGATGGTTTCCCAACTTACTTCCTTGCAAACGTTGTTGATGATCACCACATGCAAATTAGCCATATTTTCCGTGGTGAAGAATGGATCAACTCAGCGCCTAAGCTATTAAAATTATATGAAGATTTTGGTTGGGAAGCGCCTGTATTAGGTCACTTACCGTTACTTCGTAACCCAGATAAATCAAAGCTATCTAAGCGTAAAAACCCAACTTCAATCAATTACTACAAAGAAATGGGTTACCTACCAGAGGCACTATTAAACTATTTAGGCCGTATGGGTTGGTCAATGCCAGACGAGCGTGAAAAGTTCACGTTAGCAGAGATGATAGAACACTTTGATATGAAACGAGTGTCGCTTGGTGGTCCTATCTTTGATATTGATAAGTTAAGCTGGTTAAACGGTATGTGGATCCGTGAAAACTTATCTGATGCAGAATTAATGCAACGTTTTGTTGATTGGAAATTTAATTCAGAGCTATTCGCGAAAGTATTGCCAGAAGCAAAAACGCGTATTAATACGCTTTCTGACATGGTTGATCTTGCCGGTCACTTTGTGGGGGGTATTCCAAGCTATGATCCTGCGCTATTAACGGCAGGTAAAGCAGATGAAGATGTAATCCGTCAAGCATTGCAGTTCTTCATCTGGCAATTAGAAGGTTTACGCAGTTGGGAAAAACCAGCGATTTTTGCTATCGCAAAAGAAGTGGCGACTTTCCATGAATTGAAGATTAAAGACTTTCTTGAGCCAATTTTTGTGGCTATCACAGGTAAGACTTCATCAACATCAGTACTTGATGCAATGGAAATTTTAGGCTCAGATCTTTCGCGTGCTCGTTTACGTGTTGCATTAGCACACTTAGGTGTGTCTAAAAAGCAAGCGAAAAAAATTGAGCGTGCATACCGCGATTATCCACAAGCTTAATCGTATAATTAGTTGCAAAAACCGAGCTTATGCTCGGTTTTTTGTTTTTGAAATCAAGCTAATTCACACTTTTAACAACATGCTTAATTAAGAGGTCTATTTTAAGGCAAGAACCCCTTATCAGTAACAAGAAAATAGTTGTTGATTACTCAACCCTCCTTCGTTTTTATAAAACTATTCGCGTGCAGCTTTCCTATAACACTCAATAGGAATGGGGATTTTAAAAATATTTTTCCCTCTTCAAAGTAACTTCAATGTTAACGGTGTGTACAAAACGCTACACGAATTTGCAACAGTTTTAAAACACCCTGTGGTTATATTGTAGTCGCAAGCAGTGAAATGGATGTTCACAGAGCTTGAATAATTACTCTAACTAACTATCCAGGGGATACTTATGCAAGTCAAAACACTTTCGATCGCTGTCGCTGCAGCTCTCTATAGTGCCAGTGCTGCACACGCAGTGGGTGTTGATAACAATCTAGTCAAACACCAATTAAAAGCACCTAATATTACATTTGAAGAAGTAAAAGCGTTTAGCAAAGAGCTTAGTCAAGGTAACTCTTCAAGCATGTTGCAAAACGATGGTCTTAATGTTCAGCTAAACAGCAAAGCTAATAAATTTAAAGAAGAAGGCATTGATGGCGAACATATTTACATCATTCGTTTACGTGATAATGCTGTTGCCCTAGAAGCACGCGATTTAACCTCGCCATTATCACAATCACTTCAAGCACAAGGCGTTTCAAAAGTATTCGAAAAAGGTCAAGCGGCAGTCTCTGCCGTAACTGACTATCAAAATAAATTACTTTCAAAACAACGTACTGTAATGCAAAGCGTCACAGCCGTGACAGGCCGTACAGAGATGCGTCGTCAATTCACTAAAGCATTAAATGGTTTCTCTGTAAAAATGACAGAGCAAGAAGCAATGCGCGTTGCCGAACTTGGTGCGGTTGTTTCTGTGATGCGCTCTAAGAACTATGACTTGCTTTCAGATGAAGGTCCTAAGCACATTGGTGCAGATCAAGTTTGGAATGGTTCAAGCGTTCCAAGTGGCATCAAGGGTAAAGGTGAAGGTCAAATCGTTGGTATCATCGATACCGGTATTAACTCAGATCACCCATCATTTGCGGCCGTTGGCGGTGATGGTTACGAACATGAAAACCCGTTTGGTGCGGGCGTTTATGTAGGTGACTGTGTTGAAGAACCTGAAGAAATTCAATGTAATAATAAATTAATTGGTGTGCGTTCTTATGATGTGATCACTGATTCGTTTGATGCCATGATCCCTGGTTGGCCAGCAATTGGTGAAGATTATCAAGGTCACGGTTCGCATGTTGCATCAACTGCTGCTGGTAACGTGGTTAAGAACGTACCATTTATGCTTCCAAGCTACGGTGAAAATACCGATGGTAATATTTTAAAAGAAGACCTTTTCCCTGAAATCTCAGGTGTGGCACCGCACGCAAATATTATTGCTTATCAAGTATGTTACCCATCAAGTGATGAATACGTTGGCTGTCCCGGCGAGGCACTTGTTGCAGGTATTGAAGATGCGATATCGGATGGTGTTGATGTAATCAACTTCTCAATCGGCGGTGCCGATTCAAATGTTTGGGCAGATCCAGTGCAACTAGCATTCTTAGCAGCACGAGAAGCGGGTATCAACGTTGCAGCTGCGGCTGGTAACAGTGGTCAAGCTTGTGGTTCATCAGAATG
Organism: Pseudoalteromonas sp. HF66; assembly: GCF_011806445.1. Lineage (NCBI taxonomy): Bacteria > Pseudomonadati > Pseudomonadota > Gammaproteobacteria > Alteromonadales > Pseudoalteromonadaceae > Pseudoalteromonas > Pseudoalteromonas sp. HF66. Next base: position 45,374 of record NZ_JAATOU010000015.1, read on the forward strand.
TTTTGGTTATCTTGATAACTCATCACCTTGGCTTGCACAAGTTGCTGCAACAACTCATGGTCGTACTGTCGCTGTTGAAACTGCGGTAGAGTTTGCAGGCTTTGCGGACGAAACTTTGGGTTCAGAAGTACCAAGCTGGTCAGAAATGGGGCTTGTTGGGGGATCAATCAACAGTGAAGAAATTACTGGTGTGGTTGTTTGGGCTAAAGATTACGAAGACGTAAATGGCTATAAAGATTACAACGGTTACTGTACTGCAGATTACCCAGAAAATACTTTTAACTTCTACAAAGATGGTACTGAAATCGCAGGTGCGGCCGATGGTAGCACGAATGTTATTGTTATCTGTCAGCGCCATGATGCCAATGACCCAGAAGCTAACGCGCGAACCGCAAAAGTAGATCATGTTAAAGCAGGCGGTGCAGATGGTTTCATCCTGTTTAACCGTGACCGTGATCAAGGTACTGTTCCTCAAAGCTATTCATTACCAGGTGTTCACTTTACATATGATCAATGGAATGGAGTATACCCAGAAGATGGTTTAGAAGACTGGGTAGATAGTTATTCAGAGAAAGGCCACATGGTTACTATTAAACCAACCGTAATTGAGCGTCGTGTGGATGCTGAAGATGCGGATTGGCTAGCTACTTTCTCATCACGTGGTCCGTCATACTCAAACGTTGAAGTTTTAGCGCCGACTCTAGCTGCACCAGGTGTAGATATTTACGCAGCTTACTCTGATGAGCATCCGTTCGTGACGCCGCATGGCCAAGATTATGCGGCAATCAGCGGCACGTCGATGGCATCACCACATGTTGCCGGTTCAATGGCATTACTTCGTCAGGTTCACCCTGATTGGACTGCTGCTGAAGTACAATCAGCATTATCAATGACAGCTGAGAATGTTGTTAAATATCACCGTTTAAACGACCAAAATGATGTGGTTGCAGATGCGAAAACTTATCGCTCTGGTGCTGGTCGAATTAATGTAGCATTAGCAGCAAAGGCTGGCTTTGTTATGGATGAAACTGCTGATAACTTTTTAGCAGCAGATCCATACAATGGTGGTACGCCGCATAAATTAAACTTACCAAACCTTGTTAACTTCTCATGTGCGCCAGAGTGTCAGTGGGTTCGTACCATTAAGGCAACTGAAGATGGCACGTGGACTGTAAGTCATGAAGATGTTGAAAACTGGGCGTTTGATGTTAATTCACAATCAGCTCAAAACGGTGTGAACATTGATATCTTCCCGAAAACCTTCACGCTGAAAAAAGGTGAAACACAAACAATCATTGTTAAAGCATCAATCATGGATACCCAAGATTGGTTCAGTAACTCTGAAGTTGAGCTTCATACAAACCTTGTTTTCCAAGCCGAAGAAGCGAATATCCCTGATGCGCATTGGCCTGTGGCATTCAAATATGACCGTGGTAACTTACCATCATCATTAGAGACGACAGCTCACTCTAATGAGGGAACATATGTTGCTAAGGGCATTGTATTGCCAAATGTAGAAGCGCCAGTAGCACGTGCATATCAGCCAGTAAAAGCAGATATCACAACGGTGACTTTACCAAAAGATGATGAACGTACCTTCCCTTGGACGATGAACCGCACAGGTGATGTGGATACAGCTGATATTTTAGATGAAGCAACATTTACTAAGTTTGTGACAGTACCAGCTAACTCAAAACGTTTTATTGCAGAAACTGTTGCTGTTGAATCTGAACTAGAAGGCACCTTGAATGTATTAAACCCTATTATTTATGTAGGTAAAGACTACAATGGTGATGGGATTGTTCAGCCACAAGATGAAATTTTGTGTGCATCTAACCACAAGATTTATAAAAACTTCTGTAATATTAATAACCCAGAAGAAGGCGAGTATTGGGTTGTTGCTTATAGTCCGAATAAAGCGTCAGTGGGTGCAGTTGAAGAAACCTTTGAACTTGCAACAGCGGTTGTCTCAGACCAAGTTGCTTCAGGTATGACTGCGAGCCTTCCAGGAAGTGATGGTCAAAATACTGTTGAAATGACTGTTGACTGGGATATGGACCTTGATGCTGACAGTGTGTACTACTCACTTCTTGATGTAGGCACGTCGGCAGTAAACCATGGCAACCTAGGTTCTATTCCATTTAAACTTAATCGTGGTAATGACGTTGCTCATCTTGATGCGCCATATACAGGTGCAAAAGTAGGCGATATGGTACCTTACACGTTTGAAGTGTTAGCGAATAACTCAGGTGTAGACCGTGAGTTCTCATTGGAACTTGATATCCCTGCAGGTCTTGATATCAAAGCAGAAAACGTAATGGTTTCAACAGCATCTGAAATCAATGTTGAAATTGCTGACGGCAAAGTAATTGTAACTGGCACACAAGCGGATACTCGCGATGTTGAGCCTGACTATATCGTAACCGATAACATCACTGATGAAATGTGCCGTACGCCTGATTTTGGTAACTCAAACCCAGGTGGCTATGTTGACTTGGCAGAGTTCGGTATTATGCCTATGCTATCTGGTTTTGATGAGGATAACCTGTACAACTCTCGCATGGGTTATTCACTCCCAATTGCTAGTTTTTATAATGGCGCATACGACACATTCAGCCTTTATAATAATGCTGAAAATACTAATATCCAAAACTCGATAATTCAAATTCGTGGTATGGGTACAGTAAACACCAATGGCAGCCGTTACTTCTACCCTGTGCATAATCCGTTCCCTTATAACTCATTCCCATATGAGAACATGGGTCCATTATGGCGTGGTTGGGAATTTAGTGACCACGGTTTATTGCGCTCTGTAATGTCGGTTGGCTTATCGTCTGACGAAGGTATTTCACTTGCAAGCACAACAACAGGTTGGGGTATCGTTGAGTGGGATAACGCATCAGACTACGACAACCCTGTTTATGATCGCTCTACGGGTAAATACACTTATACAAAACGTGATAACTCATTTGACTTCCAAGTGTTATTCAATGCTAATACTCGTTTTGGTAAAGGTGAACATGAAATTTACTACGCATACGATAATTTAGATTTTGGCAGCACTCGTCCTGCAGGTAGTATCGGCTTACAAGGTTTCCGTGGTGCGCAGTATGAGTATGGTCCACTTGAAAATTACCGTGGTATCCAAATTGCTTATAACAACCTAGATGAAGTAATTAGCGATGATTATGTTGTTTGTATGGATTACATAGGTCCAGAATCATCACAGTTTGAAGTGACTGCATGGGCTGAAGTTATGCCTTCGGCAGCAGGTCAAACACTTGAAGTTGGTGCGAAAGCTGCTATCTCAGGTCTTAATGACATGATTTCAACAGCGACACTGGCAATTCCGGGTAATATCACTGTTGTTGCACTTGATGACATGGTAACTACTGAGGAAACACCAATTAGCTTTGAAGTTCATCACATTGATGAGAAGAACTCGAAGAATGAAATCTCAGTAATTTCTGATGATGTTACCTATGAAGTTGATGGCGATACAGTAACGATTACACCAAACGAGAACTTCTCTGGTGAAACAGAAGTAACTGTAATGGTGTCTGATATCGAATATCCATCAGATGCTGCAAGTACAACCTTCATGTTAACGGTTGAAGCTGTTAATGACGCACCAGTTGTAGTTGTTGAAGCAAGTGCTCAGCAAGTTACTGAGGGCAGCGTTATTACTTTAGATGCATCTGCATCACATGATTTAGACAACGATGAGTTAACTTTCTCATGGGAAGGCCCAGGTGCAATAGCAAGCCCAGCATCAGCAATCACTGAAGTATCAGGTTTAACGGCTGGTGAGCATCAGTTTACTGTAACGGTAAGTGATGGTATTGAAGCGATGGAGCTTGGTGTAACTGTGACGGTAACCGCACAAGAAACAACAGTGGTTCCTGAAGAAAAAGCGAAATCATCAAGTGGCTCACTTGCTTGGTTAACTATGTTATTAGCAGGTTTTGCAGGTGTTCGTCGCCGTGTAAAACGAAACTAATAAATCCCTAAGTATGTTATGTGACAAAGGGCCCTAGGGCCCTTTTTTGCGTCTAGTAAAACCTAATGGGCATTTATTAATAACCAAAAAGAATATCTAAAATTGAAAACCTATGTAGCAAAATGTACAGGCAGTTTTATATTTTTTTCAGTGTGTTAATTTAAAGATAAGGTATAAAAGGGATGCCTTGTGCACTTTGTATGGTAAAAAAATTATACAAAGATGCGTGCAAACGATATGATCGTTCCCGATTGGGTAAAGACTAAAAAGTTTTTAGTAGTATTAAGTTGTCATAATAATTATTTGTTATGACATAAAGGTGAATTGGGTTAATGAAGAAATTGTTTGGCTTAGTGTGTTGTTTATCTGCATCAACTGCATTTGCGCAGGTTGAAGGTATACAGCCGCAATTAATTAAAAAGTCGACAATACATGCCAGCATCACAGTTGGCTATGGGGGTATTGAAAACCCAGTACTTGATGCTGATGACGTCACTTCGCCAATTCTGCCAAGCTTTGCTTATTACAGTGATAATTGGTATTTCGATGACTTTTCTGTTGGCTACAGTTTATATGAAACAGAAAAGTTTTATGTCGATTTACTTGGTCGCTTTAATGACGATGGCTTTTTCTTTGAGCTTGATGGAGTAGATAAACTTTATGCGGTAGGTGTTGTAAGATCGAGTTCAGGAAGACCAACTTTACCAACAGCTTCACCCATTGAGCTAACGCCCATAGAGCGTGACCTTTCTTATATGGCTGGGCTATCGTCTGCTGTAAACGTTTATGATGACATCTGGTTAAGTGCAGCTTATGTGAACGATGTGACCAATGTTCATAATGGTTATGAAATCTTGTTTAACGGCTACCAAATATTTGAGCTGTTTTCTGGTACTGCTGGTATTGAGGCGGGCATTAATTACAAAAATGAAGAGTTGATTGACTATTATTACACAGTTTACCCAACTGAAAGTAAAACCCGCTTACTAAGCTACAATTTAGAAAGTGCCACCAACTACTATTTGAAAGTGAGCTATGAATATCCGATCAGCGATAGTTTCAGTCTTGATTTCAAACTCAAACATACATGGCTAGACAGCAACTTAGCCAATTCAAACATGATCAATAAAAACGGATACTTCTCAGGCTTTACAGGTATTACCTACCACTTTTAGGCCAGTGTATTGTGATTTGTGCACCGCCCGTTTGTGGGCAATTGGCTAAGCTTATTTTACCGCCATGCCAACTGGCAATACGATGAACTATATAAAGCCCTAATCCATAACCACTAGCCAACTTATCTCCTTCACCTTGTTTAAAAGGCTCAATCAGCGCATCTGCATTAATTGGTAAGCCAGGTCCATCATCTGCAATACTTATAAGGTAATAGCCCGCTTGTTCTTTACTGCTTATATGGATAGTGTTTTTTGCGTATTTAGTGGCATTGATCAGTAAATTTTGCACTGCAATAGCCATAAAGCTTGCTTCACAATAGGCAGTATCTACTTCAAACGCTGAAATGAATTCGAGTTCTTTGTATAAATCGAATTTAGCTACTTCCGTATTGATAAGTTTAGTTAAGTTAACTTTCTCCTGATTAAACACGCTTTGCTGGTGCTCTAAGCGAGCAAACGATAAGTATTGCTCTAAACGTAATTCAATTTCATCGATATCGCGTTCTATTTGCCTACTTTCTTGTGATTCTAACTCAGCAATCGATAAAGCAAATCGCATACGGGTAAGAGGCGTACGAATTTCATGAGAAATAATGCGTGATAAATCGTTATGTAATTGCACAAATTTATTAATGCGCTCAGACATATGGGTAAACGTGCTAGCCAATGGCGCGATAGATGAATTAGGTTTTATATCTAGCTCTATCCGCTGTGGCTTTTTGCTAAAGTGGTAGGCTGCGCGTTGTAATAAACTCAAATCACGAAATACAGGGCGAATGAACAACAAGATCATGGCACCAAGTAAAAAGTAAAAGGAAAAAAATGCAAACCAGTCAGTCTTTGCTTGTGAAATCAAGGAAATAGGGCCTATTTTTTGAATGCTGCCGAAACTTCCTTTCAGGTATATATACTGCTGATTATTCTCGGTGACGCTGATAATGCCATCTTTATTGAAACTAGCTTGCAATGAATCGGGTAACACAAGTTCGTTTTGGTTAAAGGTACTGATCCTCGATGCTTTTTGCTCTGCGATTTGCGCAAGTTCTGCGACGCTGATTTGCACACTCGGTATCTGCTCAGAGAAAAATTGATTATAAAGCTGACCAAAAGCCAAAACTAAGGCAATTAAGCTGACAGTGATAATTAAATACAGCTTAAAAAATTGCTGTTTCATATTTTTGAAATATCCAGGCTGTATCCTTTACCCCGAACAGACTTAATATCCAACGACTCCTTATGTTTGCTAATGGTTTCTTTAAGCTTTTTACGTAAACGGCTAATTTTTAAATCAATAGCTCGGTCAAGTCCATCATACTCACGACCAATAACATGCTTAAATAATACTTCTCGAGAAACCGGTTGGGGTGTGCTTTTAGCTAGATAGGCAATGATCTCAAACTCACTTTCATTGAGGTTCAATGCAGTATTATGAAAGTAGATATCACGTTTTTTAGTGTCGATACGCAAAATATCACTTTGATGTGAAAAGTTATCTTGGCCAACAGTATGGGCGATAATTGTTTTAACCTTAGCTAATAACAGTTCAGGCTTAATGGGTTTTACAAGGTAGTCATAGGCGCCTAAGTTCAAACCTTTAATTTGTGATTGTACTGAGTCCAGCGCTGTTAAAAAAATGACAGGACAACTGTATTTTTCTTTCAACTGGGAAATTAACTCAAAGCCATTGCCATCCGGTAGCATAACATCACAAATAATTAGTGAAGGCATGAAGGTGATTTCACTGCTACGGTAAGCCTCCGTAGTATTAAACACATCAATTGTATAGCCATGCTTTAACAAAAATGTTTGAATTAAGCTTGCTAATTTCACATCATCTTCAATTATAAAAATATGCTGCATTATAAACTCCAGCCAAAGCGCCGCTTTATTCGGTAATCTTTAGCTTCATAGCTTGCTATTGAGAGTAGTTGTTGTTTAACAACCTGATTACTCAATGGATTTATTAATTTCACAGTAAGTGGGTGCTCAGTTTTAATCTTAAACTTTTCGCTAATTAAACCTCCTTGTTTATAACACTGCGTATACTGTGGACGCTGAGTTATTTCTAAACAAAGCTCTTTAAAGGGAGCAATTCGAAAATGAATTTGTATATTAAATTCACAGACCTTTTGTTTCGTATCTGTCACACACACTGTGGGAGAGACTTTAAAAAAAGGTTGCTCAGGATTGTCATCACTTAAGCAAAGCGACGAAAAACAAAGACAAAAAAACAGCAATAGCCAACTTAATCGGTATATCATCTAACCAAGTCTCTGTTTTTTAATAGTCTTTTCTTCAAAGTAACAATAACCATCGAAAATTGATGTAACCTGCTCAACTCACTTTGAGTACTCATTTTTTTGCCGCTTATTATAATTGTTATTTATGCAGCCTATGAGCGGCGATTACACGATAAAAAAGCGGTTCTATCATACCTTACTTATCGTTGTAGCTACAAATAGGTGCTATGCAAAGCCTGTATTTTCAGCTTGTTGGCATATTTCTTAATGTTTAAAAAGTTAGTTTGTTGTTTTAAAAAGAAAACTGAATTTATATTTAGTTTTAGCTAATAGTTTTTCATTATGTTTAGCTGAGTCTAAGTGTTTACTAATCTGCTTTATTTGTTAATCCTTTCGTACAAATTGATACAATTTAGATTTAGCCTATCGAAACCAATATTTTAGCTGATGTCATTAAACATCTCCTAAGTTCGTGATTTATAATTAACAGATTCGACCTCTATTTTCTATTTTTCTGGTAGTATAGTCAGGTTATAAGTAGTTTAAGCAGTGAACAATTATGTTAAGTCCTTATTATCAGCAGCATGCTGATTACGTTTCTATCTCACGTGAGCAAGGCTGTCGTTTCGCCAAATTAGTGGCTGATGATTTCAATCCGTTACACGATAAAGACGCTAAAAAGTTTTGTGTACCGGGCGATTTACTTTTTTCGCTGGTTTTAAACCGTTACGGCATAAGTGAAAAAATGGAGTTTACTTTCGCTGGTATGGTTGATGAAAATTCAAAGCTAACTTTCCCTGAGGGTGCTGATGAGTTTGCGATTACCGATGGCGAAAAAGTAATGCTAAAAGTTAAACGAGAAGGTGCTGTTAGCCAGTGTCCAGAATTAACGAATAGCTTAATTAAAAATTATGTTGAGTTTTCTGGTACTACGTTTCCGCATGTCATCATCCCATTAATGGGTAAGCAAGACGTGATGATCAACCCTGCGCGCCCTATGGTGATTTACGAGTCAATGCTGATTAACCTAGATCGTCTTGATATTAGCGCACCTGAATTACAATTTGCGGAACCTGATTTTGAATTTACTGGCAAGCGCGGAAAAATTACGCTTCGCTTTAACCTTTTAGAAAACGGCAAGAAAGTAGGCTCAGGTGAAAAGCACATGCTTGTATCTGGTATTCGTGATTATTGCCAAGCAACGGTTGATGACTTAATTAGTTTTTATAATCACCGTAAAGAATCACTTAAACCAGAGTAATCTCTACATTTGCTATAAAGGGCGCTCATTGCGCCTTTTTTGTTGCTGATGTTCAGCGTACAATAGCGTTTTTATAGCCAAATGTACTTCAGAATATGTCAGTAGCGACCTTTTCAGAGTTAAATCTTGCACCTGCATTGCTAAGTGCTTTGCAAGAAGAGAATTATCACACCCCCACAGCAATTCAAGCGCAAACCATCCCACTCATTTTAGCGGGAGCTGATGTAATGGGCAGTGCACAAACCGGAACGGGCAAAACAGCCGCCTTTGTTTTACCACTACTGCACAACTTGATGTCTGCTGAAGTACTCCCTGATGCTGTTAAGGTACTTATTTTAACGCCCACCCGAGAGCTCGCTCAGCAAGTATTTGCAAGTGTAGAGCGCTATGCTGCGCACACAGATATAAAAGCGGCGCTTGCTTATGGCGGCGCCAGTATTGGCCCACAAATTAAAGCCATAAAAGCTGCACAGGTTGTCATCGCAACACCTGGGCGCTTACTTGATCATGTGATCAAGGGCAGTATTAAGCTCTCTAGTATTAATGCTTTGGTATTCGATGAAGCTGATCGCATGCTTGATATGGGCTTTATTGACGAGATCAATCGTATCTTGCGTCACGTGCCAAAAGATCGTCAAACCTTACTGTTTTCAGCAACATTTGACGACAGCATCTTTAAGCTAAGTAAGCAGTTATTGAATGATCCTAAATTAGTTGAAGTAAATAAACGCAACTCAGCAGCGGTTGAAGTTGAGCAGCTAGTTTATGCGGTTGATGAAGATCGTAAGCGTGAACTGGTATCGCATATGATTGGTATGAAGAATTGGCAGCAAGTACTAATATTCACTCGTACTAAACAAACCGCTGATGTGCTTGCAAAAGAAATGTGTAAAGACGGTTTAAAAACTGAATCTATTCATGGTGATAAAAGCCAAGGAGCACGAGATAAAGCGCTACATAACTTTAAATCCGGTGCAACAAGAGTACTGGTAGCGACAGATGTTGCTGCTCGTGGCCTTGATATTGCTTCGTTAAAGTATGTAATCAATTACGAACTGCCTTATGTGGCCGAAGATTATGTACACCGTATTGGTCGTACAGGTCGTGCTGGCGAGAAAGGGATGGCGATGTCGCTGGTTAGTATTGATGAGCAATGGTTACTGGATGAAATAGATATCTTACTCGACACGAGACTTACTCCACAGTGGTTACCAGGATATGAGCCTGATTTAACCAAAGAGCCAAAACAGGTTCGTAAAAATACAAATAAAGCACGGCGCTCGCGTGATAAAAAACGTATCTTAGGGCAAAAAAGTAGGAGACGTTCCTAAATTTGGCATATATTTATACTATCCTCAGGCTAAAGTTGAGAGTTTAGTATGTTAGAAGAAAATAAGTGGGTTTTTCGCCGCGCTGATAAACAATTTTCCTTAGAAAAGTGGCAGAAAACAATTAATCTCATGACTGAGTTGTTTTCTGCTCCTGCGGGTTTTATCGTCCATAAAACTGACAATGTTTATCGTATTATTGTATCCAGTGAGCAGCAAGAAAACCCCTATGAAGCAGGGGCTGAATTAAATGCTGACGATAATATCTTCTGTAAAAAAGTTGTGCGAGATATGGCACCACTTTATGTTGATCATGCAAGTAAAGACTCTCAGTGGGATGATAGCCCACTAGTGAAAGATGGTTTTGAATCTTACCTTGGTGTACCTATTAGTTGGCCTAATGGTGAACCGTTTGGCACATTTTGTGTAATGGATTTTAAGCAGACTCACTATCAACAGAGCTTTTTAGAATTAATAGAGCAACTTCGCGATATGGTTGAGGACGACCTTGCTTTGTTAGATAATTTTACGCAGATGCGTGAAATTGCCATGCTCGATTCACTTACCAATATTTATAATCGCCGCGCAATAGACCTACTTTGCCAACATAAACTGAATATATCGAAACGTCTTGGCTTTGACATTAGCTGTTTGTTTATTGATATAAACAGTTTTAAACCGCTCAACGATACTTACGGCCATGAAGTTGGCGATCTCGCGCTTATTTGTTTAGCTGACACTATGAAAGAGTGTCTTCGTGAAACCGATATTATTGGCCGCTTAGGGGGCGATGAGTTTATTGCTTTATTGCAAGTTCAGCCAGGTGATTGCATAGAAAGCATAGCCGATAAGCTCAACACCACCTATCAATCTAATTTAGCAAAGCGGGGCATTCCAGTTACGAGTTTAAGTATTGGTTCTGGGGTGATAGCTCAGCCAAAAGAAAACTTTGCTGAGCTATTAAAACGAGCAGATGAAGATATGTATGAGAAAAAGCAAGCCTCGAAGGCAGCACGTTAAGCTATTTGTTTCTCAGCTAGGTTCAGCTCCATGGTCGCTTTAAGTAAACGATAAAGGTTAATTGACGCATCAATTTCTTCTTTACGATTAGTTAAGCTTTCGATATTTAAACCGAGCGGTACATCTAAATGCGCGCAGCTTTGTAAAATTAAGTCAAGATTCTCACGGCAAATACGCACCGATTCACTCAATGTATTTGCCGAATCTAACATACGGTACTTAGTCGCCTCTGGTACCGAAATTCCTAACCACTCCATAAATTCTAAGGTTTTTTCACCGCCACATGGAGTAAACGTTAGAATAATACGCTTTGGGGTTGTGCCTTGTGCTTTACAGCTGCGGGCATAGCTGGTGATCAAATCAATAGTCGCTTGGGCATTGTAAACGGCTTGTGAGATGAAAAACTTACAGCCTTGCGCTGTTTTTTCGACTAAACGTTCATGTTCATTACGTTTGCTAGCGTGACGCTCTGCAATAGTAACGCCACCTAAAAATACATCGCTATTCTGTTTTACTAGCGTTTTATAAGCATCAGAAAGGCTTAATTTGATGTCACCATGAGATGATGGACTACCTACTAGCACTAAGTTCTTTAATTCAAAATCATTTCGAGTTTCATTTAACCACTCGGTAAACTCAGCTTCACCACGTTGGGCAACACTTTTATAAGTGATTACATCCAGTTGTGAGAGGCTGCGAAGTAGTTGACTATATTCACGTGGATCAACCGTTTCTTTAAACGGAAAAGGGCGCGGTTTAGCAATTCGGCTGCTTTCATCTTGAATGTCGTAAATGATCACACCATCGTATTCAATTTCGTGCAAGCGACCTAGTAGCTTTTGGGCAATAGTTTCAAGCATGGCTTTATCAGTACCTGATTTTGGTGGTGTGGTACCGATAAGGTAGACGCCTTGATTGGTGTCTTCAATTTTCTCTTGTAATGATAAAGCCATAATCCTCATTCCAGCTTGTGCTAATGTCTATGTAAACAATATAGCAGCCATTTAGACGTCTAGATAGATTTTTCTGATGAAAGTTTTTCAATGACTATGAATTTTACTCAAGTTGAATGTGAGGTGTTCTACGAAATTGACACACCTGTTTACATAAATTATAGCCCTGACCCTCATATTTTCTGGCGCTTTGATGCATAATCAGGCTGCAATCATTATGAGAAAAATAACTAACAAGGGAACATTATGAAATTTAGATTATTAGCAACCAGTTTTGCTGTAACACTTGCGCTGAGTGGCTGCGCAAGTAACTCACAGTCAAATATGGTTAAAGAAGTCGAAATTGAGCAGCAAGTAAGCCAAGATGATAACCGTGTATTTAGCCAAGATTACCTATTAGAAGAGCTTGAGAACGGCCTTCGCGTAATGGTAGTGAAAACCGACTACCCAGACGTCGTATCACTGCAAATTCCGGTATCGGTTGGCTCACGTAATGAAGTTGAAGCAGGTAAAACTGGTTTTGCACACTTCTTTGAGCATATGATGTTTAAAGGCTCTGAAAAATTCCCGCAAGATGTCTATTCAGATATTTTAAAGAACTCAGGTGTTGATAATCGCGCGTATACGACCAACGATTACACTAACTATCACTTAAATTTCTCAAAAGAGCACTTAGATAAAGTACTCGAAATCGAAGCTGATATTTTCCAAAACCTGACTTACAGCGAAGAGCAGTTCCGTACTGAAGCACTGACTGTAAAAGGTGAATATTTAAAGAATAATGCTAGCCCAATTCGTAAGTTACTTTCTGCCGTTCGTAACGAAGCATTCGAGAAGCACACATATAAACACACCACGATGGGCTTTTTTGAAGACATCGAAGCCATGCCTGATCAAATGGCATATGGTAAAGAGTTTTTCGCTAAGTTTTATAAGCCCGAGTACGTCTCTTTAGTCATTGTTGGTGATGTTGATCCACAAGAAACTATGGCAATGGTGAAAAAGCATTGGGGTAACTGGAAAAAAGGTGATTACCAAGCCGACATTCCAACTGAACCGAAACAACAAGCACCTAAGTACGTTCATGAAAAATATGATGGTTTACCGGGTCATTGGTTACTAGTGTCTTACAAAGGCACAGCATGGGATCCAACTCAAAAAGACCGTGCTGCGCTTGATTTGATTTCGCAGCTTTATTTCTCAAATAACTCGGCACTTTATCAAGAACTTGTTGTTGATAAACAAATTGCCAGTCAAATGTTTACCTATAACCCAGATACTAAAGACCCCGGTTTATTACATGTTTTTGTAAAAGTAGAAAACGAAGCTGATCTTGCTAAAGCTCGTGATGCGATTAACCGTACTTATGCACAAGCACGTACTGAGTTAGTTGATGCGCAAAAGTTAGCTGATTTAAAATCTAACTTAAAATACAGCTTTATCAATGGTCTTGATTCATCGCAATCAATAGCCTCAACGCTTGCAAGCTACATGCACTTTGAGCGCGACCCTGAAGTTATTAACCAACTTTACGCCACTGCTGATAGCGTCACTCCAGAAGATATCAAAGCAGTAGCAAACAAGTATTTTGTTGATTCAAGCCGTACCACTGTGACAATGTCGGCGCTTGATAAAGTAACTGGTTTTGAGCAGGAAGTTGATTTAAATGCAGCGGTGGCAAGTATCGAGCAAGCACCAACAGAACGTCATTTTAAAGTACTTGATAAAACAAATAGTTCACCACTGGTTGATGTAAACTGGTTATTTAATACCGGTGCGGCAGCTGATCCACAAGGCAAAAAAGGTTTAGCGGCGCTAACAGCCGCGATGCTAGCGCAAGGTGGTTCAGAATCAATGAGCTATAAAGATATTAAGAAAGCCTTATATCCTTTGGCGGGAAGCTTTGGTTATCAACTTGATAAAGAGATGATTTCACTTCGTGGTCGAGTACACAAAGATAATGCTGCGAAATGGTATGCGCTTGTTAGCGATCAATTGTTAAACCCTGGCTTTAGAGAAGATGATTTCAAGCGTCTGAAAAAAGAGCTTATAGATAGCATTAAAGCGGGCCTTAAAGCGTCAAATGATGAGGAACTAGGTAAAGAAGTGCTTTATCATCAGCTTTATAAAGGTCATCCTTACGAAAGTTATAACTACGGTGACATATCAGATCTTGAAGCATTGACACTTGATGACGTCAAAGCGTTTTATAATAGCCAGTTTACACAATCTAAACTAACAGTGGGTCTAATTGGTGCTATCCCAAGTGATGTTAAATCGACAATGATGAAAGATTTAACCCAACTTCCACAAGGTAAAGAAAGCCGTTTAATGATCCCTGATGCGCCAGTACTTAAAGGTCATCATGCGACTATTGTTGAGAAATCAGCGCAATCTACCGCAGTGTCCTTTGGTTTCCCAATTGATACAATTCGTAGCAGCGATGATTGGACAGCCCTTTGGTTAGTTCGCTCTTATTTTGGTGAACACCGCAGTTCAAACAGCTTCTTATATCAACGCATTCGTCAAACCCGTGGTATGAACTACGGCGACTATGCATACATCGAATACTTCCCACGTGGTATGTTCCAAACAAAACCAGATGCTAACTTAGGTCGTTCAGAGCAAATTTTCCAAGTATGGTTACGCCCGCTGCGTTCTAATAACGATGCTCACTTTGCAACACGTACGGCATTATTTGAGCTTGATAAGCTAATTAAAAATGGCATTAGTAAGGAAGATTTTGAAGCGACTCGTAATTTCTTAATTAACTTTGTGCCGCAAATGGTTGCAAGCCAAGATCGTCAATTAGGCTATGCACTTGATAGTGAGTTCTATAACACAGAGAGCTTTGTAGACTATGTGCGCGGCAAGCTTGAAAAGCTAACCCTTGATGATGTTAACCGCGTTATTCGCGATAACCTGCAAACCGAGAATATTCACTATGTGTTTATTACCGGTGACGGCAAAGATATGCAAAAACGTTTAGCATCAGAGCAAACATCACCTATGGTGTATAACGCTGAAAAACCGGCAGAACTTGTTGCTGAAGATAAAGTGATTGCAGACTATAAACTTGCAATACCAGCGAAAAATATTAAAGTACTTGATGTCGAAAAAGTATTTCAATAATTACTAATTAACTAATCAATGCCCCTATTTAGGGGCATTTTTCTATGCTTAATGGCTCGATGTTATCAGCAACTACAAGTTGATTTCGGCCAGCTTCTTTTGCTTGATAAAGCGCGCTATCAGCCATTTCAATGAGTAACATGGCATCATCACAACTACTAGGATATAGCGTGGCTAACCCGACACTTACTGTTAATGGGTAGCCAGCCAGTTCAGCCAACTTTAGCGTAGCAAGTTTTGTCATAAAACGTGTTACGAGTAATTGAGCATTATGGCTTTGCGTATTACCAAGTACTAGAACAAATTCTTCACCGCCGTATCTTGCGCACAAGTCACTGGGCCTGCGAGTAAATTCAGACAATAGTTTTGCCACTTCTTTTAAGCAATTATCACCAACTAGATGACCAAGGTTATCGTTAAGAGACTTAAAGTTATCAAGATCGACCATCGCTATGGATAAGGGATGTTTTAAGCGTGCACAGCGACTCCATTCTTGCGAATAAAAATCATCAAAATGACGTCGGTTAGCAACTTGCGTTAGACCATCGATACGAGCAAGCTCTCGAACTTGCTGCTCGGCAAGTTTACGTTCAGTAATATTTAAGTGGCTGATCACAACATAATCTGTTTTGCCAAGTTTTAAAGGTACTGCGCGCATCATAAACCAGCGGCTTTCAGTATCACTATGACAAGGATATTCCAAGTAAAACTCTGCGAGCTGTTGATTGATAACTTGGTTTATTCCGGTGTAGGCCTTTTCACCAAACTCATCGCCATGGGCCGCAGCTGATCTACAAATAGCTAGATAGTTTTGACTTTCCCACTGAGTGTTACACTCGCATCCATTCTCATCGCCGAATGATAGCCAGCTGCGATTTACAAATGTGATATCCCCCGAGTCATTAATGACCACAATATGCTCAGAGATAGTATCGAGTATTAACTTTAGAAACTCTTTTGATTCAACCACTTTATAACCTAGCCAGTGCTTAGTTATTTAAGGTTAGCAATAAATGGCGAATTTTCCTCTAAGCTACGCTTAAAGCTTTCATAAAAGTGTTTTGCTAGAGTCCTGAAGGGGGAGTGTAAAGCTCCTATTTAGCTCATGTAGTTAACAGCTGTCAGTACTGCATTTTAAGTTCAGTTCTGACAGTTGGCCTAAGTCTCTAAGTAAAGCATCAGGAAATGCTAAAGTATAGAACCAATTTTAACACCTAGCGCAAATAGCATGGTTACTATTACAAAGCCGATAAGTGTGGCATAGCCGCGTTGTTCTTTGGTCATATTTCACTCCTAAAAAATAACAAATACTGTTGCCATACCAAGGGCGAAACTAATAAACGAAGAAGTCGCTACGATTACAGCTAGGTTTTGCTTACTCACTGCGTGTGCTTTGCTGTCATTAGTTGATTCGTCATCGAGCTTGATGAGCTCACCTTGGCGTACTTCAAACACTGCGCATAAGCTCATGGTAGTTTCTTTTGACGCAGCGCCTTCTTTTTCAACTCGTTGAATGGTTCGTAGGCTTACATCACAGGCATCGGCCAGTTGTTGCTGCGTCCACTCGAATTTAAGCCTCAATGCTTTAATTGTATTAGGGTTCAGTTGCATTACTTACTTCCCAATGAACGGTTCAATTAACGTGATTAGGGCAAAACCAAAAATTGCTCCACCAATAAAACACCCTAAGGTAACCATAGCCACTTGCTTTGGGTTATCTGTAAGTGAAGTCTGTGTGCTCTGTTGAACTAATTTACCTGCTTTGTAAAACGAACATTCAAGCTTACCTGTTAGTATATTTTGCATCTCAAATTCGACTGCATAAGCATTCTCTTGGTAATTAAAGTCGTGGTGACTTTTAAAACCGAAGCTGCGCTTTTCACTAACCAATTCATCGTTTACATATATTTTTTCTTTACCACTCATGATGTGACCAAAGCATGCGATTTGATTATCACCATCTTGAAAGTAGAACTTATAACCTAATTTGTGTGAGTTTAGTACGTCGTTTTTCATCATCGTTTCCTTGTTAAGTTGATGATGTAAATTTAATGATTATTTTTTTTTTTACGCCGTCAGTAATACGCCAGTTCCTATTTTGGCATATGACAGATAAGATGTCATATCTGTTTTGTTGTTGAAAAATAAGTACTTTAATTAAACCGCGTGCCTGTCATTAGAGTTTGCAGCTGTCATATGAGATTGATTTAAAAACACCTGCAAATGATCAAAAATAAGGTTTGATACTCTGGTTATTACATATAACCAGAACAAATAAATAACGGGTTAGTACATCTTGCTACAAATCCGTTAAACTAAAGGCTTAGCAGTTAGGTACAACCAGAAAGGCAATATTATGCGTCATGAAATTTGGCAAAAGCTTCGAGATGAAGCAAACGAAGTCGTTTCCCGTGAACCGCTTTTAGCAAGTCACGTTTATTCGTGTGTGTTAAATCATGAATGCTTAGGTTCGGCGCTTAGCTTTATTGTCGCGAATAAACTCTCAGATGCGGTGGTATCAGCATTTACTATCCGTGAATTATTCGATCAAGCCTTTGTTAAATGTGACCTCATGCTGACACATGTGGCTCATGACATAAAAGCAGTTAAAGATCGCGACCCTGCGGCCGATAGTTACTTAACTGTTATCTTGAACCTTAAAGGCTTCCATGCAATACAAGCACACCGACTCGCAAATTGCTTATGGCAACAAAACCGAAAAGAGCTTGCTCGTTTCATTCAGAGCAGAACCTCAGAAGTATTTGGCGTTGACATCCATCCTGCTTGTAAAGTTGGTCATGGTATTATGTTTGACCATGCAACTGGGATTGTAATTGGTGAAACTGCAGTTATCGAAGATAACGTTTCGATTCTACAATCTGTAACCTTAGGTGGTACAGGTAATGAACAAGGTGATCGCCACCCTAAAATACGTGCCGGTGTATTGATTGGCGCAGGTGCTAAAGTACTAGGTAACATCGAAGTCGGTGAGGGGGCGCGTATTGGTGCTAATTCAGTGGTGTTAAGTCCAGTTCCTGCACACACAACTGTGGTTGGGGTACCTGCTAAAGTGGTCGGCAAACCGAGCTGCCCCTGTCCAGCCGAAAGCATGAACCAAAACTTTTTAGATGATGGCACAACTACCGCTAGTAATGCCTCACACACCAGTGCTATGTTGTAGTTTTACATCAATAAAGAGCAATGGAATTGTCTAAATTATCCTTCGGGTTAGCTGTTATAGCGTCATTTTTTTGTGGCGCTCTTGCTATGTCACTCTTTCAGTCTAATCCACTAGAACAGACTCAAACTCACCAGCAAGAATTTATTGAAGCGCAAACTGTTGAGGCGCCACAGCAAACCAAGTCGGTAGTCCCTGTGAATGCTAAAAAAATCGCTTCACCTAAAGCTGACGTACCAGAAACTCTTAGCAAAAGTGAGCTTGAACAACAAATTGCTGGGCTAAAGCTACAAGTTGAAAGCCAACAAGCTGTGATTGCTAACTACCGTTCAAGTGCAATTCCCCCGCAGCAAATTGATTCACATCTTGAAGAACTTTATACCTTGTTAGAAGAGCAATCTCGTGATGAAGCGTGGGCTTACCAAGTTGAAACTGCGATGAGCGATTTTTTAATCATGGCAGATTTACCTGTACAACCAGAGCTAAAAATCGCAACGTGCAAAAGCTCCGTTTGTCAGTTTAAGCTACTGCAACCAGAGGGTGTAGATGACTTACCAAGCCGTTATTGGCGTGATTTAGGCGATAAAATGATGGAACAAAGCTGGTGGAAGCAGTTTAAATTTACTTCCAGTACTTCGAGTGATGGCAGTCTAACCGTTATCGCTAGTACCGAGTAAAGTTAAACGACCTTCGAGTGCAGCTGACCATCGGTAAGTTCGGTGGTTATAAACTCTCCTGAACTTACATCGTTAACTGATTTCACCACTTTGCCTTGCTGGTTCTTGGTAATGCTATAACCACGAGCTAATACACTGAGTGGGCTTACAGAATCTAAGCGGCTCGCTTGCAAAGAAAGCTGATTGCGTGAACTTGAAAGTTGCTGTTGCATCGTTTGTCTCAGTCGGGCGTGTAGTTGCGCGAGCTGATGCTCGCTTTTTGCGAGCTGATTTTCAGGTGAACGTTGCATCAAGCGTGGTGTTAAGTTAGCAAGTACTCGCTCATATCGCTGAATTTTGTTATTCATTGCACCATGCAAGGCTAAACTAAGCTCATCTAATTTTTGCGCTTGCTGATTTAGTTGATTACGTGGATGGCAAAGTTGTAAGCGATGCTCAAATTGTGTTGCAGTACTGCGTTTTACTGCCAAGGAATGTTTAAAAGCATGATTTAAGTGCCTAACTAACTGTGTAACTTTATTATGTAGCTCTTCCGTGTTTGGGCTAACTAGCTCAGCAGCAGCCGAAGGGGTTGCGGCACGAATATCGGCTACATAGTCACTTATTGTGGTATCGACTTCGTGACCAACGGCACTAACGATTGGTAAGTGACTTGCGAAAATGGCGCGAGCCAATTGCTCATGGTTAAAGCACCACAAATCTTCGAGTGAACCACCACCGCGACCTAATATAAGTACATCCACTTCATTACGCTTATTGGCGATGCTTATTTTTTCTATTAATTGGCTGTGGGCATCTGCGCCTTGTACCATCGCTGGATAAATCACGACTTCAAGCTGCGGAGCACGGCGTTTTAGTACGGTAAGAATATCGCGAATAGCTGCCCCAGTGGCTGAGGTAATCACCCCAATACGATTGATATTGGTTGGTAATGGTTTTTTGTGAGCTGAGCTAAATAGGCCTTCGGCAGCTAAGCGCATTTTAAGCGCATCAAACTCTTGTTTTAATAAACCTTCACCAGCAGGGGCCATGTGCTCAACAATCAGCTGATAATCACCACGGGGTTCATACAAGGATACGCGGGCGCGCACAGTTACTTGTGCACCATTGCTTGGGCGAAAAGTTTGGCCGCGATTATTGCCGCGCCACATCGCCGCTTTTACCTGTGCTCGGTCGTCTTTTAGAGTGAAGTACCAGTGTCCAGATGCAGGGGCTATAAAGTTAGAAATTTCACCATTTAAGATAAGCGATGAGAAGCCTTGTTCTAAAACATGGCGAATTTCCTTATTTAGGCGCGAGACCGTGTAAACAGGCTGTGTTGAGTGCGTAAAAGCCATTAATAACCCCAGTAAAAAATTCTGTGTGTACTTTAACACAAATAAATGAATAATTTTATTTACTCGTGCTCACAACGCTGATAAAATTTGGCCGCAATTCCTTATACTCAGATCCACATGTGAGAAGTTGCACTATGCTAAGAATCGCTAAAGAAGCTCTTACCTTTGACGACGTACTTTTAGTACCAGGTCATTCTACTGTTTTGCCACACACGGCAAATATTTCAACTCGCTTAACGCGTGGTATCAATCTTAACTTGCCGTTAGTTTCAGCATCTATGGATACTGTAACAGAAGCACGCTTAGCGATTGCTTTAGCGCAAGAGGGCGGTTTAGGTTTCATCCACAAGAACATGACAATCGAAGAGCAAGCTAAAAACGTTCGTAAAGTAAAAACTTACGAAGCGGGCATTGTTTCTTTCCCTGTTACTGTGACTGCGGATCTTACAATTGCTGATGCTATCGCGCTTTCAGAAGACAAAGGTTTTTCAGGTTTCCCTGTAACTGACGCTGACAATAACCTTGTTGGTATTGTTACAAGCCGTGATATGCGTTTTGAAACTAAGCTTGAGCAACCTGTTTCTACAGTAATGACGAAAAAAGAATCGTTAGTGACTGTTAAAGAAGGTGCAGACCGTGATGAAATCTTAGGTCTAATGCACGAGCACCGTATCGAAAAAATTCTCGTAGTTGATGATGCATTTAAACTTAAAGGCATGATCACTGTAAAAGATTATCAAAAAGCACAAGACAAGCCGCATGCATGTAAAGACGAGCAAGGTCGTCTACGTGTAGGTGCAGCTGTTGGTGTTGGCGCGGGTACCGATGAGCGTATCGCAGCGCTTGTTGAAGCAGGTGTTGATGTACTACTTATCGATACATCACATGGTCACTCTCAAGGTGTTATCGACCGTGTTGCACAAACACGTCAAGCATACCCTGATTTACAAATCGTAGCGGGTAACGTTGCAACAGCTGAAGGCGCGATTGCCCTTGCTGATGCAGGTGTTGATGCTGTTAAAGTAGGTATCGGTCCTGGTTCTATTTGTACTACTCGTATCGTAACAGGTTGTGGTGTTCCACAAATTACTGCTATTTCTGACGCAGTTGAAGGCTTAAAAGGCCGTGATATTCCTGTTATTGCTGACGGTGGTATTCGTTTCTCTGGTGACATCGTAAAAGCACTTGTTGCGGGCGCATCATGTGTAATGGTTGGTTCAATGTTAGCTGGTACTGAAGAAGCACCGGGTGAAGTCGAGCTATATCAAGGCCGTTACTACAAATCATACCGCGGTATGGGTAGCCTTGGTGCTATGGACCAAAAAGAAGGTTCATCAGACCGTTACTTCCAAAAATCGAACGAAGCAGACAAGCTTGTTCCTGAAGGTATCGAAGGCCGTGTTGCTTATAAAGGTCCTATCGCGACAATCATTCACCAACAAGTGGGTGGTCTTCGCAGTGCAATGGGCTTAACAGGCTGTGCAACAATTGAAGAGTTAAACACTAAACCTCAATTTGTTCGCGTTACTTCAGCTGGTATGGGTGAGTCACACGTTCACGACGTGCAAATCACCAAAGAAGCGCCAAACTACCGCTTAGGTTAATTACCTTAAGGTATTGAAATTACATGGGCTAGCATTTGCTAGCCCTAATTTATTGATCATCTCCCTTTGGGAGAGCAGTTCCTGACTAACGAGATACTCCATGAGCAAAGACATTCACGATTCACGAATTCTCATTTTAGATTTTGGTTCGCAATACACACAGTTAATCGCACGTCGTATACGTGAGATTGGTGTTTACTGTGAGCTATGGGCATGGGATGTAACTGAAGAGCAAATCCGCGAATTTAATCCACAAGGTATTATTTTGTCGGGTGGCCCTGAGTCTACAACACTTGAAAACAGCCCACGTGCTCCTGAGTATGTATTTAACGCAGGCGTTCCAGTACTTGGTATCTGTTACGGCATGCAAACAATGGCAACGCAACTAGGTGGTAGCGTACACAGCTCTGATAAGAAAGAGTTTGGTTATGCGCAAGTTGAAAAAGTAGGTAACTGTGCGTTATTCGATGCTATCGAAGACCACATTACTGACGGCGGTGCAGGCGTACTAGACGTTTGGATGAGCCACGGCGATAAAGTGATGGAAGTACCAGAGACTTTCAAAACAACTGCTAAAACATCAACGTGTCCGCATGCTGCAATGTCTTGGGAAGAAAAACGTTTTTACGGCGTACAGTTCCACCCAGAAGTAACTCATACTCACCAAGGTTTACGCTTACTTGAGCGCTTCGCGATTGATATCTGTGGCTGTGAAAAGCTATGGACACCCGCTAAAATCATCGACGATGCTATTGAGCGTATTAAAGAAACGGTAGGTGATGACGAAGTTATCTTAGGTTTATCAGGTGGTGTTGATTCATCTGTTGTAGCTATGCTTATTCACCGTGCAATTGGCGACAAGCTAACATGTGTATTCGTTGATAACGGTCTTCTTCGTTTAAACGAAGGTCAGCAAGTTATGGACATGTTTGGCAACAAGTTTGGCCTAAACATTGTTAAAGTGGATGCTGAAGATCAATTCTTAGCAGACTTAGCAGGTAAGTCTGACCCAGAAGATAAGCGTAAAGCGATTGGTCATACGTTCATTAAAGTATTCGACGAGCAAGCTAAAAAGCTGAAAAACGCTAAATGGTTAGGTCAAGGTACTATCTACCCAGACGTAATCGAATCTGCTGCATCAGCAACAGGTAAAGCACATGTAATCAAGTCTCACCACAACGTAGGTGGTTTACCTGACGACATGAAAATGGGTCTTGTTGAGCCATTACGTGAGCTATTTAAAGATGAAGTACGTAAAATTGGTCTTGAGCTTGGTCTGCCTTACGACATGCTTTACCGTCACCCATTCCCGGGTCCAGGTTTAGGTGTTCGTGTACTTGGTGAAATCAAGAAAGAATACTGTGACTTACTACGTCGCGCAGATGCTATCTTCATCGAAGAGCTACACAAAGCTGAGCTATACCACAAAGTAAGCCAAGCATTCACTGTATTCTTACCAGTTAAATCGGTAGGTGTAATGGGTGATGCACGTAAATACGACTGGGTTGTATCACTACGTTGTGTAGAGACAATCGACTTTATGACGGCACGTTGGTCACACTTACCTTATGAATTCTTAGGTGTGGTTTCAAACCGTATCATCAACGAAATCGATGGTATCTCACGTGTTGTTTACGATATTTCAGGTAAGCCACCGGCAACAATTGAGTGGGAATAATTTTATTATTCTGACCTGAATTGGTTCAAAAACGGCGAATTAGCTTGCTAATTCGCCGTTTTGTTTATTTAAAAAGCAGTTAAACTAAAAACTGTGTTTTTTTACTTTACCTTTGAAAAAAGCTCTATATAATTCGTCGTCATTGCAGGGGCGTAGTTCCAATTGGTAGAACAGCGGTCTCCAAAACCGACGGTTGGGAGTTCGAATCTCTCCGCCCCTGCCATTTCTTCCTTCTTTACTTTAATCGCAAATCTCCCTATATTACTTGCTCTTAATCATGATTGAGTCGTTATGAATCCAAGTTACGCTGCGATATTCTCTGTACAATCTTTAGAGTTGAATCAACACTATCGAACTGTGCCTGACGTTTCTAGCGAAGAGATGTCAAATACTCAACAAGAAACACTCACGCTACCGTTACAGTTTCACCAAGACCTCGAAAAAGCATTTGCGCCGTTAGTTATTACTGAAATCGTTAAAACAACAAGTATTAGCTGGCAAGAGGGGTGCTTGGGTTTACCGAGCGATAAGCTTAATAGTAAACAGAAAAAACAACTTTGGTCTTTAATCGGTGAACAACTTGATAAGCTTTAAATCTGTAGATGCAACTTATATCAGCCAGTTAATGGCTATTGAAAATGCGTGCCATAGTCACCCGTGGACAGAGAAAACCATGCTGTCTTGTTTAGCGGGCCGTTACTTTAACCTGGCTGCTTTTCATGGCGATGATATGCTAGGTTTTTATATCGGTGAGCAAGCGGGCCCAGATTACACCCTGATGGATATTTGTGTTGCGCCAAAGCACCAAGGGCAGGGCATTGCTAAGCAGTTGTTAAATGCTTTTATTGAGCATGGTGAACAGCACCAAGCTGAAAACCTCTTCTTAGAAGTGCGTGAGTCTAATGCACCTGCTATTGGCTTGTACGAAAGTGCTGGCTTTTCACATATGTCAGTGCGCAAGAACTACTACCCAACCGCAACAGGGAATGAAGACGCTATTTTAATGGGCATGAGCTTTAGCCTTTAAGATGCCTCTTCAAGGGCGCTTATAAGCGCGTTGTAGCATTGCTCGATTTGTTCAGTTTGATTACTACGTAAGGCATTTTCAAGTTGTCCCGCGGTCTTATGAATTGCTTCAAAACTAAAACACCCAGCACTGCCTTTTAGGCTATGCGCTACTGAGCGCAGCGCTTCCCACTCTTTAGTGCGATACAACTGCACGACCTGGCTTAAGTAATCAGGCAGCTTTGAACGATAGTTGTCGTTAATTTGTTGGAATTTTTCACTTTTCAGTAAATTTTCCCATTTGTTTTGGCTATCTTTTTCAATGTGTAAGTAGCTTACGAGAACTTGCTCTAATGCGTCTTTATCGATTGGTTTTGCAAGGGCTTCATCACAGCCCGCTTCTATGTAAGTATCGACATCGGTTTTCATCACATTGGCTGTAAGCGCGATAATAGGTCCATCGTAGGCTGCATGACGTAACATTTGCGTCGCTTCTAAGCCGCCCATTACAGGCATCTGCATATCCATGATGATCAACTGATAATCATTAACCAATGCCATTTCTACCGCTTCAGCACCATTTTTTGCGATGTCAGGCTCAAGTCCCCAAGTTTGTAACAGTAGTTTGATCAGCAACTGGTTATCTGGGTTATCTTCGGCCACCAGTATATTGGCATCAAAGCTATTAGCAGCGAATGAAAGCTGTACGTCTTTACTCGGCGAGAGCTGCTCATAGTTATGAATAAAGGCCTCATACTTAAGCTGCTCGGCATTTAAGTGAGCTGCAACTTGCACGGTAAAACAACTGCCATTTCCAGGTTCACTGATAAGTTGCACATCACCACCCAATAACTGGGCTAAGTTCTTCGAAATACACAAGCCAAGACCGGTACCACCAAAGCGGCGAGTTGTCGTCGCATCAGCTTGTTCAAACGGTTTAAATACCCGTTCAACTTCGCGCTCTGACATACCAATACCTGTGTCTTGAATCGCAAATTGTAAATGTTGTTTTTCGCTGTTGTAGCTAATATCAATCGAGATACTGCCTTTCTCAGTAAATTTAACCGCATTACTGGCAATATTGATCAAGATTTGTTTTAAACGTGTGGTATCGCTATTAATGGTTTTGGGGATTGGTAGCTTGTAGTTGATATTAAACGCCAGTTGCTTCTCATTAGCCAGTGGGCGAATAATCGAATCAATATCATGAATAAGCTGCACTACATTACATGGCCCGCGCTCAACGGCGAGTTTTTCAGCTTCAATTTTTGATAAATCAAGAATGTTATTGATGAGCTCAAGCAAGTGCTTAGAGTTACGTAAAATGGTGCTTAAATGCTGCTCATCATTCACCGCATCCTTGTTGTGCAGAAGTTGCTCTGTAAAGCCCATAATTGCGGTAAGTGGGGTACGAATTTCATGACTCATATTCGCTAAAAAGCGGCTTTTCAGTTGGTTTGCTTGCTCAGCTTGGGCAATGGCCACTTCTAGCTTGCTATTCATTGCTTCGAGCGCTTTAGTACGGCTTTCAACCTTTTCTTCTAGGTGATGCTTATATTCTTCGAGTTCGTCTTGGTAATGACGAATTTGGTTCACCATGTGATTGAAGTCGTTGAAAAGCACACCTACTTCATCATTTGTATGGGCGGGCAAATACACAGATAAATCACCATCACCAACGCGATGGCTTGCAGCGCCTAATAACTCGACTGGGGTGAGTAGTAAATTACGCACCACAATGTAAATCAGAATAGGTAGTGAAATCACAGAGATAATTACAATTAATGCAGTAATTAAACTGATGGCTTTCCCTGACTGATACAGTAAATCTTTGGGGGTGGTCGAGATGAAGTAATCGCCGTCGGTCATTTGCACCGCATAGATGATACGCTCTTCTTTATCGATACTCGAAAGCTCAATGCTGGCTAGTTTGCCGTAATCGGCCAAACTCTTAATTTGTTCAAGCTCGTATTCACTTAAGTAGCTGCCCCGTAAGTCATAGTCTGAGCTAAATAAAATTTGTCCTTTAGTTGTCAAAAACAAATTTAGGGTGTTATTAAAAGGCGCTTCTAAAATGCTGGCATTTAATATCGATGGTTCTACATGTACAACAATAAATCCTAACTGTTGCGGCTGTTTTAAGTAGTAATCGATATTGTAAATAGGGTGCACAAAGTACAGGCTAGTCGAGCCATCTTCTTTGGGGATCATAAATTGCTGTTGGCGCAAATTTGATTGCAGTACTTGATCAAAAAACGGGTAGCTTTTAGGCGCAGGGGTTAATTGGCTTGAATAAAATGCATCACTTTTGCCGTCTGGGGCAACATAGTTAATGCTGACTATATCAGGGTAAGCTTCTGAATAACTTGCAAATACATTCATTAACTCGCCAAGGCGTTCAATGTATTGGTTTTTTGATTCAGGTTCACGGGCTAAAAAGTCCGCCAATACTGGAGAAGTCGAAAGTAACCGGGTAATCGAATGAAATGAGTCAATGTAATTGAAGATTTTTTGTTGCTGTTGCTCAACAAAGCGACTGACAATAAGCTCTGCTTGTTTTTTTGTTGAATTGGTCACATTGGTTAACGTAAAGCCACCTAAAAACAACAAAGGTAAGATCACTAAAGGTGTGATATACCATAATAATCGAATACTGAGCTTACTGGTTTTCATGACCTAAATTGATATCCCTCCGTGCAATTTATCAATAGTATGCGTTACAACTTGATTACACAAGCTTAGCAAAAAAGTGAACAACCCATATACCCAGCCTGTGGTGAATAATTACTTACAATCGTTGCTTTTTTGGCTAAGACAAACAAGGTATAATAGTCGGCAATTCTATTTTATTTTTACAGTGCGCACCGAGCTTTATAATTTATAGGGCAGCCAAGTGCGCTTTGTTATGACTAAAAGCAGCTTACATGTCTAATTTAACTACCGAAATTAATAAACGACGCACCTTTGCGATCATCTCGCACCCGGATGCGGGTAAAACCACTATTACAGAAAAAGTTCTGTTATTCGGACAAGCGATTCAAAAAGCGGGTACCGTAAAGGGTCGTGGCTCAAACCAGCACGCAAAATCAGACTGGATGGAAATGGAAAAAGAACGTGGTATCTCGGTAACCACGTCTGTTATGCAATTTCCTTACAATGAGCGTCTAGTTAACTTACTTGATACTCCAGGGCACGAAGACTTCTCTGAAGATACTTATCGTACACTGACTGCGGTTGACTCATGCCTAATGGTAATCGACGCGGCGAAAGGTGTTGAGGATCGTACTCGTAAATTAATGGAAGTAACACGCTTACGTACTACACCTATCGTAACTTTCATGAATAAGTGTGACCGTGATATTCGTGACCCAATGGAGTTATTAGACGAAGTTGAGACTGAGCTTAACATCGCCTGTGCGCCTGTTACTTGGCCGATTGGTTGTGGTAAAGAATTCAAAGGTGTGTATCACATTCACCGTGAAGAAACGATTTTGTATAGCACAGGCCAAGGTCACACGATTCAAGAAGTACGTGTTATTAAAGGTTTAGATAACCCAGAACTTGATGATGCAATTGGTAGCGAACTTGCAGAGCAGCTTCGTGAAGAGCTAGAGCTTGTGATTGGTGCATCACACGAATTTGATTTAGATCTGTTCTTAGCGGGTGAGCTATCGCCTGTGTATTTTGGTACGGCACTTGGTAACTTTGGTGTTGACCATGTTCTTGATGGCTTAACTGAATGGGCTCCGGCGCCACTACCTCGTGAAACAGAAGACCGCCAAGTAGCTGCAACTGAAGATTACTTCTCTGGCTTCGTATTTAAAATTCAAGCAAACATGGACCCTAAACACCGTGACCGTATTGCCTTTATGCGAATTGTATCGGGCAAATACAGCCAAGGTATGAAGATGAACCATGTGCGTATTGGTAAGCAAGTGAGTATTTCTGATGCGGTAACCTTCATGGCAGGTGACCGTGAACGAGCGCAAGATGCTTATGCGGGTGACATCATTGGTTTACACAACCACGGTACAATTCAAATAGGTGATACTTTTACGCAAGGTGAAAAAATGAAGTTTGGTGGTATTCCTAACTTCGCACCAGAATTATTCCGCCGTATTCGCTTAAAAGATCCATTAAAACAAAAGCAATTGCTAAAAGGCTTAGTTCAGTTATCTGAAGAAGGTGCTGTGCAAGTATTTAGACCGCTTATAAATAACGACCTTATCGTTGGTGCGGTAGGTGTACTACAGTTTGATGTGGTTGTTGCTCGCTTAAAAGCTGAATACAACGTTGATGCGATTTACGAAGGTGTCAGTGTTAATACTGCACGTTGGGTAAGCTCAGACGATAACAAAAAGCTTGAAGAGTTTAAGCGTAAGTGCGAAAGCAACTTAGCGCTTGATGGTGGCGATAACCTTACTTATATCGCGCCAAGCCGTGTAAACCTAAACTTGTCGATGGAACGCTATCCAGATATCAAGTTTAACCACACGCGCGAAAACTAATACGCTAAGACTGCTTCAAATTTAAGGGCCCGTACTACGGGCCATAAAGGTAAAAATTACAATGAATATTCGTACTCTTTTAATCGAAAAAGCAATTGCTGCGATGGTTGCAGCAGGGTTACCAGAAGACACAAACCCAGCGGTAACGCAAAGCACACGCCCGCAATTTGGTGATTACCAAATCAATGGCGCGATGGGGGCTGCAAAAAAACTAAAATCGAACCCGCGTGAGCTAGCACAAAAAATTATCGATAACCTAGATCTTGCTGATATCGCAGAAAAAACTGAAATTGCAGGCCCTGGTTTTATCAATATTCACTTAAAGCCTGCGTTTTTATCAGCTAGCTTAAAAGCGGCAAATGAAGATGAAAAGCTGGCCGTTGCACCGCATGCAACGGCGCAAAAAGTGGTTGTTGATTACTCATCACCTAACCTTGCTAAAGAAATGCATGTAGGTCATTTACGTTCGACTATCATTGGTGATGCGGTTGTTCGTGCCCTTGAGTTCCGTGGCGATGAAGTTATCCGTCAAAACCACATGGGTGACTGGGGTACTCAGTTTGGTATGCTAATCGCGCACTTAGAAGATCAAATCAACCAAGGTGTTGATCTAGACAAAGTTGCACTAGCTGATTTAGAGACCTTCTATCGTGATGCGAAAAAACGCTTTGATGATGAAGAAGGTTTTGCTGATAAAGCGCGTGATTACGTTGTTAAATTACAAGGTGGCGACGCACACTGTGAAAAACTATGGAAGCTATTCATTGCGACTTCTGTGAAGCATTCTGAAGAAGTTTATAAGCGTCTAAACGTAACGCTTACATCCGATGACATCATGGCTGAAAGTGCTTATAACAGTGAACTTGCAAACATTATTGCGCTATTAAAAGGCAAAGAAATTGCGGTTGAATCTAATGGTGCACAAGTGGTGTTCTTAGATGAGCTTGCTAATAAAGACGGTGAGCCTTCAGTATTTATCGTACAGAAATCAGGTGGTGGTTTCTTATATGCCACAACTGACCTAGCAGCCTGTGATTACCGTTCAAACAAACTGGGTGCGGATCGTATCCTAATCTTCGTTGATGCGCGTCAAAGCTTGCACTTCAATCAAGTTGAGCTAACAGCACGTAAAGCTGGTTTATTACGTGATGAAACAAGTTATGAATTCTGCCCATTTGGTACCATGATGGGGGCCGACGGTAAGCCATTCAAAACTCGTACTGGCGGTACAGTTAAACTTGCAGACTTGCTAGAAGAGTCAATCACTCGTGCTGCAGCTAAACTTGCTGAGCGTGAGTCAGACTTAAGCGACGAAGAGCGTAGCGAAATAGCCCGTAAAGTCGGTATTGGCGCAGTGAAATATGCGGATCTTTCTAAACACCGCACTAGCGACTATATCTTCAACTGGGATAGTATGCTGAGCTTTGAAGGTGCTACAGCGCCTTATCTTCAATACGCATACACCCGCGTTCGCAGTATCTTCCGTAAATCAGGTATTGATGCTGCGTCATTAACAGCAGACGTTGCAATCAACGAGCCACAAGAAAAAGCACTCGCACTTAAACTTCTACAATTAGAAGAAGTACTTGATCTAATGATCAGCGAAGCAACACCGCACGTATTATGTGGATACCTATATGAACTAGCAAGCCTATACATGACGTTCTATGAGGCGTGCCCAGTCCTAAAAGAAGGCGTAGAGCCAAATGTACGTGATAGCCGTTTAGTGTTATGTAATTTGGTTGCGAAGACCCTGAAATCAGGATTGGATCTTTTAGGTATCGAAGTAATGGAGCAAATGTAATCACCGTCGTATTTTAACCTAATACTGCGTTGTCAAACCGACTGACCCTAATCACATACAAAACACGTATGCTCATAGGGATAAGTCGGTTTTCCGCCTTGTCTTAGGCTAAACTACTTAGGTGAACTCTGCTTGGTGTAGTTCGCTTTGAAAGCACTCCTACACTTGCAGAACGTTTAAGAACTCATAGCTTTGTAGGTTGGGTAGAGCGCAGCGAAACCCAACAAAATTGACAGCTCAATAACCTTGATTAATCTTTAGCTGATAGCTGATAGCTGATAGCTGATAGCTGATAGCTGATAGCTGATAGTAGCGATAGAGGGAATTTTATGAAACTTGAAGATATTCGCCGTGAATATTTACAGGATGGTTTATCTGAAGACATGCTTGATGCGTCTCCAATCAAGCAGTTTGAAAAATGGCTAGAACAAGCTGTTGCAACTAACTTACCTGATCCTACGGCGATGGTGGTTGCTACGGTTGATGAACATGGCCAGCCTTCACAGCGTATCGTGCTGTTAAAGCATCTTGATGAAAATGGCTTTGTGTTTTTTACTAATACTGGCTCGCGCAAGGCGCAAGAACTTAAAGGTAATAACAAAATTTCCTTGCACTTTCCTTGGCATCATATGGAGCGACAAGTCATTGTGTATGGTGAGGCAAAACCATTACCAACAACCGCTGTGGCTAAGTACTTTTTATCGCGTCCAAAAGAAAGCCAATTAGCAGCTTGGGCATCTCAGCAAAGCCGTCCAGTGTCATCACGTAAGGTATTAATGGAAACATTTGCGAAAATGAAGCAAAAGTTTTCTGATGGTGAAATTCCATTGCCTGATTTTTGGGGGGGCTATTGCGTTGAGCCTACTAAAATTGAGTTTTGGCAAGGTGGTGCACACCGCTTACATGACCGGTTTATGTATCAACGCCATGCCGATGGCAGTTGGCTGTTTGGTCGTTTAAATCCGTAAATGCACTTCATCGATTCTCACTGCCATCTTGATTTTAGTGAGTTTGATGAGACTCGTTCAGAGCTCATCAAAGAGTGCAAGCAAGTAGGGATCGAACATTTTATTGTGCCGGGTGTGAGCTTGGCACAATCTACAGCACTTTTTTCTTTTGCTAAATCAGAGCCTAGTATCTCAGTTGCTTTAGGTCTACACCCTTATTTTTTATCTGATCACCAAGCTCATCACCTTGCTGAGTTAGAGCAGTTAGCAAAAGCCCATTTAGGAAAATTTATTGCCATCGGCGAGTGCGGGCTTGATCGTAGTATCGACAACCTCGATAAACAAACATGGCTTTTTGAAGGGCAGATAGAGCTTGCCAACCAACTCGCTTTACCACTGATTGTGCATCACAGACAAAGCCATGATTTGATTACTCGCTCATTTAAACGCTGTAAACCAAAGTATGGTGGTGTTATCCATGCCTTTTCAGGCTCTGAACAACAAGCTCAAAGTTATATAAAACAAAATTTTAAGCTCGGAGTGGGGGGCGTTATCAGTTACCCGCGTGCTGCTAAAACTCGTAAAGTTATAAGCTCAATTGAGCCACAGCATTTAGTGTTAGAAACCGACTCGCCGTCAATGCCGCTGGCAGGCTTTCAGGGGCAGGTTAATACGCCACTTAAAGTGCGCAACGTATTCGCTCATTTATGTGAGCTCAAAGGCGTGACAGGTGATGCACAGCAGCAACTCGCTGCTGAACTTTACGATTCTTGCTCTGCGCTTTTTTTGATGTAACGGTTGATTTGCCAGAGTTTTAACCCGCGACCTAGCTGCCAAGTAAAAATACAGGTGATCACTAACATTAATAACACTTGGCGACCTAAATCATGAAAACTACTGTGGCTGGTCGCAATGGAAGCCTGTGTTAAATAGGTAATTGATACAAAACCAATAGGTCTTTCATCATCACTTATCACCGGCTCAACAAATGGCGTTTTGAGTTTACTGATACCCGGCGTTGAATCTGGTAATAAACCAAATGTGTGATGACTTTGCCAATTATCGCTGGCAGCAAGTTGAATTCCTTGTTGATCGTAAATAGTTGCAGCTAATACATACTCATCTTTAGCAATGTGATCGCATAAAGCATTTAACTCGGGTTTATTTTTTTCTTGTAGTGGGGTTTTGGCATTTAGTGCCATAAACTTGGTTAAGCTTATTGCTGTGCTATCAGCACTATCGTAAAGTAATTGGTGACTTTGGAAGCTACTATTCATGGCAACCCAACTTAACAGCACAAAGCAGGCTGTAGCCAAACTCAAGCGCACAAAGCGCTGGCGATAAGTGGCTGAAAAGGGAATTTTAAGTTGGTTATTTTTCATAGTCACCGTATACGTTACTGACAGCTTTTAATTTTGATGGTACAACATGATAACTTTAACAGCCCCTTGTGTGCGAGTGCCAAATGCACGACCAAGGACAGACATAAGTCTAATGTGGAGCCACTATGTCACAGCTTAGCTTAGCTGCTACACCTTCAGCAAATTTAGCAGAACAAATCAGCCTAAATTGTTGGTATAAAATTGAAAACAAACACCTTATTACAACAGACTTTACGCCAAAAGCAAACCAAGGCGTGTTTAGTGTTGCCTTTGGTAATGAGCTTAATGCAGAGAAACTGCTTACTATTAGTGATTTTTTAGCGTCACATGGATTAAGTAATTTATCGCTTTGTTGTTATCAACCAATTACAGATATACCTGTGGCATGGAGCTTTCATAGCGATGCTACAATTTTACTGAGCCCACTCGTATTAGTTGAGTTTGCCAAACAGTTAGGTATTCAACTGGTGCAACTAACTAATCCACCGACAGTGGATGAGCCAGGCTTATTGTTGATGGATATGGACTCAACAGCTATTACTATTGAGTGTATCGACGAAATCGCGCGTCTTGCTGATGTGTATGACGAAGTTGCCGCTGTAACCGCGCAAGCTATGGCCGGGCAGCTCGACTTTGCACAAAGCTTAAAGCAGCGTGTCGCGAAGCTTGAGGGCATCGATGTAGATTTAATTGACGGCTTAAAAGCGCGTTTACCGCTTATGCCGGGCGTGAGTGAATTATGCCAATACCTAAAAGCGCATAACTGGCATTTAGCAATCGCATCAGGTGGCTTTGTGCCTTTTGCAGAGCAAGTGCAGTCACTGCTTGGTTTAGATGAGGTGCATGCCAATACTCTTGAATTCAAAGATAATCGCTTAACGGGTAAAGTCATTGGCACTATTGTTGATGCTGAAGAAAAGGCTCGTGTACTTAAACGAATCGAACAAAAGCTGACTTTAAATAATCGTCAAACAGTTGCCATGGGTGATGGTGCTAACGATTTGAAAATGATGGCTGCGGCAGGGCTTGGCGTTGCTGTGCATGGTAAACCTAAAGTAGTTGAGCAAGCACAAACTGCAATTAATGAAGGTTCATTACTGCAAGTTGCTTACTTACTCTCTCTACCGTTAGATTACTCGCTTTAACCAAGTCGCTTTGCGTTTACTCATTTCCGTGATCAGCTTTTGGTCAATATCAAAATGGGTAAGCGCTTCTTCGGTTATATCAATTAAATCACCTACACCGGCTACTGCCCACAGCGCTTCTTCTAAATCTTTTGCTTTGTGCAATGCGT
Organism: Pseudoalteromonas sp. HF66; assembly: GCF_011806445.1. Classification (NCBI taxonomy): domain Bacteria; kingdom Pseudomonadati; phylum Pseudomonadota; class Gammaproteobacteria; order Alteromonadales; family Pseudoalteromonadaceae; genus Pseudoalteromonas; species Pseudoalteromonas sp. HF66. Next base: position 79,897 of record NZ_JAATOU010000015.1, read on the forward strand.
ACTGACTAATATATTTAAGCTCATTCGCTAAGTAATCAATATCAGGTCGACCAGTACGTGAAACATATAAACGAAACACAAATACTAAATCGTTTTTCAGCGCTTTTTTCACAAATAAAGTTTGTGGTTTGTAGTCATCTTCACTGATACAGCGACTAGTAATTGCATCGCTAATTTCGGCTTGGCGCGGATCAAAGCGTAAAAATAAAGTAAATGGTAATGGCGGATCTTGGCGACTACGATCTTTTATTAACGGGGTGATCACCTCTGTAATTTGATCCGTCGATAAGAAACCATCGATGCTGGTCGTCTCATTTAATAACGCAAAGTTTTGCAGTAACACATGTAGTGGGCTTGGATATAAACCTTGACCAATTGCGCCAGCTTTAAAGTGAGCTGCTTCTTTATGTAAATAAAACGGAAATTGGCATACACTTTTGGTCACCATGTTTCTGAGTGCGGTCGATAACCCCGGAATCTTAGGCGTTTCTTCGCAGACACGTAATTTGTCTTTGTTGTTATCGATTAAAACAGTGAAAAACTTAATTGCCATATGTGGTAGGTCACCAATCCGATGGACTTTTAAGTTTACTGTTGTCAGTGATTTACTCACAGCCATCACTTCATAGGCAAGATTCGTCAAATCATGCTTTTTGGTAATTTTTTGCAAATCAGGCAAGTTTAACTTAATGATATCGCCTTTTTTGAACTCAACTGGTTGGTCGCATTCAATTTGCAATCCCATCACTGATAAGTCTCGGGTATGCCCTGTAATAGTTTGCTCATGGTGTTCAATGCTGACAGATGTTTTGTATAAGTAGCGTTTATGAGCTCTAAGGTTTACATATTCGAGCGCCACAGGCTCTAAATGAGGGGGCGTTTTGTGCTTACTGTGACCGAAAAGCTTGAGCTGGTTTACTGCATCTTTACTGTAATCAAGTTGTTGATATGTTCGTTGTTCAAACTTTGTACCAACCGAAGTTAAAATTAGTAGATATTTAACATCTTTGATCAACCCCTGCACTCGTGGTGTAGGTGGTTTATTTAGTTTTTCGATATTTTTGCCAGCACTGCTTGGCAGTGACAATGGAATGTAAGAGTCTTCCGGATGGCTTGGCATCAACTGTAGCTTAAAGCACTGCCAGCTGTCTTTTTGGCTGCCAAACCCGAGGAATAAATCTCTTAGGTGTGGTTGGCTTTCAAGCTCAGTTTTTGTAGCGGAATAATAATAAATTTTGCCCGCAGCCGTATGCGTGAAAGTATAAAGGTATTCTTCTTTTACTGCATCAGGTGAGCTAAGTAAGTGACCCAAACGCTGCTGATTAATAATACTGTATAAACATGACAACTTACGTTCATCACAAAAATAGCGCTGAATAAAAATATTATTCTCAGTGGTTAATGCAAGGCTAGGGTAAAGTTTGTCGCCTTGTAAGCTTAAAAAAGCATAAAACGAGGTAACGCGTGGAATATAGTATTGCTCGTAGCCTTTTGAGACAACAGCATCTAGCGTATTGTCTAAATTAACTTTATAGCGGCGTTTGTTGCCGTGGATAAAGCTTTCTAAAAACTCATCAAATTTTTCATTATTCTCAATAAAGGTGCGTTTTAAGCGTACATGATTGTATTCACGAGAGACCTTTTCTACCGCAACCACTTCGTATTGAATACCGTTTTTTAAGCCCAGTTCGAAGTCTTGCTCTAGGCCAACCAGGCGTAAACCAATTAATTGACCTTTTTTAACTGAGTAACGAGGCCCCAGCTTAATTTTGGCACCGCTTAAAGAAATATCTGAGGTTGATGCAGCAACTTTGCGGTCTTTATCAAGCTCAACGGTGATTTTAATTGAATAGTTCATCCGCTCTTCGCGGCGACTCTCGTAAGATGCAAATTTAATGACCTTGGCTGGCTGCACTGCAGCTGCACTATCGTCGGTTAAAGCTTGTTCTGCAGCCTTTTTTTGCATTACTCGGTGATTATTTTCAGTGTTCATCACCGCTTCGTAAACGGCAAGCGTGTAACCACCGTGGCGTTTTATGGCATCTTCAAACACTTCAATGGCGGTATCGTCCATAAAGTGTTGCTTGCCGTCATATTCGTAAGGTTTCACTTGGCCGGTTACTTGACCACGTAAATCAATAAAGCGAGCTACAGGCTGAGATAAGCGCGACATTTCCATTTTGATCAGAAACTGCTCTGGCTTTGTTAAGCTAGCTGTCTTTGATTTAAACAGTTTATCGAACTGGGGAGTGCCTAAATGTGCCTTTAGTTCATCAACTAGGCTTTCATATTTAAGCAGAATGTCTTCAGCCATTTATAAAACCATCACCGTCTATCTAAAAAAGTAGGTATACTAGCGGGCTATTTAAAGCCAAAACAGTGTGACTACTTCTTTATTTTATTAGTTATTGTTATATGTATTCGCCAATTAAATGGCAAGCACTGTAAAGTTTTATTTGTAAGCAAAAACTGTGCCCTTAACTATTTCTTAATTAAGTGCTTAGCTAAATTAAGTACTTTTTAGGGGCAGGTTACAGCATGTTATCATTTGTGACTATAAATTGGCTCTAATTAAATCGCCTGAGTCGTATGTTTTACTTTAGCTATTATATGCTTGAAAATACAGAAATAGTCACAAATCAGCTACCAAAATAGGTAAGGCCGAATGGCAAAATCAGCAAAAATCGAATTTGTCTGCACTGAGTGCGGCATGAACTATCAGCGCTGGCAAGGACAGTGTAAGTGTGGAGCGTGGAATACGCTCGCAGAGTTTAAACCCTCAGCAGGGCAATCAAAACAAGCAGCAAGCCGCGCCGCTGTGGCAGGTTATGCCGGTGTCGTAAGCGGTGGTTCAAAGAAAATAAATGAAGTAGCCACAGCTGAGGCTGAAAAACGTCTCACTGAAATTGGTGAGCTAGATAGAGTATTAAGTGGTGGCGTAACCACAGGTTCAGTCAATATTATTTCTGGTGACCCAGGTGCAGGTAAAACCACCTTGTTGTCAGACTTGGTTGCACGTATGTCAAAGCTCATGCCGTCTTTGTACTGTACAGCCGAAGAGTCTTTATCGCAGTTTAAAAACCGTGTGAATCGCCTACGTTTAGATTACAACGAAGAAGAGTTGTATTTGCTTTCTGAAACCAGCGTTGAAGCTATTATTGAAGAGCTTGATAAAAATAAAATTAAGTTTGCGGTGATAGACTCAATTCAGGCTGTAGTAACAGAAACGGCAAATGGTAGTCCAGGTTCACCTTCACAGGTAAAAAGTGCAGCCCAAGCATTAACGCAATACTGTAAGCAAAATGATGTAACTATGTTCATCATTGCCCATGTAAACAAAAATAATGAAATTGCCGGGCCGCAAACGTTAGTACATATCGTCGATGCTTTATTACATATCGATACTAACGATGGGCAAATCAGAACGCTACGAGCTAATAAAAACCGTTTTGGTGATATCGACACTGTGGGTATTTTCAGAATGTGTGAGCGCGGAATGCTGAGTGTTGATAACCCAAGTGAAATCTTTTTATCTGGTTCTAGTACCGAGTCTCCGGGATCTGCTATTACTTGTATTCGTAAAGGTAACCGTAATTTACTTCTCGAAATCCAGTGCTTAACTACAGAAACAGAAGCTGAGTTTCCGCAGCGGGTGTGTGTTGGTTTAAACATGAACCGTATCAAGATGCTTACGGGAATTTTACGCAAACATACAAAAACAAAAATCTTTCATGACACCTTTTTTAACATTGTTGGTGGTTTAAAAATCGATGAATCAGAAACCTGTATCGATTTAGCATTAGTAACAGCGTTATTAAGCAGTTTGAACGAGTTTGTTGTGCCTCGCACAACTTGTATTATGGGCGAGCTAAGTCTTAATGGCGATGTTAGACCAATAGACAGCGGAGTACCCAGAGTTAAAGAAGCTGCCCAACACGGCTTTACTGAAATTTTTATTCCGCATCGCAATTACCATAAATCAATGGAAGGACTTGGAGCTAAGATCACGCCAGTGAAAACAGTGCATGAATTACTGTCGTTAATAAACTAAATACAATTTGATACACTGATAAAAAATTTACACCAATTAAAGGAAATATAATGAAGAAGTTAATTATTGCAGCGGTTGTTGCTGCGGCTGTCGGTGGCGTAGCTTACGCAAATTACGCAGCTACACAGGAAGTGAAAAAGGTGGTTGATAAGCAAATCAGTGCATTATCAACACAAAGCGGTGTAGATATTAAATACAGCGATATCTCAGCCAGTATTTTTGATAGTAGTATGCAGTTAACAGAAATCACTGTTTCGAACAGCCTGAGTAATGAGCAAGTTGCGACAATTGATAGTATTGATGTGTCGGGTTACGAAGTTGATGCTGTACCGCCGCACACAGGTTTTGTGATGAAAAACTTTCGTTTTAGCGATGAGTTTTTGGCACAGCTTCCTGAAAATTCAAATAACAAACTAGCATCAACAAGTTATAACGTTGACTCATCTCTTGATTACAATAAAGATTCAGGCGATAGTGATTTTGCACTTAAAGTCACTGCGAATGAGGTGGCTGATGTTAATTTTAATCTAGGCTTGGCTAAAACCACAGCACTGATGGAAGCATCTTTGGCTGTTAGCCAGATGCAAAATGAAGCAGCTGACGGTCAATTAACATTAGAGCAGCAGTTACAACAGCAATCGAAAATGATGGCAGCATTAACTCAGTTAGAACCGCGTAGCATAAATATGTCGATTGCTGACGAAGGTGAGCTTAAAGCGGTATTTGAAAGCTTTTTAACTGCACAAGGAATGACTCATGAGCAATTTAAGCAAGTCGTTACCATGCAGTTACAACAAGTGCCTGTGAGTGAAGAACTTGCAACAGCGATTAGCAATTTTGTGAGTGGTTTATCGTCTTTTTCTGTGTCTGCTAAATTACCTGAAGGTAAAACCATGATGGAGATTAATCAGCAAATTCAAATGCTGATGGGTCAACCAGAAGAGCTTGCTAAATTTATTAACTTACAAGCAAGCGGCGAATAATCTCACACCACTTGTAAACTTAGCCTTAAAGTGATGAGTGATTAAGCTTGCTCACTTTAAGGTTGTTTTTTATCTGCATCACACCTTGGCTGTGCTCTAAAAACTTTTGTGCCAAAGCTCGCTGAAACCCTGTTTCTGTAATGCCTTTTAGTTCAACAGTATCACCATCAACAATTACTTGTAGGTTTTCAATTTGAAAATTTGGATTGCTCGTTAATTTTTGCAATGCCATTTGCTGTAGACGTGGTTGTGCCGATGTGCTGGTTGTTAGTACGCTGGTATTGGCGCTTACAGTAGTTGCGCAAGCAAGTAAAAACAAACAACTTAATAAAGTAAGTGCTATGGTTAATTTGAAGCGGCTCATACAATTCCCTCGTTAATCTAGTCTGCTGTGAACTATTGCTGAACCTGTTACAATTATTATTCCAAAATTTAACTCATTGATTTTTATGTTTTTATTTTTGTGTTGAGTATGTGAGGGTAAGAAAGTGTGAACTAATTACACACTTAATAAGTAAAAAAGGTAGGGCATAAAAATGCCGAGACAAACTCGGCATTTTTATAACAGTGTCAGTAAAACTATTTTTTCTTCTTAGTTTTAGACTTGGCTTTTTTCTTTGCCTTCATTTTTTCTGGATCTTTCTTCTTTTTGGATGGGAGCTTAGCTTCTTTATGCTGTGGCTCGAGCCCTTTGATAACTCGGCGTTTGAGTTTTTGTTCGATATAACGTTCAACTTTACCAACAATTGCTACGTCATGGGCTTCAACAAATGAAATCGCGATGCCTTTTTTGCCAGCGCGAGCGGTACGACCAATACGGTGAACATATACATCTGCGGTGCGTGGCATATCAAAGTTGATAACGTGACTGATATCAGCAACATCAATACCACGTGCGGCAACATCCGTTGCAACTAATATATTATTTCGCCCAGAGTGGAAGTTCTCCATTGTCTTCATTCGTTTGTCTTGCGGCATTTCACCGCGTAACCAAGCAACACGAATGCCTTCGTTGTTTAATTCACCAATCAGTGTTTCTAGGCGCTCACGAGTTTTAACAAACACAATAGCTTTCTGAATGTCATCACCATTTAACGTTTCAACTAGCATTTTCAGCTTGTGGTTGTAGTCATCTGCAAGGTGAACCCACTGGTGAATTTTGCCTTTCTCTTTTCGTGATGATTCAGCTTCAAGTAGTGCAGGATCATTTAAGATACGCTCTGCAAATAACTCAACGCTGTCACCTTCAAGGGTGGCTGAAAATAAGAAACATTGGCGGCGGTTTCGCGCCTCATCACAAATGCGAAGCATTTCTTTACGAAAGCCCATGTCTAACATGCGGTCTGCTTCATCAAGGATCAGCACTTCAACGTTTTCGGCATGAAAGTTCTCTGTCTCGAGATACTCCATTAAGCGTCCCGGCGTCGCAATTAGAATGTCGTTATTGCTTTCGAAAATTTCTTTGTGGGTCCCGTAGTTTATACCTCCAGTCACAACGCCAATTTTAAGATGAGTTTGTGCTGCAAGTAATTCACATTGCTCATGAATTTGATACGCAAGCTCACGGGTTGGTGTCATGATCAAGACACGTGCAAAACCAGGTTCACGACGCGGGAAATCGAGCAAGTATTGAATTGCAGGGATCAAAAACGCGGCTGTTTTACCCGTACCAGTAGGGGCAGATGCCAAAATATCACGACCTTGAAGTGCTTCAGGGATCGCTTGTTGTTGAATACTGGTTGGCGTATCAAAACCCATTTTATTAATGGCATTTAACAGCTTGTTATCAATATCAAATTCAGAAAATTGCATAGAGTGACATAAATAGAGGACAATTAAGCCTAATTATACGCGTTAACGCGGCTGTGGTGAATGAAAAGGTGAAAAAATGTCAGGCTTTGTGTTTAAACAATTTACAGTAACGCAAACACGCACTGCGATGAAAGTCTCAACCGACGGTATTTTATTAGGTGCGTGGGCTAATCTGAAAAGGGCTGAACGCATCTTAGATATAGGCACTGGCACAGGACTACTGGCTTTGATGGCAAAGCAAAGATCACCTGAAGCAAATATCAGTGCCATCGAAATTGATTCTGGTGCTTGCAGTGATGCTCGAGAAAATTTCGCCAATAGCCCTTGGCCTGATATTAGTCTTTTTCAAGGTGCGGTGCAGTCGTTCAGTGCAGTAAAGCCTTTTGATGCAATCATTACCAATCCGCCGTATTTTAATGCGAGCTTAAAAGGTGATAACGATGCTCGCAATACTGCTCGCCACACAGATGGTCTTAGCTTTAGTGATTTAATTGCGGCTTGTACTCGGCTTAGCCACGGCAAAACTGTATTGAATGTAATTTTGCCTTGCGTCGAAGCGCAACAATTTATTGCTGTGGCAGAGCAAGCAGACTGGTACTTAACACGTCATTGCTTGGTACGCACTACCGAGAAAAAGCAAGCAAGTCGTAGCCTTTTGTTATTCAGCCAAAGCAAGTGTGAATGTGAAACAACGTCGTTAACGATACACGCAGCTGATGGTAGCTACAGCCAAGATTACAAAGAGCTATGTAAAGCTTATTACCTAAAAATGTAATTATACCTGTGGTTTTTGCATGGAAGGTGGCTGTAATTGCATAACCTCATCAAGTTGAATTTGCTGAACATACTCAAGCTTTAATAAGGCATCTAACACCGACTTACTGTGTGATTTTTCTATTTCAGCGCTGCAAAAATCAATAATATTAAAGCGGCGTTTGATCAACAGGCCTTTGATTTCTGGTAAAGGTTTTGTGGTTTCGATAAGAACGCGGGTAGTTGGGCAGGGATCGGCATAGCCTGAGCGCATTAACTTATTTAAATTGAATAAGTTATCGTCAAGCCGACCCAGTTCAAGAGCGGCTTTAGCGCTATCAGGGATAAACAATGGCTCAGCAAAGCGATTTATTATTATATCTCCTGCTGCGTTAATTTTGGTAACCTGATTACTGTCATAACTGACAATATCACCGGTAAGTAATGTAAATTGACTCATTGTGTTCCCTCGCAATGTGTTGTCTATTTCTGAAAATAGCAAAATGGTGTGTTTTACTAAGTCCTGATATAGTGCCAAAGTCTTAAGTTTTATACGAGTTTTTTATGATCCGTTTATCAATTGTTTTATTTGCCTTATTATTTTCTAAGCTGTGCTTTGCTGCTTTGACACCCGTGGGTCTTTGGAAAACCATTGACGAAGAAACCAATGAAGCGAAATCTTTAGTGCGTATTAGTGAGCAAGATGGCGTGCTGATTGGCAGTGTAGAAAAAATACTTAACCCAGCCAAGCAAGATGCAATATGCGAAAAGTGTAAAGGTGATAAGAAAAATCAGCCTATTCTTGGGTTACAAATTATTGAAGGTGCTAAAGATGCTGGGGATGGTAGCTGGCAAGATGGTGAAATTCTGGACCCAAACAATGGTAAAACTTATACCCTAAAATTGACTCCAAAAGAACAGGGTAAGGTACTTGAAGTGCGCGGCTATATTGCTTTTTTCTACCGTAATCAATATTGGCAACGTGTTGAATAAAAATTAAAAAACCAAGCAATGCTTGGCTTTTTATAAATAACAGGATGTTACAAGCTTTCGCTGTATTCAGTCATTACTTGCTCAACCCAGGTTGCAATACGGTCATCGCTCAGCTCGTATTGGCTGTCTTCATCAAGGGCTAAGCCTACAAACTGTTTACCATCTTCTGTGAGCGCTTTTGAGGCTTCGAATTCATAACTTGTATCGTTAGGCCATTTACCGAGCAAGGTAATACTCTGCTCACAAATCTCATCGTGTAACATGCCAAGTGCATCTTGGAACCATTGACCATAACCTTGTTGATCACCCATTCCAAACAGAGCCACGGTTTTGCCGTTTAAGTTAACATCTTTAATGTCGTCCCAGATTGATTCCCAATCTTCTTGCAGCTCACCAAAGTCCCAAGTTGAGATGCCGAAGATAACGAAATCAAATTGCTCTGCATTTTTTAATGGCTCATCTTTGATATTGTGAAGGCTCACTATGTCGTGGCCAATAATATCGCGAATTTTCTCTGCCGCTATTTCTGTATAGCAGGTTGTAGAACCATAAAATAAACCAATCTGCATCGTATTTATCACTGTGTATTTGCCTGATATGATAGGCCTAAGTTTACCGTAAGGTATAATCAATTGATACCTTGATAAGGATGAGAGTACGCGTGGCTGATAATAATTCACAAGCCCAAAAAGGTGTAATGACAGCAAATAACGCCGAACATTTAGAGTTATTTTTAGATACTCTGTATCTTGAGCAAGGCGTCAGCGAAAATACATTGGCAGCCTATCGCAGTGACCTTGAAAAGTTTTGCCAATTTATAAAAGATAAAGACCTTCTTGCCGTTAGCTCAGATGATATCGAAGCGTATTTAGCTTACCGCGTCGATCTAGGACTGAAGTCGCGCAGCACCGCACGTAGCATTAGTGCACTGAAACGTTTCTATCAGTATTTTGTGCGCGAAAAAGTGATTGCAGATTCACCCATGGTAAACATTGCTCAACCAAAAGCTGGGCAATCATTACCGAAAACCCTATCCGAAGCCGAAGTAGAAGCATTGCTTGCAGCCCCAGACATAGAAGACCCTATGGGACTTCGCGATAAAGCCATGCTTGAGCTTTTATATGCTACAGGGCTTCGTGTTACTGAGCTGGTGGGGCTCAGAATGGAGCAAATTAATTTGCGCCAAGCTGTGGTTTTTGTAAAAGGTAAGGGTAATAAGGAGCGCTTAGTTCCCTTGGGTGAAGAAGCAATGTATTGGCTTGAGCAATTCTTAAAAGTGGGCCGTTCGCAAATGATAAAGCATGCCACTGACTTTGTGTTCCCATCTAAGCGTGGGATTGGTATGACGCGACAAACTTTTTGGCATCGCATCAAACACTATGCTATTTTGGCATCAGTTGAATCGCCGTTATCACCGCATACGCTCAGACACGCGTTTGCAACGCATTTGCTTAATCATGGGGCGGACCTTAGAGTCGTGCAAATGATGTTAGGTCACAGTGACTTATCAACAACACAAATTTATACCCATGTAGCGAATGAAAGATTGAAGTCGGTACACGAGCAACATCATCCACGAGCTTAGTGCAAGATTTTTAAAGATGTACCGGTCTATATAAAAAATGATCAGGATATAGGATATTTATGAAAAAGTTAGTTTTAGCCACAGCACTACTAGGCACAAGCTTAAATGTGTTTGCCAATGGCGTATCAACAACAGACGCTGCTGATGCTCCAATTATTGCTAAGTTTGCCGAATTAGGCGTAACCGTTAAGCAAATCAATCCAAGCCCAGTGGCAGGCCTTAAAGAACTAATTACTGACAAAGGCGTGCTGTATGCAAGCCCTGACGGTCAATTTCTTATGCAAGGAACATTGATTGACCTTAATAACCGAGTTAACCTAACAGAGCATGCACTGAGCGATGTACGTAAAGAAGGTATAGCTGAATACGAAGATTCGATGATCGTTTACAAAGCGAAAAACGAAAAGCATTCAATCACGGTGTTTACTGATATTAGCTGTGGTTATTGCCGTAAGTTACACCGTGAACTTGATGATTTTTTAGAAGCGGGTATCACAGTTAAATACCTTGCTTTCCCACGTGGTGGTTTACGTGGTAAAGGGTATCAAGATTTAATGAATGTATGGTGTGCTAAAGATCCAGCTGAAGCTTTAACAGAAGCAAAAGCGGGTGCAGAAGTAGCAGCGGTGCCTGGTTGCCACGCACCAATTGCAGAGCATTACCAACTTGGTCAAAGTTTTGGTATGTCGGGGACACCAGCAATTATTTTAGAAGATGGCACGATGATCCCAGGTTATCAATCAGCTGCGCAAATCAGCCAAGCACTTGATGCTTTACCAAAAACATCTTCATAACTGTTTTTTAAACGAAAAGGCCTATTTGTTGTAGGCCTTTTTACTTGCCTTTGCTTAAGAAGTACCGTTTCCGACATGGAAAAAATAATTCAAGCTCGTCCACGTGTTGATGATTCACACTTACCGCACCATTTACACCCTGTTATCAAGCAGATTTACGCGACTCGACAGGTGCAAAATGCTACTGAACTCGATAATAGCGCTGCGACATTACATGACTTTAAGCTGTTTAAAGACATCGACAAAGCTGTTGCGTTATTGCAAGAAGCAATTGCCGCACAAAGCCGCGTTTTAATTGTAGGAGACTTTGATGCTGACGGTGCAACCAGCACTGCAACTTTGATGCAAGGTCTTGCTATGTTTGGCTTAAAGAATCTTGATTATTTAGTACCAGACAGATTCAGCCTAGGTTATGGTCTAAGCCCTGCACTTGCAGAGCAAATCGTTTCTATGCAGCCTGAGCTTGTGATCACCGTTGATAACGGTATTTCATGTATTGATGGTATTGCTATAGTAAAGAAAGCTGGTATTAAAGTGCTGGTGACTGATCATCACTTGCAAGGTGAATCCCTGCCAGATGCTGATGCCATTGTGAATCCGAATCGTCATGACTGTCAGTTTCCATCGAAGTCGATAGCAGGCGTTGGGGTCGCTTTTTATTTGCTTATTGCTTTACGAAGCCACTTACGTGAGCAAGGGTATTTTCAGCATCAGCCAATGCCAAATTTGGCTGAGTTACTTGATATTGTAGCCCTTGGTACCGTTGCCGATGTGGTCGCTCTTGATGCCAATAACCGTACCTTAGTTCATCAAGGTTTAGCACGCATTCGCAGTGGTAAAACACGGCCCGGAATTAGTGCACTTATTGAAGTGGCAAATCGCAATGCAGGGCGTTTAAGTGCCAGTGACTTTGGTTTTTCATTAGCGCCACGCTTAAATGCTGCAGGGCGTTTAGATGATATGAGTTTAGGTATAGCCTGTTTGTTATCTAGCGATATAAATCAAGCACGCCGTATTGCCAGTGAGCTCGACAGCCTTAATCACGAGCGCCGTGAAATAGAGCAGGGCATGCAAACTGAAGCACAAGCCGTGCTTGACCGTTTAGCCTTCAAAACCGAGTCCGTGCCTGATGCCATTTGTCTATACCAAGCTGATTGGCATCAAGGTGTAATTGGTATTTTGGCTGGTCGTTTAAAAGAAAAGTATCACCGTCCTACGATTATTTTTGCAGCTGGCGATAACGGCGAAATAAAAGGTTCTTGTCGTTCCATTGAAGGGCTGCATATGCGTGATTTGCTAGAGCGAGTAAATACTCTCTATCCGCATTTGATCAGTAAATTTGGTGGTCATGCTATGGCGGCGGGGCTGAGTATCAATGAACACTGTTTTAATGAGTTTAAAACAGTGTTTGAGCAAATGGTGACAGATACTCTTACTGAAGAGCATAAGCAAAGCATCTTACTTACCGATGGTGAGCTGCCAAATGATTGCTTTTCGATGGAGTTTGCCAATCAACTAAAAAATGCAGGTCCTTGGGGGCAGCAATTTCCTGAGCCAGTGTTCGAACATGTATTCGAAGTAATACAGCAGCGAATTGTTGGCGAAAAACACCTAAAACTGGTTTTAAAACATCAGTCTGGGCGGTTAGTTGATGGGATTGCATTTGGCGTTGATGTGCGTGCATGGCCAGATACCGAAGTGCGTTATGTAAAAGCAGCTTACCAACTCGATATAAATGAATTCCGTGGTAAATTTACCTTACAGTTGATTATTCGAGAGCTACAAAAAGCGACATAAAAATATCGTTATAATCGACATAAAAGGCTAATAAAACGCTCGGTTTTTTGTTAAAATCGGGCGTTTTTAATATTTGTAGATAATTTACCGTAATTATCGTCGATATCGGTGCACGGTAAATCAGCCATTTTGGAGTAATGTACATGTTTGAAGTGAATCCTGTGATTAATCAAATCAAGGAAATTCGCGAACGTACTGAACTGCTTCGGGGGTACCTTTGACTACCCTCTTAAGAAAGAGCGGTTAGAAGAAGTTAACGCAGAACTTGAAGATTCAGCCGTGTGGAATGAGCCAGAACGAGCTCAAGCCCTTGGCCGTGAAAAGTCGGCACTCGAAGCTATCGTAGAGACCATTGATAATCTAGTGGCAGGTACCGAAGATGTTGAAGGTTTAGTAGAGCTTGCAGTTGAAGCTGAAGATGAAGAAACCTTTGCTGAAGCAGAAGCTGAATTGGGCGATTTAAACGCACAACTTGAAAAGCTAGAGTTCCGTCGAATGTTCTCAGGCGATCATGACCAAAACGATGCTTACCTTGATTTGCAATCAGGTTCTGGCGGTACTGAAGCTCAAGACTGGTGTAACATGCTGTTGCGTATGTACTTACGCTGGGGTGAAGCAAAAGGCTTTAAAGTTGAGCTAGTTGAAGCAACTGACGGTGATGTGGCTGGTATTAAGGGTGCAACAGTGCGCTTTGTTGGCGAATATGCATACGGTTGGCTGCGAACAGAAACAGGTGTTCACCGTCTAGTACGTAAGAGCCCATTTGACTCGAGTGGTCGTCGCCATACTTCGTTTGCATCAGCATTCGTATATCCAGAAATCGACGATAATATCGAAATTGATATTAATCCGGCTGACTTACGTATTGACGTTTACCGCGCATCAGGTGCCGGTGGTCAGCACGTAAATACGACAGAATCTGCGGTTCGTATTACTCACATACCAACCAATACTGTTGTACAGTGCCAAAATGAGCGTTCACAGCATAAGAATAAAGACCAAGCAATGAAACAGCTAAAAGCGAAGTTGTTTGAACTTGAAATTCAAAAGCAGAATGCAGAGAAGCAAAGTCAAGAAGATGCCAAATCTGACATTGGCTGGGGTAGTCAAATACGTTCATACGTACTTGATGACTCTCGCATTAAAGATTTGCGTACAGGTGTTGAAAACCGTAACACTCAAGCAGTTCTTGACGGCGACTTAGATAAATTTATTGAAGCCAGCCTTAAATCTGGCCTATAACCACCAAGCTAAAAAAGAGCTAAAAAATGACTGATCAAATCCAAGACGAAAATAAGTTAATCGCTGAGCGTCGTGGCAAATTAGACGCAATCCGCGAAAATTGCCCAGCCAACGGTCATCCAAACCAATTCCGTCGTGAACATTACACGGCTGATTTGCAAGCTGAGTTTGGTGATAAATCGAAAGAAGAATTAGTTGCTGAACAACACGTTGTATCAGTTGCTGGTCGTATCCTTGCTAAACGTGGTCCTTTCCTAGCATTACAAGATATGAAAGGCCAAATTCAAGCGTACGCGTCAAAAGATGTACAAAAAGAATTAAAAGCTAAATACGGTCAACTAGATATTGGTGACATCATCGGTGTTAAAGGCGCACTAAATAAGTCTGGTAAAGGTGACCTATACGTAGAAATGACTGAGTACGAGTTACTGACTAAGTCATTACGTCCGTTACCTGAAAAGTTCCACGGTTTATCTGACCAAGAAACAAAGTACCGTCAACGTTATGTTGATTTAATTACTAATGATGCGACACGTGAAACGTTCCGTATTCGTTCAAAAGTTGTTGAAGGTATTCGTCGTTTCTTAGCTGAGCGTGATTTCATGGAAGTTGAAACGCCGATGCTACAAGTGATCCCAGGTGGTGCGTCTGCACGTCCATTCGTAACACACCATAATGCACTTGATATCGATATGTATTTACGAATCGCACCTGAGCTTTACCTAAAACGTTTAGTCGTTGGTGGTTTTGAGCGTGTATTCGAAATTAACCGTAACTTCCGTAACGAAGGTTTATCTACACGTCATAACCCAGAATTCACGATGATCGAATTCTACCAGGCTTACGCTGATTACATTGACCTGATGAACATTACTGAAGACATGTTACGTACTGTTGCTACAGACGTACTTGGTTCACCAATTGTTGTAAACACAACTAAAGATGAAAACGGTGAAGTGGTTGATTCGGTAGAGTACGATTTTGGTCAGCCTTTTGCTCGTCTAACTATGAGCGAAGCTATTCTTAAGTACAACCCTGACTTCGATGCAGCGGTATTTAATGACCCAGAAAATCATTTTGAAGAACTTAAAGCATATGCGAAGCAAGTACACGTTAAGATCCCTGAAAACTGTGTATGGGGCCCTGGTAAGTTCTTATGTGAAATCTTCGAAGAGACTGCTGAGCATAAGTTAATTCAACCTACTTTCATTACCGCTTACCCGTGGGAAGTGTCACCACTTGCACGTCGTAACGATGAAAACCCATTTGTGACTGACCGTTTCGAATTCTTCGTTGGTGGCCGCGAGTTAGCGAATGGTTTCTCTGAGCTTAATGATGCACAAGACCAAGCTGAGCGCTTTACGCGTCAAGTTGAAGAGAAAGATGCGGGTGATGATGAAGCAATGCACTTCGATGAAGACTACATCCGCGCATTAGAGTATGGTTTACCTCCAACAGCGGGTGAGGGTATTGGTATCGACCGTCTGGTGATGTTATTTACAGACTCACCAACGATTAAAGACGTGATCCTATTCCCACACATGCGTCCTCAAGCTGACTAATCAGCTAAAAGTCTTTAAAAACGCCGCTTTTTAGCGGCGTTTTTTTATCAGAAATTTCTGATTTTTATTACTCACAAATTTACTACTAAATTGTAATTAGCTGATCTAAAAAGAAATACCGAATTAGCCTTCAAATAAAGTTACTAGATTGTAAATTTTTTATACAAACCTAAAGTTGGATAGTGTTTTTTTTAGCCAAGATATGACATCATTGCGCCATATTCGTTCAACGCATAAATGGACTTAATTCTAATGACAAAAAAGCCTTCGCAGTTGCCAACAGATACAAATAAAAACGAGCATCAACGTGAAGATTTTTATCGTGCTTGTATAGCTGAATTTCAACAATTAGGTTACCAAGATCAATACCTCGCTGAATTAACCGATGAGCTGATCCCATTGACGGGTCTTGAGCCGTTGAGTGATAAAGAAAAAGTGGCGAAAGGATAAACAAAAATAAGTTGTTTTAGCTCGTTATGGACAATCTATAACCATCTATACGATTTTCCTTGAAAAGTGTTTGACATATTTCCTGAAATCTTTATTATACGCCCCACAAGACGGAGAGGTGGCCGAGTGGCCGAAGGCGCTCCCCTGCTAAGGGAGTATAGGGTTTGTAGCTCTATCGAGGGTTCGAAT
>NZ_JAATOU010000016.1:0-92911 GCF_011806445.1 Pseudoalteromonas sp. HF66
GTAGGACATTGCCAGGCTCCAAATTAAAGAAAGCCCGATTCGAAAGAGTCGGGCTTTTTTGCGTCTGGAGCTGTCAGCTTTCAGCCGTCAGACGTCAGCTGAAATATGGGGTTGTATAGTGCTGAGACTCCCTCAGCAACAAAACCTTGTAGGAGGCACGTCAGTGCCGAATTCAGATCATAACCAACACATTCATGGCTAAAGTCATTGCTACAACTACACTCTTCCTAGAGCCTAGAGCCTAGAGCCTAGAGCCTCTGGCAGAGGGAGACTCAGCACCAAACACCTCCACAAAGCGGCTGAAAGCTGATAGCTCTGTGTTGGGTTTCGCTGCGATCTACCCAACGTACCAACCAAATTTACCCTTTGTTGCAATTTTAATCTTGGTTTAGTACCTGAGCTATGTAAAACTATTTGCGTTTTTAAACCACAATCAGGTGACATGAATGTCTCAAATAAAAGCTTGGAAACTTATTAGCCTGTTTTGTTTGGTAAGCTTGCTTATGGGCTGTGAGTCGAAAGAAGAGCAGCTGAAACAAACAATACAACAATCCATAGAAAAAGCTGAGGTTGAATTAAATCAGCTTGGTACAGCGCTTGATAATGGCTCTTTGCGCAATGCGACGATACTTAAACAATACGGACAGGTGCTTGCTGAGCAGCAGCCGCAACTTTCTGAGATCGCACGAGTAATTAGTCTTGATGCGACCCGTGACGGGGCTATTTATACAGGTCTTACACAACGCTTAGCAGATGTTAAGTCTACTTATCTAATACCACCTTATGAAGATACCCTTCATCAACTTGATCTCATTCGTGATGCTGCTAAGCCATCTTTATTTCAAGATGCGCTTACTGATCCTATCAATATGCTTGCAGACATGTCGCAAGGGTCACTAGCAAGGGTTGGCGCTATTAGTGAAGCAGCTGAAGGTGAAAGCGTTGGTAACCAATTGGTCGGTAACCCTAACTATGGGCAGTGGCAAACTAATAGCAACGGTACAAGCTTTTGGGTTTGGTATGGGATGTATCGTATGTTGGGCGATGTATTCGACCGAGTTGAATATGGTCGCTGGAGCAGAAACAGAAAGTACAGCTATTACAATGACTATGGCCGTTATCGTTATTCGAGCCCAAAACAGATTAAAGCACAACAAACGGTAGAGACGCGTACTCGTCAGTCTTATCAACGCCAGGGTAAACAATTCACTAGTCCGTATGCCACTAAACGCAGTGGTGCATCTGGATTAAGCCGAAGCAGCTATACACCACCACGCACCCGTAGTAGCTATGCTTCTAGCAGTAGTTACAGTAAAAGCTCTGGGTCATTACGAAACAGCTCGAGCAGAACATCACGTGGCATTAGCCGCGGTAAGTAGTGAAAAGAATAACCACCGGAGTTACAACATATGTATGAATTTAATGGAATAACAACTTGGTCGTTGCAAGCTTTAGCAATCGACTTTGCAATCATTATCGCTTTATTTGTCAGCCTAAAATTTATCAAAGGCTGGGTATCTAATTTACATGCTAATGATGAAATAACTGAGCGCGATAATTTTGCTTTTGGTATTAGTTTTGCGGCCGGACTTGTGGCACTTGCCATTGTTCTTAGTGGTGTAAGCAGCGGCGCATTTGCACCTACCCTACAACAAGAAGCATTACAAATGCTAGGTTATGGTGTGATGGCAATTGTGCTTATTAAGCTTGGTCATTTCTTCCAAGACAAGGTAGCGCTTCGTAAAGTGAGTCTGCATGACGAAATCGTAAAAGGCAACGCAACTGCTGCATTGATTGATTTTGGTCATGTAGTGAGTGTAGCTATTGTTATTCGCTCAGCTTTATTTTGGGTGGCGACCGAAGGCTGGCATGGTATTCCAATCGTGATCGCGGCCTTTGCAATTGGCAGCATTGCGATGCTATTGATCAGCCAATATCGAGTGCAGTTATTCAAGCGTACTAATCGCAGTGGTGACTGCTTGCAACAAGCGGTTATCGACGGCAACTTAGCCGTGGGTATTCGTTACGCTGGCTTTTTAGTGGGTAGTGCATTGGCATTAACTGCTGCATCAGGTATCGCTCCTTATGCGGCTGACAACATTGCTGCTAGTTTAGGTTACTGGGCATTAAGTGCAGCGGTAAGTTTAGTTGCCTTCATTTTATTACACTTAGTGACTATCAAAATCATCTTATCAGGCTGTGATATTTCAGATGAAGTAAACCGCCAGAAAAACGTAGGTGTAGCAGCTATCTCTGCAGCGGTTTCATTTGCGATAGGTTCGACTATGGCAACCTTGTTAGGTGCCTAATTAAGTGTCTACTACAACAAGCGCCCCAAGTAGGGCCAATCTACTTGGGCATGACTTCCTATTAATAACTGTTATGGCCGTACTCGCTGGGTGCGGCCTTATTTATGAATATCTGCTATCTCATTATGCAGGTCGGGTTCTAGGCTCGGTCGAGAGCGCCATTTATGCCATGATTGGTACCATGATTGTCGCTATGGGTATCGGTGCTTTTTTAGCGCGTTGGTTTAAAGATGCATTTACTGCTTTTGCTTGGCTTGAGAGTATTATTGCTTTGGTCGGCATGGGCTGTATTTTAGCGATTGCTAGCGTTATCGCTGTGAGTTATTCATTGCCGCATATCTTCTCTGAAATTTTTAACCTGCCTGCGGATACTGTCCTTAACGGCTATGTATTTGAAAAGCTACAGGAGTGGTCACGTTTCTTACCCTATGTGTTTGGCCTATTACTCGGGCTATTAATTGGTATGGAGATCCCTTTGATCGCGCGTATTCGCCAGCAGGTTTATGGTCGCTTTTTAGAAAATAATGCGGGTACTATTTACGGGGCTGATTATATTGGCGCCGGTGTCGGTGCTGCGATTTGGGTAAGCATTATGCTTGCAATGCCAATTATGCAAGCGGCAGCTTGGACGGCGTTGTTTAATATTATTGCTGGTCTGGTGTTTTTATGGCGCTATCATCAACATGTTCGCTTCGCTAAGTTATTGTTGGTTTGCCATGTACTGTTGTTGATGTTTTTTGCATTTGTGCTCGTGCTTGGCACCAGCTGGATGAAAAACCTCAGCAATGTTTTATACAAAGATAAAGTCATATACTCGCAAGCAACCAAGTATCAGCACTTAGTGTTAACCGAGCGTTTAAGTCGCAATCAGCCGAATGCAATTACTGATCTTTACCTCAATGGCCGTCTACAGTTCTCAAGTGTGGATGAGCAAATTTATCATTCAATGCTTGTGTATCCTGCTATGTTGGCTTCAAATCGTCATGACCGAGTGTTGATCATCGGGGGTGGTGACGGGCTTGCATTGCGCGATGTTTTGAAGTGGCCAGTAAAGCATGTCACCTTGGTTGATTTAGATGGTCAGTTGTTAAACTTATTTGGCAATGAGGTCGGTGAATATGACGCGCCAGAGGAAATAAGAACACGGTTAACAGCGCTAAATAAGCATTCTATGAGTGATCCTCGCGCTGATATTCGCATTGCAGATGCCTTTTTAGAAGTTGAAGCTATGTTGGCAAAAGGCATGCGCTTTGACACTATTTTGATTGACCTACCAGACCCTAACCATCCTGACCTTAATAAGATGTACAGTGACTATTTTTATAATCATGTGCGTCAGTTGTTGGCGCCTGATGGGGCTGTGGCTGTGCAATCAACATCGCCTTATCATGCGAAAAAAGCGTTTTTAAGTATTGCTAAAACAATGAAAGCAGCTGGGTTTGGTTATGTTGAGCAATACCAACAAAATATTCCTTCGTTTGGTCAATGGGGTTGGACAATCGCGACCACGGCTGGCAAATCAGCAAGTCAGCGAATTCGTGAAACTAACGAATTACCAGTGCCATCTCGTTGGGTAAGTAAAGAATATTTATTGGCTTCTTTTGTGTTCCCGAATCATTTTTTTGAACAAGTAAACACGATAGAAGTCAATAGATTAGGTTCTGGAACCTTATATGATTATTACCGCCAAGCGTGGCAAGTTGAAACCGAATTGTACAAAAATTGATATTTTATAGTTGACATAATATGTCGGCTATGCAAATCTTAACTCAGACATAATATGTCAAAACGTAAAAAGGTGAGACATGGAATTAAATGAACTATCAATCAAACTGGCTTCTTTTGAAACAGAAGGTGTGAGCTTTGAGTCTTTCTTGATTGCCAACGAAGGTGAACAAGATGTGTTACAAGTTATCGTCGATGGGAATGATGAGTTACCTATCTTTGTTACTCAAACAGAAGAGCAATTACTGTGTATTAGCTACCTGTTTGCTGAAAACGAAGTACAAGCAGATATGCGTAATGAGTTAAACGAAACGTTACTACGTTTAAATGTGCCAATTCCATTAAGCGCATTTGCAAAAATTGATGATAAATACGCTATTTTTGGCGCGCTATCGGTTAATTCATCGTTTGATGATATTACCCATGAGTTGGTAACACTGGCGGACAATGCGATTGATGCACTTGAAGCCGTGACCATTTATTTAAACGATTAATTAGCAATTTCTGGAGTTAAGATTATGAGTATTTTAAAGAAACTATTTACAGCTGTACGTGGTGGCGCTCGTGAAGCAGGACAAGCAGTTGTTGATGCAAACGGTATCCGTATCTTTGAACAAGAAATTGCTGATGCACAAAATGCCTTACAACGCGCTAAGAAAAGCCTTACCGAAGTAATGGCAAAAGAGATGCAAACTAAGCGTAAAATTAGCGCGCTAGATGCATCAATTGCAGAACATGAAGCGTATGCAGGTCAAGCACTTGAAAAAGGTAACGAAGCGTTAGCATTAGAAATCGCAGAAAAAATCGGTGATTTCGAAGCTGAAAAAGCAGAGCACGAAGAAGTGTTAGCTGGCTTTAGTAACCACATTGTGCAACTAAAGCAGCAAGTTAAAGAAGCTGAAAAGTCGATTAAAGAAAACCAACGTCAATTAACGATGGTTAAAACGACTGAAAGTGTGCAGCAAGCAACAATGGCTGTTAACAGCACGCTAAATACTAATAGTTCATCAATGACATCAGCACGCGAGTCTCTAGAGCGTATTAAGCAGCGTCAGCAAGACCGCCAAGACCAGTTAGGTGCGGCTAAGCAATTAGAAGCTGATACTAACGGCGATGATTTAAAAGCGAAAATGGCTGAAGCGGGTATCGGCGATACCAACCCAAAAAGCGCAGATATTTTGGCGCGTATTAAAGCAAAACAAAATAGCTAATCAGTTAACGGAAAGACAAAAGGTAACCCACGCACTGGGTTACCTTTTTTGCTTCAACAAGGAGTCAGCCAATGTTTAACTTTTTTAAATCTAAAAAAGCACCAGAGCGTCAGCTTACTGATCCAAGCCAATTACTCGTTGGTGATATGCTAACTGTGATTGATTCGTTCGCTTATCCAAGCTGGTTAAAAGGACAGACACTGCGTGTTATTGATGTGCAAACGTATCAGTATCAACGTAGTGCAGAGTATGAGCTGGTACTCGAGAGTGAATCTGGCCAAGTGGTGTTTTTGCAAATTGAATCAGATGACGGTGAACAATGGGCAAACTTTGCGATCAAAATTCAGCGTGATGATGTTGATGAGATTTTTACCCTTGATGAGTTCGCTCGTATTTTTGATGAAGATGAGCTAACGGCAATTAATGTGCAGAATAGCCCTGAACGCTTTAGCCACTTTTTAGCATCAAGCTATAAACAAACAGAAGCCCCTTATGTGTGTTATTTCCATAATAAGGATTACCGTAATCAGCCTTTACCTCATTACGAAGACGAAGGCGGTGAACCGTGTGAAATGATTTGTTTAAGCTCTGATGATGAATCACATAGTTTAAATATTGAGATCTGGGAAGGCGGTGAAACAGAAGTATCACTCACGTTAACTAGACCAATTAGCGATATTGTTGATTTATTTCCTGGGGATGCCAAGTGAGTGATGCAAAAGCCAAGTGGCAGCGTCAGGAGCAGGCCGTAAGAGCCACGCAAATGGCGTTTGATTTAAGCAGTGAAGTGCAAAAATCAATAAAAAAACAAGCAATTGACCAAGAGCTTACCCCATCAGATATGATCCGTAAGATTTTGGAGCTCGACGTTAAATCGAAAAAAACCAGGCAGCGTTTATCGTTTAACTTAAATGATGAAGAGATTGCCTTATTGGCTGAGCGTTTTGGTGTTGCAGCCGATGATAAGCGTGCTGTAAAGCAGCGGGTTGCTGAATTACTCATTGAACATAGTAAAAAAAGCTAAGGTTTTGCCTTTACTTCTTTAAGCCCTTACACTGAGACTAGATGTTTGAAAGAAGTGGCATGACTGTGGATATTATTTTACTTGCGTATTTAGTTATTTTTGCATTATTTGGCACTGCAGCAAGTTACTTTGTTCGCTACATTTATGCTTACTGGGTGCATAATACAATGCATGTAAAATACATTTATAAGGCCGGGATTTGTATCATCAGCGTGGTGATAGTATCCGGCCTTATTGCATTACTTACTTAATCTCGA
Organism: Pseudoalteromonas sp. HF66; assembly: GCF_011806445.1. NCBI lineage: Bacteria > Pseudomonadati > Pseudomonadota > Gammaproteobacteria > Alteromonadales > Pseudoalteromonadaceae > Pseudoalteromonas > Pseudoalteromonas sp. HF66. Next base: position 6,527 of record NZ_JAATOU010000016.1, read on the forward strand.
TGGCTTGGCATTGCTGTGAGATACACAGCGATTGTACCGGTAAGACAGGTGAACAGTCGTTAACTGTTAATGCTTGACCAGATGACCTCTCAACTGCTGTAATTTGCTCAGCAAGTTGCTCTGCTTTTTCTTGTGCCGTGTTCAATGTTGAATAGACCACATAGCGGCTTGGGCCACCACATGCTCTTTCACCGACTTCTAACACCTTACATTGAAAACTAGCTGTACAACTATTATTACTAACGATATCGTTCAGCTGATCATTTAAATCACTCAAATCAACGCGCACAGAACTACCCGACGTTGTTGTTTCACAACCCGTTAAAGCAATACTTGCTAACATAGTTGTAGTGATGAAAAGTTTCTTTAAAGTCGATGAACGAACCATTATTGCTTATTCCTTAGTATACACTTGCCGCTGAGCCTTCGATTTTAACACAAGTATTAGCAGAACACTGCGCACCTGGTGCGGTTAGATGCTGACAAATACTCATCATGTCGTTCGCTGCGTTAAATTGTTTTTCAAGGGCAGTGATATCTTTTGCAAGTTTTTCAACTTCAGCCGTGTCAGCTGTTTTGGTTGAATAAACAATGAAGCTACTTGGGCCGCCACAGGCACGGCTACCAACAGGTAATACTTTACATTGGCTGCTGTTATCACAGCTTGGATCATCGATTAATTGTTTAAGCTGCTCATGGGCTGAGCTGATAGTGGCTTTATCTGGAGCTGCTTTAGTCACTTCTTCAGTATTTTCTATTTTTACGGCTTTTGGTGCCTCGACAAGTTTATCGCTTGTTGCCGTTGATTCGGCTTGCCCATCCGTTGCAGCGTCAGAGCACGCAGTTAATAACACAGGAAATAAAATTGCCAATAGAGGATAGCGCATAACATACCTAAAAATCGTTGAATAAGTACTCACTATCATACACATTGCTCAAAGTGGAGCAATAAAAACGTTAGTTTTCAGAAAGTAGCTCTGTTATCACAGAGCTACAGGAGTACTAAAGGATTACAAACCGCCTTGGGTTAGTTTGGCTGGGTTGAGTAACTCACTCAATTCTTCACGTGAAATATCAGTATGTTCTGCAGCAACATCAATAATTGGACGGCCTTCTTGATAAGCTAATTTGGCAATTTTAGCTGCTTTGCTATAGCCAATCACCGGATTAAGTGCCGTAACCAGAATTGGGTTTTTGGCGAGTGCTTTATCAACATTGCTCTGGTTTACTTTAAAGCTGGTAATCGCTTTATCTGCAAGTGCCTCACTGCTATTAGCCAGCAGTTCGATACTTTGCAGAATGTTTAAGGCAATCACAGGTAGCATCACATTAAGTTCAAAATTACCAGCTTGACCAGCCACAGTAATAGTGGTGTCATTGCCAATAACTTGTGCGCTGACCATAGCTGCAGCTTCAGGGATTACTGGGTTTACTTTACCTGGCATAATTGATGAGCCTGGCTGCAAGGCTTGAAGCTCGATTTCACCAAGGCCTGCAAGGGGGCCTGAGTTCATCCAGCGCAGGTCATTGGCTATTTTCATCTGTGCTACGGCTAATACCTTAAGCTGACCCGAAAGCGCTACAATAGCATCTTGTGAACCTATGTTATAAAAGAAGTTTTTGCTCGGGCTAAAGCGAATACCTAAATTCTCACTTAAGTGCTGACAAAACTGACCGGCAAACGCTGGATCGGCATTGATACCAGTACCAACGGCTGTACCACCTTGTGCAAGTTCACAAACCCGCTCTAGTGCTTGGCGAATACCTGTCATGGCGTGATCGACTTGTAACTGCCATGCAGCTAATGTTTGCGCAAAACTTACTGGCATGGCATCCATTAAATGAGTGCGACCAGTTTTAACAATATGGCCGACTTCGGCTTGCTTGTTTTGCAAGCTTTGACTGAGTTTATCTAGTTTAGGAAATAGTTCATAAATGATGTTAATAGCGCTACTTACAGCAATTGCTGTGGGGATCACATCATTTGAGCTTTGTCCCATATTCACGTCATCATTGGGGTGAATAGTTTCGTTTGCCAGTTGGCTTGCCAGTGTCGCTATTACCTCATTGGCATTCATATTAGAGCTAGTGCCAGAGCCGGTTTGAAATACATCAACAGGAAACTCTGAAAAGTGTTTACCATCGATGATTTCTTGGCATGCTTGCTCAATTGCTTTCGCTTTGCCTTGGTTCAAGTGACCTAATGCGGCGTTACTTTGTGCGGCGGCTTGCTTAATATAGGCGAGGGCTGTGATAAATTGCTTAGGCATGGCTAAGCCACTAATTTTAAAATTGTTGATAGCACGTTGCGTTTGAGCTTGATACAAAGCGTCTGCTGGGACTTGTAGTTCGCCCATGCTATCTGATTCGGTTCTAAATTGGCTCATAAACACTCCTAAATCGGGTTAAATTCTTGGCTGAGAAGACATGCTTCTCGCTCCAAACTGAAATACTTTTCAATACAGTTATGAGTTTTGTAATAACGTTTTAGCGCAAGTTGCGGTTTATAAAGCTGAGCCAAACATTGTTTACGAATTGCATTATGTACTAATGAATCACACATCTTTTCAAGCAATTCATGAAAGGTGCGTCTTAGATACAGCTCTTGCAAAATAAAGTTGTGATGCTTTTCGTAATAGCGTGCAATGTTTAAACCCGCTTCAACATAGTTAGCAACAAGTGCAGGGGCATGTAGCCCTGGTCTTTGGCAAACACATTTCATTTGCCGCTGATATTGCAGCATAGCATTGTGAGAGTGCATAGAAAAACCGATTAGCTGTAATGATAATTGTTATCATTACAGCTAATCGGTTTTAGTGCAAGTCTTATCTAGTGAAGCTAAGACTGGATAGATTAACTGTGAGTGATTAATTGTAGCCGAGAATAAAAATCTGGTCTGTTTCATGTTTTTTCGGCGCCTGTACATTTTCTTTATTACATTGAGAAAGTAGTTCGATCACAGTTGCTCTAGCATCACAACTTGTTAAGGCGGCTTTTTCGCTTTCAGCGCGTTCGCTGGCAGCAAGTGCTGCATCTACAGCAGTGTAGGGTGAGATATACATAATATTACTCCTATTGATTAATTCACTTAAGAAATTGCATAAGCTGTACCAATATTAATTAATAATCGTAACCTGCTGAAAATAGTGGTTTTATATTTTTAAATAATAAATACATCGCGACTTTGCTATTTATTTTTGCTTTACTGTTGTGCACGAATTACCAAACATGGTGCATTAATTTATATGGATAAACCCTTCTCTCAAGCCTGTGAAAACAACAAATTACCTATTTTAAACGTATTAGAAGAGTTCTTTTCTGATGTGACGAATGTATTAGAGGTAGGCTCTGGTACGGGGCAACATAGTGTGCATTTTGCAACGCATTTAGCACATTTGCAGTGGCATTGTAGTGATCGCGAGATTAATCACCCTGGGATTTTAGAGTGGCATCAAGAAGCTGAACTATCTAACTTGCATGCGCCATTAACACTCGACCTCAATGATCCTTGGCCTGTTGAAACAGTGAATGCTATTTTTACTGCGAATACGATGCACATTATTAGCTGGCCGCTTGTGGAGAGCTTTTTCCAAGGTGTAGCAAAGCATTTAGCGGCTAAAGGTAAATTGTGTATTTATGGGCCATTTAAGTATCAAGGTAAGTATACCAGTGCCAGCAATGCTGAATTTGATGCTTTTTTAAAACAGCAAGATGAAAATAGTGCCATTCGTGATTTTGAAGCGATTTGCCAACTCGCTGAGCAAGCAGGCTTAACCTTTGTTGAAGATGTACAAATGCCTGCAAACAACCAATTATTGCTGTTTAAAAGGCAGTAAGCTTTCGCATTGGGCTTTATAGAGCGCCATATGTTGGCGTTCTCTAATTATAAAATCACTGATGGCAGCTGCAAAATCACCGTGCTGAATATGATGCAGTGAATAGGTATATACAGGTTTAAAACCTCGACTTATTTTATGCTCACCTTGCGCGCCAGAGTGGAACTGTTTTAGTTTGTTGGCAATGCAGTATTCAATGCCTTGGTAGTAGCAAAGCTCAAAGTGCAAACTATCGAGCTCATAGTTCGTTCCCCAGTAACGACCATATAAACAGTTCTGATCTTTAAAGCTGAGTGTGGCGGCAATCACCTCTCCTTGATATTTAGCGAACATTAGCACCAGTTTGCCGGCCATGCTTTGCTGTAATAACTCGAAAAAAGCGGTATTCAAATAACCATTGTGGCCTGAGCGCTTCAAATAGGTTTGGCGGTAAAAATGACTAAATTGCTGCATGTGCTGTTTGCTGATGTCAGCACCTTCGATCCATTCTACGGCTATCTGCTGTTCAGTTATTTTAGCGCGTTCTTTTTTGAGCGATTTACGCTTTCTTGCGGTGAGTGAAGCTAAAAAATCCTCGAAGCATTTATAGCCTTCATTAAACCACTGAAACTGCACGCCATGACGTTGCATTACGGTGTCGCTAGTTAATGCAGTCGCTTGCTGCTGGTGGCAAAAATTTATATGCCAACCTGACCAGTCTAACTGCGCTGCTGTTGCCGTGAGTATGTGCTGAATGTAAGCATAGACTTCAGTAGGATCAGCATAGTTAATACTAACTCTTTGCCCAGCAATAGGCGTGAATGGCACGCCGCAAAGCCATTTAGGGTAATACTCTAAGCCATGCTGTTGGTAGGCTTCAGCCCAAGCCCAGTCAAATACATATTCACCATAAGAATGATGTTTTAGATACCCGGGTAGTAAGGCTATGACCTGTTCTTGCTGGTAAATTGCTAAGTGCATGGGTTGCCAGCCCGACTCTTCACTCACACAGCCACTTTGTTCTAGAGCCGCTAAAAAAGCGTGATCAGTAAAGGGTGTATCATCAAAAAATGACTGCCAAAGAGCAGCATCAATCTCGCTTATTTGATTAAACCAGCGGTGGCTAAACTCACTCATTGTGCTGCCGATTCAATATCTTTAATGAAACTGCTGATATGCATAGCGAGCTTATCGAAATAAGGGTTAAATGTGAGTCGTGCAAAGGGTTTGTGTGCTTGTAAATTTTCGGCTGTGCGCTCACCCATCACGATGTCTTCTTGGTATTTGCAGGCTGTATAAAGCTTATCGTCATCTAAATAGCTGCCGCAATTTCGGTACAAAGCTTTACGGCCATAGTAAGGGTTGCTGGGTTTATTAACGATACCAATATGTGACATCCCTTTGATTTTTTTACAATCATCTGTATCGCAGTCATCACGGATTATGTGGTAATCAGCAGGAAAGCTGGCTGGGATGTTATTGTCGTCACCATAGTATACAAGGCGATCAAGCTGATTATTTTTGCGCGTTTTTGGGTCGTGCAGTTTAGCTAGTAATTTAAAGGTTGCTTGGTTATCTATCGTGGTGTCAACATCACTAAAGGTGCTAAATATTGCTACATTAGGCTGTTGACGATAACGAAGCTCATCAAGGCTGATACGGCTCATTGCTTCGTGGCTAGCTGAGGCTGCACTAAATGGAAACGACTCATACTTGGCAAAATCAAGATCCGCGTCTTTATCAATCCAATTTACAAATGGAATTGCATCGACCCATTTAGCCAGCCAACCGTTTTTATTGTGTGGCTCGCTCGCGGGTGAAAACAACATAGCAGCTGTAATTTTATTATCGACAGGGCCTTGAGTTAAGTAATCAATAACCAGTGCAGCACCGGTTGAATAACCCCCTAAAATCACCTGATCAAAGTCTTTTAATGTGCGTTCAATGGCATACACACTGGCCTTTTGCCAATCATCGGCATTTATGTCTCTAAGTGCTGCGGGAGCGGTACCATGCCCTGGTAGTAAAATTGTGCGTACCGTATACCCTTGTTGATAATACACTTGTGCAAGGTCGTGATAGGTAAAGGGTGAGTCGGTTAAACCATGGATTAAGAGTACGGCTTTACGGCTATCGGCCTGTTTAAGTTCGAATGGGCTTATTAAATCGGCAACAGTCGCGTTAGCTGGTCGAGCGCCTTGTGCAACAAGCTGCTGATAGGTGTCGGTATAAACAGGGCATGGCAAACTAGCACGCGGATTTTCGCTGCTAATTTGCAGGTACGCAGCGGTTAAATAGTCACTAAATGCTTGCTCGATATTATAGCTAAAGGTGCTATGGGTGCGTGGTAATGGCTCTCTAAACAGCCCTTCGCGTTTACTTTTCATCATTAGTGCTTGGTCTTCAAGCTGAGTAAGGCAGGTTTGTTGCTGTGCCATTAATGGGCTGCTAAATAGCCCACTGATGGCCCAAGAGATAGCAACTAAGTTGATGAATTTCATATTTTAAGCATCCTTTTAAAGCCTGTTTTTAGCTTATCGAGTTATCTTTGATTTGCAAGCAAGCTGCGTCAAGCTAGCGGTAAATGACGCTTAGTGAAAGCTTGTTTTAAGACCACCGTCGACTCGATGTTAGCAATACAATCAATACTACCTAGCTTATGTTTCACAAAGCTTTCATAACTTTCTAAATCAGCGGCAATAATCTTTAGAAGATAATCATAACTACCTGAGATAACAGAACACTCAAGTACATGATCAAGTTTCTCAACTTGTTGTTCAAATTGCTCAGCAGCGGCAACTGAGTTTTGGTTTAGGCGTACAAAGGCATACACAGACACATTTAAATCAACCGCTTTAGGATTGATGGCAGCATGGTAGCCACTGATCACATTCGCTGATTCGAGTTTTTTAATACGGCGCAGGCAAGGAGTATCTGACAGGCTGACAGAATGGGCTAGCTCCGAGACAGAAGTTCTTGCATTATCTTGTAAAGCATTAAGTAATTGTTGGTCTTTTTTATCTAATTTCATTTTTATTTGAGTGATTTTCACTAATCTAGATGGATTCTAGTCTATATTTTGGCGATTAGCACTCATTGAACTCTGTTAACATTATCGCAATAAAATTATTTTGGAGTGAGCCTGTGACTGAGAACACAAAGGCATTTGATAGCTGGCTTCGCACCCGTTTTGTTGAGATCAATAGCGAGCTAGAAAAACTATATTGGCAACAAGACGATAAAGCGAATGTAGAAGGTGTAGGTGAAGACCTTAAACGTCAATTAGAGCAAGAAGGTAATGAGCATATTCGTGCCTTACTTGCAGAAGGTAATACCGATGAAGGCTTTGACAACGCCTTCGATTTATTAGGTAATGTTGGTTTGTATATGGCGGCATGCCGTCGTCATGAGATTACAGAGCCTTCTCGTGAAACAACCTCCCCCCTTGTCGAAGCCTCAGCACTGGCAATGCATATTGGTGCATCTATTGGTGTAACTCCTCGTTTCGCAACTGCGCATTTAACCACGCACAATAAAGCTGTTGATGGCTTGTATAAGCGCTTTACTGACCTTGAAGATGAGAAAATCTTTGTTGATTACAATACCAAGGGTATTTTAGCGTATAAGCGTGCGGCGGATGCTTTATTAAAAATTCAACCATTGGGCATATCGCACCCTATAGCAGCAGATTTACTCGCAGTGGCAAAGCAAGCACTGCTAGATGTTATTGAGTCGAACAATGCGTTATACAACAAGCTTGATACAGACCGCTTCTTCTATTGTGTGCGCCCTTATTACAAGCCGTATCGAGTAGGAAAAGAGGTGTATCGTGGTGCTAATGCTGGTGATTTTGCGGGCATAAATGTCATTGATTTATTACTTGGTCTTTGTTTTGCAAATGAACCTAGCTACTCGCAAATGCTGGTGGATAAATTCTTGTATATGATGCCTGAAGATCAGCAAATTTTGCGTGAAAGCATGCGTATGACAAGTATTATGGATGATTTTTTAGCTGCAGAAGCTGAGCGCGATAGCGAATGGCTACAAACTAATTTAAAGCTGTTTATTCAAGTGTGCAAACTGCATGGTGATACTGCGATTGGGCATCATAATCAATTGGTTAGTAAATACATTGCACAACCTTCACAGAAAATGCAGCAACAGCATATGGATAAAGTCACAGCCAGTGGGCCTCCTTTACACATGTTACTTAACTCACTAGAGCAGTTACGAGATCGTCGTGCGGCAGCAAAACGTGATGATATTCGCACCCGTTTTGATGATTTAACTAAATTAAAACAGTGGATTAAGTAATGAACAAAGACGATTTTGTAATTCCACAAGGCGGCTATTTGCTTAACCACTCTGTTGGGCGACCTTTAAAATCAGCTGAGCAGCACTTCCATCAGCAGTTTTTTGCAGCTTGGCAAAATGAAAATAAAGAACCATGGCAACAGTGGCTGCAAGGTGTCGAGGCATTTACAAGCAGTCTCGCTAAGTTATTTAACTCGCAAAAGGAGTTGTTTTGCCCGCAAGTTAATTTATCGAGTGGCTTAACCAAGCTTTTGATGTCACACCCGCGACTTCAGCAAGAAAACTGCAAAGTGTTGATGGCAGAAAGTGATTTTCCAAGTATGGGCTTTGCAATGCAAAAAGCTTTACCTGAAAGTGCAGAAATCGTGTTTATTGGAAAACATGAAGATTTAACCGATGCTCACGTTTGGCAGTCATATTTAGCGAATAATGAAATTGATTTAGTCTTCATTAGCCATGTTTATTCAAACACAGGCCAGCAAGCACCTATCCGTGAAATTATAAATATAGCAAAGCAACACAACACATTGACTTTGCTTGATGTTGCACAGTCTGCGGGGATTCTAGAGGTTGACTTAACTAAGCTTGATGCCGATTTTATGCTGGGCTCAAGCGTGAAATGGTTATGTGGTGGACCTGGTGCTGCTTATTTATGGGTTAACAGCAACCAACTTTCATTTTGTCGGCCACAAGATGTTGGCTGGTTTTCTCATCAAAACCCATTTGAATTTGATATTAAGCACTTTGCTTATCATCAAACCGCGTTGCGCTTTTGGGGGGGAACACCTTCAGTTGCACCTTATATTTTGGCTTCGCATAGTATTAATTACTTTGCAGAGCTGGGTATTGCGAAAGTACGAGCGCATAACTTAGCAATGCTCGCACAGTTTCATGAGCAATTAGCTGATTATATGCGCTCACCAAAGCAAGCTGATAAATGCTCTGGAACTGCCATTATGCATTTTGGTGAGCAACAAGCGGCTGTTAAAGCAGCGCTTGAGGCTGCGAATATTGCTGTTGATGAGCGTCACTTAGGTTTAAGAGTCTCTGCTCATATTTATAATGATCAGCAGGATATAAACACTTTTATTACGACTGTGAAAAGCGTTTTAGATTAAGTGCTTGCCGGGCTTTTGCTTTTACTGAACGCCAATGGGTCATTGGTTTTTCGGGGACCAGCGCCAAAATTTGCTCAAAGTCGATGTCATCAATACTGACTTCATTACTGTGGGCAAACATAATTCGTTTTGGTTGCAGCGCTTTTAGCATCAGCAAAGAGTTCAAATACAGCTTAGGATAAAAAACAGGAAAGGGCGGCACTAGCTGTCCTTTTACTTTTACTAGTAAATCAGCAATGTAAATTCGCTCACTGGGGATATGGTATAGACTAATATCTCGGTCGGTATGACCTGGGCTATGTAGCGCCTGCCAATCCTCAAAGCCGGGTAGGGTTTCATCTGCTGTAAGGTAGTAATCAGCATCGAGGTGACGACTATACCAAAGGTTATGACGCTTTTTATTTAATCTTCCAGCGACCCACCAAGCCAAAGCGATATCGGTTAAGTGCATTAAGAAACCATCAATGCCTCGATACCATTGTCCAGGGGCATTTGATGTGGCAATTTTGGCGCCGCTTAACTTTCTTAATGCATGAGCCCCACCTGCATGATCTGGATGCATATGGGTTACTACAATCAGTTTTAAGTTTGTGATAGGGCGCTTTAGTTGCTCGGTGATATAGTCAAACACGGTATTAACATCCGCGCGGCAACAACCATCAAGTAGCATCAATTTATCTGAATATTCAATCAAATAGATATTTTGAATATAGCCTTCGAGCGTGTGAATTTGCAAAACAATTGATTCCTAAACTTAGTCAGCAAAACTGTTATATCATGTCTGACCAGTTTTAGTAAGTTAAGCTAATTGGACTGTGTGCTCTGTTCTTTGAGTAATTTTTTGTGTTCTTCTAGTTGTGCTACTTGCTTTTCGAGGATAGCTATTTGGCTTTTATAGTAGGTGTTAATACGTTTGCTTTGTTTACTTATAGCGTCATCAATAGACTTTGCACCTAACCTGTTCGCAGCATCTTGGGTCATATTATTAAGTCTGTTAATACGCTCATTTTGCTGTTTTTGCAGCTCTTTGATTTCTAACTGAAGGCGGTCTATTTCGCGATCCGCTTTTTGAATTTTTAAGTAATCCTCGACACTTAAGTCGGTTGGTTTTTGTTGTTTCTGTTCTTGCTCTGTGGCTGGAGTGAGATTACTTACTGGTGATGGTGTAATTTTTACGATTTCTGCATCCTTACCACAAGGCTTCTCTGTAAAGGTGGCAACCCCGTCAATCATGCACTTATAAATAGTGGCTTGGCTGTAGGTGCTGGCAAATAGAGCAAGAGTAAACAGAGCAAAACGAAACATAGCATCACTTTGTGTAGCAAATAGATACTTAGCATGCATGAAATATAATGAGGTGTGCAAGTTTTTTGGGCATAAAAAAACCGCTTAAAAGCGGTTTTTAACAATAAAATGGTGGAGAAGGAGGGATTCGAACCCTCGATAGAGCTACAAACCCTATACTCCCTTAGCAGGGGAGCGCCTTCGGCCACTCGGCCACCTCTCCAGCGCATAATTCTGATTGTAATTTGCTGAAATAAATCAGCAAATAAAAATAAGTGGTGGAGAGATAGGGATTTGAACCCTAGAGGGGCTACAAACCCCTGCCGGTTTTCAAGACCGGTGCATTCGACCACTCTGCCATCTCTCCACGTCGTGATGCGAGAATAATACTTAGCTGAATCGGCTGTGTAAATAGGAAAAAGTTTGTTTGCTTGTTTTTTGAGCGTAAAGAGGGCGTTTTTTTGTAAAAAGGTTTAATTTTTTGCTGTTTTTCACTGAAAAGAAGGGGATGGGGCAGTAAACGGAGGAGCTAAAGAAGGATCTTCGTTAGTGGTTGGGTGTTTACTGCACCTAAAAAGTAACCATGGTTGGGGATTACTTATGTTGTACTGCGCCGCCAAGTGCTAACTTTTTGCCGTAGCGATTAAGTTTTGCCAACATTTTAGCTTTGCGGTTTGTTGGTTTTACGGCAACATGAGTTGCAGCGTTTTGGTTTAATGTATTAATTGGGTTCATTACTTTGCTCCGGGTTGTGTTTGGTTGAAAACGTGGGTATTTTGCAATCAAACTGGACAAAAATAAAACGATAAAAATTGAGTCTGCCAGATAACTTTTTCTAATCCGAAAGTGTTTTATTAACATAGGGTTAAGCTTTTGTACTTACTCTTGTTTGCATGGTTATGCAGTTGTGTTTGTAGTGAAGTGCAGGTAAATAAAGGTTTTTAACTTTTTGTATTTTTATTTATGCGTTTTTAAAGTGAGAAAGTGACTAATTATTCAGATTAATATAATTTGAGTGAGCTTGGGTTTTCGCCACGTAAGAAAAGAAGTAACCGTTGATGTTGATAATAATAAAGCCAAGTGACAAAAAAAATCATAAAAACAGTGTTGATTGGCTACTAAACGAATGTAAAAAAAGAGAGATAGAACCAGAGTTATATTTAACTACAGGCAACTTTGAGAATGATTGCGCTGAAATTGCTCTTTTAGCTAAGAGCCAAACTCAAGTTGTGGTGATTGGTGGTGATGGGACTTTGCATTTAGCTGTTAATGCATTAATGACGAGTAGCTGTTCTATTGCGCTAATTCCGGCTGGCACGGGAAATGATTTTGCTCGTGGCTTTGCTTGTCAGCAACAGGCTTGGTATGAGGCTATTTTCAATAGCCGTACTAAGTTAATTGATATTGGCCAAATCAATCAGCGCTATTTTGTTAATGTTGCGGGTATTGGTTTTGACGCTGAAGTGGTCGTCGAATTAAACAAAGCTGGTCATTTTAGCTCGTTTGGTTATACATGGCAGGGCATTAAACAGCTATTTTCATTTCAGGCTCAGCCTCTTCAGGGAAAGTTTAATGGTAAACCTCTCACTTATAGTAATTTAGCGACGATTTTTGCCAATCATCACTACTTTGGAGGTGGTTTGAAAATTGCCCCTCAGGCAAAGTTAAACGATGGTCAACTGGACTGTTACTGCATGCCAGCTGGCGGCTTGTTGAAAAACCTGATCAGCTTTTTATATTTACTGCTAGTGAAGCACCACCGCTTGCAAGCACTGGAATATACCCGTTTAACAAGTGCTGAAGTAACCACGAAAGGGTTGGTTATTGAAGCCGATGGTGAGTTTGTGGGTTTTACACCTGCTAAAGTTAAGGTACACAAACAAGCGTTACGTTTTCATGTACCATAAAAAAGCGCCGGCAATATTTGCCAGCGCTTGGTGTTAGAGGCGACATAGTCACTTCTAACTGGGGACGGTGCTTTTTTGTTGCAGGTTACGTGCAGCAAAAAATGCTTTAATTTGTCGAGTTGGAGTCAGCACGATAGCATTACCAAATAACACTAGGCTAAATCCCATAAAGGTGTTCGCTTGCCATTCGAATCCTTCAAATAAGGTACTTAATACCACCGCAACCAGCGGGAATAATACAATGACATAGCTTGCGCGCTCAGGGCCGATATTTTTTAGTAGTGCAAAGTAACAAGCAAATGCGATTACGGTACCAAACACTGCTAAGTACAAGAGCGATATCCAATAACTGGCCGGGGCATTCAATGTAAGCTCAACATCGCTCACTAAAACGTAAGCTGCTAGGCTTAAAGCGCTGTATAACATACCCCAGGCATTGCCCTGAAGTACGCCAATATTGCGCTGAGAATTTCGGACGCTGACCATATTACCCAATGAAGCCACAAAGGTCCCAGATAGCGCAAGTAGTAACCCGACCAACGCACCATTACTCAAGTCGAATTGCTGAATTTGTGGCCAAAACAAACTGGCAATACCTAATACGCCCAATAAAGCGCCAAAGTAAATTCGTTTAGCAATCGGCTTTGCGAAGAATAGTCTGGTATTAATAATGTTCATTAATAGCAACATAGAGAACGCAATTGAGGCCATTGCAGAGCTGAGGTAGTTCTGCGCCCAATACAGTACTAAATAATTTAAACCAAAGTTAAATAAAGCCAATAATGCAAAAAATCCGTGATCACGCAGTGAATATTGCATAGGTAGTTTTTTCGCTAGCACAAAGGTCCACATTAAAATGGCTGCAATGGCAAAACGATAAAATAAAGAGACCTCAACTGCGACATCACCTAGTTGAAACTCAATAGCTAGCCAAGTCGATCCCCAGATCAGCACTGTAGCAAGGTAGAGAGCGGCGCTTTTCATAGTTAGTACCTAAAAATTGAAAGTATGTTCATTTTAATCTGCTTCTGTATACTTAACATATACAGAAAACTAAAAATGCAACCTATACAGTTTGGTGGGCTATGTCACAAGTTATCAGTCGCAGTAACAGTGAGTTCTTATATCAACAAGTTATTCAGCTAGTTAGAGATCTTTGCTTGCAGGGCTCGCTATTACCGGGTGAGAAATTACCTTCGCTCAGAAAAATGGCAGATAAGCTAAACATTAGCATTCCTACGGTAAAACAAGCTTATCAATTACTTGAAGGGCAAGGATTGATTGAAGCGAGAGAAAAGTCTGGGTACTTTTTAAAGTCTTCTCAGTTAAATCAGTCTCGGCCAAAGCGAGTCAGGCTTAGTCGAGAGCCAACCACAGTAAACAAGCAAGGATTGATTGAGCAAGTTTATGGTGCCATCCATAAAGCCAATGTGGTGCCATTTGGCATTGCTAACCCAGTAGCCGCAGCTCCGACAGATAAGGCGCTGGCACGAACAATGCGCCGAGTAATGACACTGGCTGGCGCATCGGCAATTAATTACGGCCCGATGGATGGTTTTGCACCACTTAAAAAACAACTCATTCATCGCTATTTGGACTTTGGCATTGGGGTTGATAGCGATGAGTTAGTGATCACCAATGGTGCCCAAGAGGCGTTGGCTATTGCCCTGAAGTGCGTTGCTAAACCCGGGGATGTTATTGCTATCGAGTCGCCTTGTTATTTTGGCATTATTGAATTAATTGAGAGCTTAGGCTTGAAGGCACTGGAAATACCGCTGTGCCCCGATGAAGGAATATGGCTAGATGACTTGGTTCAAGCACTCGATGAGCATGATATAAAAGCCTGTGTGTTTTCAACCTCATTAAATAACCCAGTTGGCAGTTTTATGCCTGATGCCAAGCGTGAGCAATTAGTGGCACTTTTAGAGCAGCGCGAGGTGGTGCTCATTGAAGATGATGTTTATGGCGACCTACATTTTACAGCTAAGCGTGCCACTCCTGCACAAGCTTATTCAAAAAAGGGGTTAGTGATCACCTGTGCGTCGTTTTCAAAAACAGCCGCACCTAGTTACCGCATAGGTTGGATCATTGCAGGTAAGTTTGCTGAACAAGCAAGGCGACACAAACGCGCGCTTAGTTGCTCTGCGCCGCTTATAAATCAGTGGACCTTGTATGAGTTTATAGCCAGTGGTGAGTACGACCGTAACATTCGTTTGCTTAGACAGCGCTTAAGTACCAACAAAGAGCGTATGATTTGGTGCCTGCAGCAATATATGCCAAGTTGTGCGCGTATTAGTAACCCGCAAGGGGGCTGTGTTATCTGGGTTGATCTTGGTAGCCAATATGATGCGGTAAAACTATTTCATTTGGCACTTGAGGCAGGGATTAGTATTACCCCTGGGTTGATATTCTCAGCGGGTAAAAAGTACCGTAGTTGTTTTCGATTAAGCTATGGTTTGCCTTGGTCTGAAAGTTTGGAACAGGCGATTAAAACGTTATCGCAACTGACCGTGCTGGCCAAAAAATAAAAAAGCGCAGAGCAAGCTCTGCGCGAAAGGACCAAGTGTTTTGGTTCAGGGATGTTAATTTCTTAACTGGTCAATTACTCTGCGTTCTGTTTAAAAGTAAATAATTGATATTCTTTTAGCTGTGGTACTAGAACCACTAATTCTTGTTCTTTATGAGCGATATCAGCAAAACTGCCACACAATGCATCTGCTCGCTCTTCTAGCTGAGCTGCTTGGGTTTCTACGCGAGCTTCGATTTGTGCGCCCATGTTTTCCATACGTTGCTCAAACTCATCCATGTCGCCACCCGAACCTAAAAGCTCAGAGCCAAGAGCCACTAAAATACTGCCCATCGATTGCATCATGGCTGACTCTACTGCTGATTCGATTTGCTCATCGAATTGGTCTTCAAAGTTTTGGCCAAATTTTTCAAAGTTTTGTTGACCCATTGTGAACGCACCTTGTTGGTAGAAAGCGTTTTGCACTTCTACGCTGATATCGTCCATTAATTCTGAAATGTCACTTAGGCCATCAATGTTGAAAGCATTTGATACTTCTTCGATTGCTACGCCTGCTATTTTTACGCCATCAAGTGCGATATTAGCTACTTCAGGAAGTTGGCTGCGCAAGCTGTCTGAGTAATCTGCAATTGCTTGCTGTTGTGAAGCATTAAGGGATACGCTTTGGCCATCGATATATAAAGTATGTTGGTCGATGATTTTCATGCTGCGATTATCGGCTGTGTATACTTCTAACTCACTTGGAGTGATACGCACATCATTTATAAATTCGACATCACATTGCTCACCGCTGAATGAAATATTTGTATCATTATCGTTATGAGCCATTGCGCTGGTAGCGATAAATAAAGAACTTAGTAACAATAACTTTTTCATTTTTTTCTTTCCTGTTTGAAATGACATAAAAATATAATCAAATAGGATGCCAAATATTATAAATTCTTTTATTTCATTGGCTTATGGTTTTTTAGGGTTTTTGTTGGAAGTGCACGGAATAATTTTTTAACCATTTTTTAGTCAAATTAACTAAAAAATACACATGCATAAATGACTTTTATCGAAACGATAAAAAACTCTCACTTTTCAGAAATCAAATTTAGCGCTATTTATTCACAATATTGACATATGACCTATTTAGCATGGGTGTATGGCTTTATTTTGGTGGTTTTTTAGATACTAAATAACTACTGAGCTTTTTAATCTTTGCCAATTCATCGAGCAAATTTTAATCTCAAGAATTGGTCTCAAACACTTTATGGAGTGGGTTGTGGGTAAGACATTTAGTTATGACGCGCTAGATGACGATTTTGTTGAAGACGAGTACGAAATGGTCGGGCGTAATCAACACGACAAGAAAAAGCAACGCGTTAAGAAGAAGTTGGAAGACTATCTTGAACAAAAACGCTTGCGTAGAAACTTAGGCGATGACGACTTTGATGAGTACTTGAACGACTAAGCATAAATTTAAATAAAGAGGCTATTTGCCTCTTTATTGCTTTAAGGCCTTATTACTTGCTCAAAGCGGCAAGAATGTCTGATTCGAACTGCTCAGGTTTTGTAAGTGGCGCGTATCGTTTAATTGCTTTGCCGTCCTTACCAATTAAAAATTTGGTGAAGTTCCATTTTATTTTGCGGGTAATAAAACCAGGCAGCTCTGATTTTAGATATCTAAACACAGGGTGAGCATGCTCGCCATTTACGTCAACCTTACTCATCATCAAAAAGCTCACACCATAGTTAATTAAGCAGCCTTCTTTTATTTCTTTAGCATCACCAGGTTCTTGTTTACCAAATTGATTACATGGAAAGCCAATTATTACCAAGCCTTGTTCATGGTACTTATCATGAAGTACTTGTAAGCCTTCGTATTGCGGGGTGAAACCGCATTTACTCGCTGTATTTACAACAAGTACGACCTTATTTTCAAAATCAGAAAAATCGACAGTTTGGCCTTGTAGGCTGGTGGCAGAGAGTTGGTGAAATTCGCTCATAATGATAACTTTTTATTATTGTTAGACTGATTCTAACTTGCTTGTCATATTTCTAAAAGAGCAAATATTAATCAGCAAATGCATTGGTTAAATGTTCTATTAGTAAACGTACCCGAAACGGTAATAGATCTTTTCTTGGGTAGACTAACCAAGATGCGTTATCGCCAACCTGAAACTCTTCAAGAATGCTTACTAATTGCCCACTATTTAAAAAAGGTTCCACGATATCTAACGCTAAATGGGCAATGCCAACTCCTGCTACTGCGGCATTTAAAATAGCCTGCGGGTGGTTGCTACGCCAATTACCATCGATACGAACTTCTTTAATTTGATCGTCAATATTAAATCGCCAGCGCTTTCGCATGGTAATTAAGCAGTTATGCTCAGCAAGGTCATAAGGCGTTTTAAGAGAAGGGTGACTGGCTATGTATTCAGGGCTAGCAACGAGGGTCATGACGCGCTTACATAAAGGGCGTGCAATTAAGTTTGAGTCTTGCATCCTGCCAAAGCGAATGGCTAAATCAAAGCCTTCTTCAACTAAGTTGACATTGCGACTATTAAAGTCGAGATCGACCTCTACCTCAGGGTAGCGTTTTACAAATTCTGCGACTTTGGGGGCGATTTGGTTAGCTACAAACTCGCCCGCACCCGTTATTCTTATTAGTCCTTTTGGTTGGCGCTGCTCACCTTGTAATTGATTGTTTGCATCAATTAACTCTTGGCGTATAGCTTTTAACTTAACAGCGTATTCACGCCCTGCATCAGTGAGACTAATTTTACGAGTGGTGCGCTGAAATAGCACAGAACCTAAACGATTTTCAAGTTGTTGTACTTGCCGACTGATATGTGAAGTTGATACTTCCATAGCTTTAGCTGCGTGTGTAAAACTGCCGTGCTCAACAACATATAAAAATTCCTCTAAGCCTTGCCACATTATCTTTACCCTAAGTTTTTCAGTAAATTTAAAGCAGTTTAAGTGGTTTATTATTGCATGTCTGCAAAAGTGATTATTTATTTGCTCCCTTTATCCCTGTATAAAAATAACTACAATAGTTGTGTCACTGATTAATACTCACAAATATAAGGGAGTAAGCATGTTAAATTTTAGCTTTGAGAATCCAACCAAAATTCATTTTGGTGAGCAGCAAATTAAAGAAATTCAAAACGAGATCCCAAAGAATGCCAAGGTACTTGTTACTTATGGTGGCGGCAGCATTAAGAAAAATGGCGTTTATGATCAAGTTAAAGCCGCATTGATTGAACATACTTGGTTTGAATTTGCGGGAATTGAGCCAAATCCAAGCTACCAAACATGCATGAAAGCTGTAGAGCTAGTTAAAGAGCAGCAAATTGACTATATCCTTGCTGTCGGCGGTGGCTCTGTCGTGGACGGAAGTAAATTTATTGCTGCTGCGGCTGAGTTTGCTGGCGAACCATGGGATATTTTAGCAAAAGGTGCTGAAGTGAAATCAGCAGTGGCACTGGGCGTTGTTCTAACACTGCCTGCAACAGGTTCTGAATCAAACACTTTCAGTGTGGTATCAAACTTAGATACTCAAGATAAGTTGCCGTTTGCAAGTGAGTTTGTGCGGCCTCGCTTTGCTGTCTTAGATCCCGCGGTGACATTCTCATTGCCTGAGCGTCAGGTAACTAATGGGATTGTTGATGCGTTTGTGCACACAATGGAGCAATACCTTACTTATGATGTCGGTGCCAAATTACAAGACCGCTTTGCTGAGGGGATTTTAATGACCCTTATTGAAGAAGGTCCGAAGGCATTCTCTGAGCCAGATAACTATCAAGTACGCGCGAATATTATGTGGTCAGCGACTATGGCACTTAATGGTTTGATTGGTGCTGGTGTGCCACAAGACTGGGCGACTCATATGATTGGTCATGAAATGACCGCGGTGTACGGTTTGGACCATGCACAAACATTAGCGATTGTATTACCTCGTATGATGGCTGAACAAAAAGACACCAAGCGTGGCAAGTTATTACAATATGCTGAGCGAGTATTAGGCCTTGATATCAGCGATGAAGATGCGGCTATTGATAGCGCAATTGCTGCGACAGAAGCATTTTTCCATAGTGTTAAAATGCCAACTCGTTTAAGCGACTATAAGCTCGATGAAAGTGTCGCAGATAAACTTGTCGCTCAGCTGGAACGCCACGGTATGACGGCTCTAGGTGAGCGTGAGCAAGTTACACTTGAGAAAAGCCACGCAATTTTACTTGCCAGTGTTTAACTTAAGATTATAAATAATCCCATACCTGCTAGTGTTGTGTAGTAAATGTTATGTGTTCTATAAGCCACTATAACAGATACTACTGCAGCACTTAGGTAGGGATTTTGCCAATCTAAATTTATCCCTTCGTCATTAATAAACACAATGGGTACCCAAATCGCGGTAAGTACTGCTGGGGCGCTAAAACTTAAGAATTGCTGCATTTTCGGGCCAACTTTAAAGGGTAATGCGCGGTGCAAAAATAAGTAACGTGTGAAGAAGGTGATACACGCCATCAATAAAATAGTGGTCATCATTGTGTATGCTCCTCTTTTGCTTGCCAGCGACTAATTAGGTAACCGACAGTCATGGCAATAAGGGCTGCTGTGACAAGCCAAAGTTGAAAGCCCTGACTTTTTAATAGCGTTGCAACAACACCTGCTGTGATCACAGTAGCTAGTGTCGCTAGGTTTTTTACACCAGGAATAACTAAAGCAATAAAAGTGGCAGCGATAGCAAAATCAAGCCCCAGGTGCGTTAAATCAGGTAGTAAGCTACCTGCGACGATACCAAGCAGAGTCCATATATTCCAAGCAATATAAAAGCTAAACCCGGCACTTAGCGCGTAAATCAAGCGCACTTTCGTTCTATACGCTCTGCGATGATGCGAAAAAGCAAACAATTCATCAGTAAGTACAAAGCTAACTGGAAGTCGCCAGCGAAAGGGCTGGTCTATGACTTTGTGACGAATAGCTAAACCATACAAAAAGTGCCGCGAGCTAATAATGAGTGTGGTAAACAAAATTGTTAATAGCGGGGTATTTCCAGCCATTAACTCAATTGCGACGAGCTGAGCAGAACCAGCAAATACCAATAGCGACATAGCTTGTGTTTCAAAAGCACTAAAACCATTTTGAACGGCTAAAGAACCACATAAAATCCCCCAAGGTAACACCGCAAGACATAAAGGAAGCATGTCGAAAAACCCTTTTAGTAAGGCTCTTAATGTTGAATTATGCATCTTATCGCTCATGTTTGTTGTTATGGCTCAGATCAAAACAGCTGAAATAGAGGTGTGTCAAAATAACTGAAGTTTGTAATAATGTATAGCCGAACCCGTTATTGAAATTTCTGTCTGCAAGTCATTAGCGTCTTTTAAAGGGAAAGTTACAATGTCTAAAGTTAAAGTTTGGGATGGCTTTATAAGAAGCTTCCATTGGTTATTAGTTGCGGCCATCGCAACACTCTATTTTAGTGCTGAAGAAGGTATGTTGGAGCTGCATTTTGCTGCAGGCTACTTTACCTTGGCGCTTATTATCACACGTATTATTTGGGGTTTTATTGGTAGTCAAACGGCGAAGCTCTCTGCGCTCATTCATTCTCCTGTTGCTGCTATTAAGTCGTTTACAAGCAATGAGCACAAAGCGGGTCATGGTGCTGCGGGTAGTTATATGGTGATAGCCTTTTTTGCTTTACTCATCGTGCAGTTAACTTCGGGTCTAATGACCAGTGACGATATTTTAACGGATGGCCCTCTAGTAGAGCATGTTTCTTCAGATACTGTAGAGTTTGCGGGTTGGTTACATCATTTAAATTTTGATATTTTGTTGTACGCAATTGTGCTGCACGTTTTGGCGATTGTTATTTACCGTATTAAGGGTAAAAACTTAGTGAAACCTATGTTGACCGGAAATAGCGAGCAAGTCTCAATCACTGAGCCAGTTACTAAATCACCAGTGATTGCTTTTATTATCTTTGCAGTGTGTTTAGTGGTGTTATTTACGACTTGGGGTGCTGAGCCGCTCAGCTATTTACTTGGGTAAGTTGCTATAAGGCATTAAAAAGGCGCTTCTTAGCGCCTTTTTAGTTTAAATTATTACTAGACTAGTCTTTGAAAGACTTATGGCAATCTTTACAGCCTTTAGCCCATGCGCCGAATGCTTTACCAATAACTTTTTTATCGCCACTTTGTGCTGCGACAGCTAATTCATCGGCGTATTGCTGGAAAGCAACCGCTTTTTTCATAAAGGTTTCGTTGTCGCTCCAAACAGCTGCAAGCGCAGAAGTATCACCTTTATCAGAACCCGCTACAAAAGCTTCCCAAGGCATTTTTGATAGCGCTGCTGCATTGTTGGCACGCTTTTGAAAACGTTCTGCATCAAAAGGTACTTTTCCTTTTAACATATCGCCCATATCGCCAATTTGCACACGGATCATTGAAAATGCAGCCTGACGGTACTCAATTGCATCGCTTGGTTCTTCAAAAACTGAGTTTGCAGATGCACTTAGCGCCATTGTCGATAGCATAGCACCTAATACTAATTGTTTTAATTTCATTCCTTTTGCCCCTTAAAGTGTCATAAAGATAAACTAACTGAGTTTGTATCTTAGCTTAGTGTATTATTCAAGTGTATTGCGGCTAATCTTAACTTAAGTTTAATCTAGGGCGTGTTGACCTTTGTGGATTAAAATTAATCGCAAAAGGTCAATTACGGCCTAATCATTTATATCAATATCGGCGAAGATCATACCTCGGCGCATGCTTCTCGTTGCTAAGAAAACCTCGCCTAGTAAAGATAAAAAGCCACAGATTAACAGTGCCATAGCAGCGACAAAGCAGCTTGCAATTGTCACACTCAAGTTAATTGATTGGATATGTGATAAAAATAGACACATAACCACAGCGCACACTAATAAGGCACTGAGCACGCTTAAACTAAACGCGATATGGATGCAGCGTGAGCGTTTCAACAATGCCCTTAGTTCTGTTGTTAGTGACTTATTGAAGTCTTCATCGGTACTGACTTTAAGCTTACGTTCTAACTGTCTCGCTCGATCTGTAATACGCGCTAAGCGGTTGGAAAGTACCCCTAACGTTGCTGCAATACCGGTAATTAAAAAGACCGGTGCAACAGCCGTTTGAATCACCTTTGCCATGGTAAGAATGTTGATTACTTCTGAATTCATTTTCAATACTCTATTTACTAAAACTCAATACACTGTTCATTTACAAATGTTTACAACTCTAGCTTGCATCTTTAAATCATTTTAAAACAATATGTTACTTAAACTCAGTGTTCTTTGTTTTAGCTGAATGTAATTCTTATGTAACAGAAATGTTGTTCTTGCTAGGGTTTCCGTTTTATATTGGTTCTGAAACTTTGTTTCAATCACTATTTAGACGATAACATAACATATCCCAGGGGAACCCATGTCTAAAAATCTAATAAAAAGAACTGCAGTTGCTTTGGCTGTAACCAGTGCAATGTGCGCTAGTGCACAAGCCAATGACTTTTCTAAATATAATCTTGCCGGCAAAAAATTAATCCAATCGAGCGCGGTAACTAAAAAAGAACAAAAAGCTCATCGCGAAGCTACAAGCTGGTTAATTAAGTTAAATGCTCCAGCATCAGTTAATGCTAAAACAATGGGCGCGGATGTAGCGTCAATTCAAGCGCAAGCAAAAGTAGCGCAAGCAAGCGTAGAGCAAGCAATCAACAGTATGGACTTGCCTGTACAAGTTGTCGCTAAAACATCAACACTAGTAAGCTCAATCGTAGTCAATGGTAATAAGCAAGATGTTGCTAAGTTACTATCGAACTCTCAAGTTGAGGGCATTTACCCAGTATACGATTATGAATTGCATGTTGCTGACAGCGCTGACTATATTGAAGCAACTCCTTTAGTATCTAATGGTTTAGCAACAGGTGAAGGTGTTCGCGTTGCTGTGCTTGATACAGGTATTGACTACACTCATACCGCTTTTGGTGGTGCGGGTACTGATGAAGCATATGCTGCAGCAATTGCAGACCCTGCGTCAGTAGATTGGCCACAAGGTAAGGTATTAGGCGGTTATGATTACATTAACGATGATGCCGATCCTATTGATGTAGATACAAACCACGGTACACACGTTTCTCACTCTGTTAACGGTATTGCACCAAACGTAGATTTATTTGTTTACTCTGTATGTAATAGCGGCTGTCCAGGTCTTGCACAACTTTTAGCTCTTGAAAGTGCAATGGATCCGAATGGTGACGGTGATATGAGCGACCGTGTTGATGTTGTAAATATGTCTCTTGGTGGCGATTACGGTGATATTGCTAATGATGCAGTAGGTTTATTCATCAACCAAGCAGTTAAACTTGGTACAAACGTTGTTATCTCTGCTGGTAATGATGGTGCTTATCCATTCATCGTTGGTGGCCCAAGTACAACTGAAAACGCTCTTTCAGTGGGTGCGATGACTCACCCTACCGGTGAAGAGTCAATTGGTAGCGGTACAATTAATGGCGAAGAAGCAATTGTTCAGCCTGCAAGCTTTGGTCCGCAAACTGCATTTAGCTACACTAATGAAAACTTGGAACTTGTGTACCCAGATGCAAATCAAGCGGCTTGTGAAGCGTTTGCTGACGACGTAGATTTTACAGGTAAAGGCGTTATCATCGACCGTGGTGCATGTGCATTTACAGTTAAAGTATTAGCAGCACAAGCTAAAGGCGCAGAGTTTGTTATTATTGCAAACAACACTGATGATGGCACGCCAGCACCTATGGGTGGTGCAGATCCAACTGTAACTATCCCTTCTGTAGGCGTAACGTTTGCAGCGGGTACTGCTTTAAAAGCGGGCGGTACATTCAACCTAACAGTTGAGCGTTTAGTTCTATCTGGTGCAATTGCAGACTTCACATCGCGTGGCCCTTCAATGGGCGGGTTGTTAAAACCTGAAATTACAGCACCAGGCGTAAACATCATGACTGCTCACCCAGGCCTTGGTGATGGCCTTACTGGCGCAACAGGTACTTCATTCTCGGGCCCAATTACTGCTGGTGCGGTGAGCTTATTAAAAGAAGCGCTGCCAGAGCGTAACGCGTTTGAAATTAAAGCGACATTAATGAACACGGCAAACCTAAATGTAACTATGGAGCCGTTAGCAATTAACCCAGACGCTGAGCTTGCACCAATTAGTTATATCGGTGCGGGTCTTGTTGATGTAAATAAAGCTGCAAATTTACCTGTAGCTGCTTGGGCTGCAGATACTAAACAAGCTGCGCTTTCGTTTGGTTTAGTAAACGCATCAGAAACAGTTGAGCTTACTAAAACAGTTCAAGTTAAGAACTTCTCTAACGAAGACCAAGTGTACACACTTTCTCTAGAACAACGTTATGCAGACGATGTTGAGCGTGGTTCATTCTCACTTGACTACCCAGAGTCAATTACAGTGCCAGCAGGTCAAACAATGTCATTTGAAGTGACAGCAACAATTGATCCTGCAACTTTACCTGAGTGGACTTTAACTGAGGAAAATATTGGTTCTCAAGATGCTACGGCTGACTTAACTAACCTAGAGCTTGATGGTGCGCTAATCTTCTCTGATGGCAGCGATGAAGCATTCCACCTTGTTTACCATGTATTACCAAAAGCAAATGCAGCAATGAGCTTCATGCCAGTTGTGACTGATAACGGCGTTGCACATGAAGTAACAAACACAGGTGCGGTAGCACTTGACCCTGTATTTGCTCCTACAGTAATGACTGATGATATTGATGAAGACCAACGTTTTGACTTAGTAGGCGCATCAATCGAAACATTTGCTGTATCAGCTGAAATTTGTGAAAGCGGTTATGTAACACTTACTACATTAGTGCTAAACGAGGGAATTACTCACTCTTACGTGGGTGGTTTCATGGCTGACTTCGATATGGACCAAGATGGTGTTTACGATGTTACAGTACAAAATGGTAAGTTAGAGTGGTTCTACGATGTTGAGCCGGGCACTGCAATTACCTTTACTCACGGCTATGGTAGTGCTTCTGGTTTCTTAGATAATTATTACCAAATTATCGGTAACAACCACCTCACAATGCAAAGCTGTATTGAAGCATTTGGCCTAACAGCCGATGACATTGGTCGAGCAACTGTAGATGTACGTTTCCGTACAGAAGAAGAAACATGGACACCAATTGCAACTGAAGAAGGTGATGTTGCAATGGGTACTTACACATTCACAGATGCATCAAGTGATGTATATGCAATGTTTGTAGATGAAGCTGGTGAAGCTGTTAGCTCAATTGAACCAGGTGCTTCAGCTACTTTATACAATGCAGGTGAAGACTTCATGATTCTTTCAGACTCGGGTTCTAAAGCGTATGCTGCAACACCTGAATCAGACTCGAATACTCCACCAGTTGTTGTTGATACTGAGTTCTCTGTTGATGAAAACACTGAAAACGGTACGGTAATTGGTACGCTAGAAGCAACTTATGGTGCTGATTTAGCAAGCCCTGTTACAGAGTTCATTGTAATTAGCTCAAGTTCAACAGCTATTTCAGTAACATCTTCAGGTGATGTTGTAGTTATGAATCAAGACGTACTTGATTATGACGCTGGTTTAACATCAATTGAACTAGAAGTAGTTGCAACTGATAGATCAGGTAATGTTTCAGAGTCTGCTATGGTAACTGTTACTGTTAACAACCTAGCTGATGAAGCGTCTGAGCAACCAGTTGAAGCGGAAGAACCAGCGAAGAAAAAATCTTCTTCAGGTTCACTAGCATGGTTAACATTACTTGCTGCACCGTTCGCATTTATGCGTCGTCGTAAGCAAAAGTAATTACTTGATAAGTAAACAATAAAAGGGAGCTTCGGCTCCCTTTTTACATTGCTTCACAAAGGCTACTTATATGTTGCCGTTTTTTTACTTATATTGGAGACAGAATAATAAAACTAATACAGGAATCCCATGAAAGTTGGCCATTCACTTTGCCTTGCGGCACTCTCTTTAGCTGTTCTATCAGCGTGTAATAAAGTCCCAGATAATAAAGAGCAAGCCGTTATAACAGAGCAAGTTCAGGTTGTAGCTCCGCTTGCTAAAAAAATACCTCATGAAATGACCATTCATGGTGACACACGTATCGATAACTACTACTGGATGCGTGATGATGAGCGCAAAGATGCCGCTGTTATTACCCATTTAAATGCAGAAAATGCGTATGTTGAAAGCAAGCTGGCACATACTCAAACGCTACAAAACACCTTGTTCGAAGAGCTTAAAGGACGTATTGAAAAGGATGACGATACCGTACCGACAAAAAAAGGCGATTATTACTACTTCTCACAAACGCGCGGTGATGACGAATACCCAGTGTATGTGCGCAGCAAAGATAGCCAAGGAGAGGATAAGCAGGTTATCTTAAATGTGAATGAGCTGGCTAAAAATCATGACTATTTTGCCGTAACAGGTTTAGCTGTCAGCCCAAATGGCAATTTGCTGGCTTATGGTGAAGACACTGTGAGTCGCCGTATTTACACAATTAAAGTAAAAGATTTAACCACAGGTAAAATGCTCACAGAAAGCCTTGAAGGCACGGAAGGTGATGTAGTCTGGGCAAATGACAACAAAACCTTTTACTACATCAAAAAAGACCTACAAACGCTGTTAGGCTACCAAGTATATCGCCATACGCTAGGCACCCCGCAAGCCGACGACGAACTCGTTTACGAAGAGAAAAACACCAGTTACTACACCAGTATTTATAAGAGTAAAGACCAACAAGAAATCTATATTAGTCATGGCAGTACCAGTGCATCGGGTGTGTCGGTTATTGATGCTAATGATGTCAAAGCAATGCCAAAACGTTTTATTGAACGCGAAGCAGGACTTGAATATGACATCAAAAAGTTAGGTGATTGGTATTACATCGTTACTAATTTAAATGCTGTTAACTTCCAACTGATGAAAGTGCATCGCGATAAAGCTCATGATAAAGCACAATGGCAAACGATAATTGCTGGTCGTGATAACGTGAAACTTGAAGGCATTGATTTATTTAACAATCATTTAGTTTACGAAGAGCGAGAAATGGGGCAAACCCGAATCACTATTCGCGACCTTCGTAACCAACAAGAGCAAGTCGTTGCGTTTAATGACCCAACTTATATGGTCTTTAGTTATGGTAATCGTGAGTTAGATAACCCTAACTTACGTGTTTACTATTCAAGTATGACGACGCCAGGCAGCAGCTACGATATCAACCTAGAAAGTGGCGAAAAAACACTGCTTAAACAGCGTAAAGTGTTAGGTGATTTTAACCCTGACAACTATGCCTCTGAGCGAGTTTATGTGACTACCCGAGATGGTGTCGATGTTCCTGTTAGCCTTGTTTATCGTAAAGACAAGTTCAAAAAAGACGGCTCTAATCCGCTTATGCAATATGGTTATGGTTCGTATGGTGCGACCATGGATCCGAGCTTTTCAAGTTCACGCTTAAGTTTGCTTGATCGTGGTTTTGTGTTTGCGATTGCGCATATTCGTGGCTCGCAAATGCTGGGTCGCCCTTGGTACGAAGACGGCAAGTTGCTGAAGAAACAAAACACCTTTAATGATTTTATAGATGTGACTAAGTCTCTAGCTGCTCAAAAGTATGCTGATAAAGATAATATTTTTGCCATGGGAGGCAGTGCGGGTGGCTTGCTAATGGGGGCTGTTGTTAATCAAGCGCCTGAGCTATATAAAGGGGTGATTGCCGCAGTACCCTTTGTTGATGTAGTTACGACTATGCTTGATGCCAGCTTACCACTCACAACGAATGAGTATGACGAGTGGGGTAACCCGAACGATAAAGTCTATTATGATTACATGCTGTCATATTCGCCGTACGACCAAGTTAAGAAGCAGGCTTACCCAAATATGTTAGTTACTACCGGTTTGCACGACTCACAAGTGCAGTATTTTGAGCCGGCAAAATGGGTTGCTAAGCTACGTGAATATAAAACCGATGATAACCTGTTGCTGTTCAAAACCGACATGGAAGCAGGGCATGGCGGTGCTTCTGGGCGCTTTAAAAGCTTGCAAGATACTGCTTTATATTACGCCTTTATGCTCGATTTGGCGGGTATCGAAAAATAATAACAACACAGGCATCCGTGATTAAGCGGGTGCCTGCATAGCTAAATTAAAACGAAATTCACTGCCTTTTCCTAAGGTACTTTTTACGTTTATTTCACTATCCATTAGGGTGAGCAGTTGCTTGCAAATAGCGAGCCCTAAGCCTGTTGAGCCTCGTTTTATACTATTACGCGCCTGATAGTGAGGTTCGAAAATCGCATTGAGTTCATCCTCATGAATACCAACCCCGGTATCAGACACTGCCACGTATAACTGATCACTTTGCTGGCTAACCTTAACGGCAATTTCACCGCCATTTGGTGTGTGCCGAATGGCATTTTCGATTAAGTTTGTAAGCACCCGCTCTAATTTTGCGATGTCTGCCGTCACGGTAAAATCGCAAATTTCGGGAATAACCTTGAGTGAAATTCCTGCTGATTGCGCTGTTAGAGCAAGCTTTGCTACACAATCATAAATCAACTCGCCCAAATTAAAAGTCTCGGATTGTATTTTTACTTGGCCGCATTCTAAATTAGCTAATTCAAAAATTTGCTCAATCAGCTGTTTTAGTTGCTGGCAATTATCCATTGCAAGGTTGAGATAATGACGTTGCTCAGGCTCGTTTAAGTGGCTATTCGGTTTATTGATCACCTCCAGAAAGCCGTGCAGTGAAGATAGCGGCGTACGTAAATCGTGTGATAAGTGAGTGAGTAACTCTCGGCGTTGTTTATCGGCTTGCTGTAATGACTGAAACTGCTCATCAATACGCGCCAGCATGGCGTTGACGCCTTTACTTAAATTGCCTATTTCATCATGAGCTGTGTAGCTAGAATCCAATGACATTTTGGTTAGGCTGTAGTTAGCCGCTTCTATTTTATTAAGCTCTTTATTGAGTTTTTTTAGTGGTAAGGTGAAAAACCGAAATAACAGCAACATCGCAATAAAGAGCGCAACTAAGGCGGCTACAAACCACATAGCGGCAAGCCAAAGGTTATCATTGGCTTTAATGTTTTTAAGGGTTGTATCGTAATCTTGCCCGCCAATAATCACGTATAAATAGCCTTGCAGCTGTTGCTGATTATGAACCGGCGCAGTTGAAAATATTTTTACGCCATCTTTGCTGCGCGGATCGTCACCATAAATCGGTGTGGCAGTTGGGTCTTCAATTAGTTTCTGTATTGGGCCTAAGTTTATTTGTTGCCTAACGACTTGCCCCGGCTTGGCTGAATAAGTCAGTAAATGACCTTCAGGGTCTACAAAATAAAACTCAAAAGCTGGGCCAAGTATCATCAGTGTGTGGAATAGGTTTTCTAGCGCATCATAGTCATACACACCTTGTTTGATCAGTGGATTGTCGTGCACTAAATGCTCGGCTAGTTGGAGGTGCAAGTTTTGCTGGGCATGGTGTACAGAGCTTTGCTCTAATTGCTTGCTCCAATTTAAAACCAGCGCACACAACAGGCTAAAAATAAGCACCAATGACCAAGCAAGTTTTTGATAAAGCGTCATTGATTTCATTAGCTTGCACTCAACTGACCTGGATTTAGTTTATAACCTACACCCCAGACTGTTTCTATAAAGGTTGCTGGGTGATGCTGCTCAAATTTACTACGTAAACGGTTTATATGAGAATTGACTGTATGCTCGTAGCCGCTGTGTTGATAACCCCATACTTGGTCAAGTAACTGTTGGCGACTAAAAACATGATTTGGGTGCTTGGCAAAGTAAACGAGTAAATCAAATTCGGTAGCGGTTAAGTTAATTGCCTTATCAGCTAAAAATGCTTGGTGGCTGGTAAATTCAATGTGAAGCTCTCCAAGTTGAATTGCCGCTTGAGCGCTGTCTTCATGATGTGATTGGGCTGCTATCAGTTGCGACCTATGCCGTAATTGAGTTTTAATTCGTGCTTGTAACTCTCTAGCGAAAAAAGGTTTGCAAATGTAATCATCAGCGCCCATTTCCAGACCAATCACTCTGTCCATGTCACTACTGAGTGCGGTTAGTAAAATAACAGCAATGCTTGGGTAGTGCTCTTTAATTTTGCGACATAAGCTCAAGCCATCCATTTGTGGTAGGTTGATATCGAGCAGTACTAAGCCATAGCTCGAGCTGGCAAGCTTCTTTATTGCAGCCTCTGCGCTCGATGCTTCATCAATATGTAAATTTAGGCAGTGTAATTGCGTGCTGATAAGTTGGCGTATTGCTCTATCATCTTCGACAATTAATAATTTTTCTTGGCGCATTGCTTACTCCAAATCACAGAGGCACATCCTTATGACCTCGGTGTAAGGAGTGCGATTATTATTGCGTCCGCGTTATCTTGATCCGAGCAACCGGGTTATCAAACTTATGCTGGCTAGTGAGCACTGAGTTTGCAAGGCCATCATCTTGACTAACCACACCTGGGTGCATTGCAACACGGTTAGTATCGTCGCGCATTTCGTTGTAACCTTCGCCTGAGTCAGCAGGACCAGGGATCGTGCCTTGTGCTTCAGAGTTAGCTTCTGTGCCTGCATCATAGGCAAAACTAGTGCGAGACAGTGACTCATTAACCGCTAACGAAGACACGTCTATAGCATTAAGACCGGTAAACGCGTCATTTGTATTCACCAACATGGTTGCTAAGCTGATTTTTAATGAATCAAGCTCACCTGTCGTCAGGGTCAATGTGATTCGCTCCCCAGGTGGTAATGGGCTTTCGTCGGAAGCTGCTTGCATTGTCATTTCTGCAGCGAGTAGCTCGCTGTTATCGCCGCCTTCAGCCATAATTTCAAGAGCTTCAGATGCTGGCTCGCCAATTTGCCAAAGCATGCCTTCTGTGTGAGCAATCACAGCAATGGGAGAAAATGGCTGGGCGGCAGTGAGGTTGACTACCTCCACCATAAATTGATGATTTGTCGCCACCTCACCCATTTCCATTGTCATTTCTTCAAGCGCTTCATCCATGTTGTCTGATGATTTATCTGAATCCCCACAGGCTGCAAGGCCGGCGCTCAATGCGAGGATAATTAAGCTTTTTGAAAAGCGCATAATAACCTCCTATTTAACCGTAACTGTTAGCATCGCAACTGGGTTTAACCATCTGTGTACTGTGTTATCGAGATCGCTCATCCCCGCTTCTAAATCGTCGTCACCTAAATTACCCGGATGAATATGCACCATCATATTTGTTTCGCTACTGGTGACGCCGCTGCCATTCATACCCGCATTGCCACCCGGTGCAGCAGGAATGCCTGGCGTGCCCGGCATGCCTGAGCCCTCAACAACAAGCTCATCATTGGCTTCGGTACCCGCATCATACGCATTGAGATAAACAGTATAGGTACCAGCTTCTGCTGGGATCATCCAACTATCTAAACCTACAAAGCCATCATTGGTAGGCAGTAGCATTGCTGTTAGAGATAAGTAGTTATTGCCATCCTTGGTGGATAAGCTAGCCATCGTTGAGCTTGCTGGTGCCAGTAAACCTTCAGCTGGGTTGGCAACCATATCGCTGTTTGCGGCTGTGGCTTCACTCATTAACGGCTCGAGATTGCCGCCCTCAGCCATCGTTTGTAAGGCTGTAGAAGCAGGCATTGCAACGCTGAAAAGTTTGTTGTCACTGTTATGAGCAGTAATGAGAATAGGGGTAAAGTGTAAACCTTGCGTGAGGTTAGTTAGTTTTATATCAAGCTCAGCAGCGTGGCTTGCAAGGCTGGTTACTGCGCATGCAGCGAACAAAGTTAAAGGTAAAGCTTTCATATTAGATTCCTGTTTTTGATGATTCAAAATCAGTATCGAATAGCAATATCCAGAAACCTTCACGAAGTTATCACATTTTTATCACAACGTTGATTACAGCCTTTTGTGTTGGTTGAGAGCTTTAAATTTAATCAATTTAGCTAGGGTAAAAGGTCATTAAGGTTTATAGTAGAGAAATAAACAGACCCATAACAAGGAATTTAAAATGGATGATAATCAAAAAGTTGAAATAATTGTGGCAGATAAAGAGCAGCGCATGTGGGCAATGTTTTGTCACTTAAGTGCCTTAGCTGGCTTGCTTTTCCCGTTCGGCTCGGTAATTGGGCCTTTGATTGTTTGGCTTGTAAAAAAAGAAGAAATGCCGCTCGTTGCAGAGCATGGCCGCAAGTCATTAAACTTTCAATTAACCATGATGATCGCCTACATTGTCTGCTTCATGCTGATGTTTGTTGTCGTTGGTGTCATTCTACTGCCATTGGTAGCGCTATTCTCATTAATTATGGTGGTAGTATCGGCGATTAAAGCCAACGATGGTAAAGAAGTTAAATACCCAATGGCGATAGAATTTATAAAGTAAGGTGGTTTGGGTATATTAAAAGCTCAGCCGTTTGCTGAGCTTTTTTATGTGATGTTTATGGCCTATTTATCGTTATTTCTCAGCGCGTTTATTTCCGCAACCTTATTACCTAGCTCTTCAGAATTAGTGATGACTGCTATGATAGCCAGTGGTGACTATCTACTTTGGTTGTTATGGCTAAGTGCAACCGTGGGCAATGTGCTTGGGAGTTGCGTGAATTATTGGCTGGGCACGCAAGTCATGCGATTTAAAGACCGCAAATGGTTTCCCGTTTCAGAAAAGTCGATAGACAAAGCCGAAAAGCAATTCAATAAGTACGGTATTTACAGTTTGTTGTTTGCTTGGCTGCCTATTGTCGGGGACCCTTTAACGGTTGTTGGCGGAATTTTTAGGGTCAAGTTTTCGCTCTTTTTGTTTCTCGTAACCCTAGGCAAAGGCGCACGTTATTTAGCTGTGCTTGCCTTTGCGGTAGGGCTAGAAAAACTATTTTAGCTTTTTTGCCAATCAAGTGTCAGTGATACTGAATCAGCAAAACGCAGCGCATGAGGTTTATCGACGCGCACTTTGGCATAGTGAACACTTTGATGCTGGTGGCAAATTGCTAAAATTTCAGCAACCAATTTTTCTAACAGCAAAAAGTGGCCTTCTTCGACAAGGCTGATCACTTCTTTGGTGATGGTCTTGTAGTTTAGCGCTTTATCAACCGCATCAGTCTCACAAGCTTGATCAGCAGGGTAATGAATTTCTAAATTAATCACTACATCTTGCTTTTTCTCACGTTCCTCAGGGTTAAAACCAATAAAGGTTCGTAGCCTGAGATTAGTGACATTAATAATTGCGTTGGCCATCGTTACCCTCTAACTAGTTGTAAGAACTCGTTACGGGTTTTTGGATCGGCTCTGAAGTTACCTAACATAACTGATGTACGCATACTCGAGTTTTGCTTTTCAACACCGCGCATCATCATACACATGTGCTTTGCTTCAACAATTACGCCAACGCCTTTCGCACCAGTCACTTCTTCAACCGCTTTAGCAATTTGGTGGGTTAGCTGTTCTTGAATTTGAAAACGACGAGCATACATGTCAACAATACGAGCAAACTTTGACAAGCCAAGTACTTTACCGTTTGGGATATAAGCAATATGACAGCGGCCAACGAACGGCAGTAAGTGATGTTCACACATAGAGTAAAGCTCAATGTCTTGGATCAATACCATATCATCGGCATCTGAAGTAAATACCGCATTGTTGGTGATTTCATCTAATGTTTGACGATAGCCTTTAGTCAGATACTCCATCGCTTTTGCAGCGCGCTTTGGTGTGTCGAGTAATCCTTCACGAGCAGGATCTTCACCCACTGCGCTAATTATTTGCTGGTAACTGTTTTTTAAATCATCGTGCATAGCTTTCTCAGTAATTCGTTATTTTAAATGTCTGCCACCATCAACAGGCATAGAACGACCTGTGATGTAGTGACTGTTTAGTAATAGTTCTACGCTGTTAATAATCTCGGCGCAGCCGGGCTCAATGCCCATTAGCGATTTCTTTAATGTTTTTGCTTTGTACTCGTCGCTGTCGTGTTCGTTAAAAATGATCAACGAAGGCGCAATTGCATTTACTTTAATGGCAGGTGCGAATTTAGCAGCAAACGACTTGGTTAAATTATCAAGCGCTGCTTTACTTGCAGCATAAGCTAGGTGTTTAGGACTGCCTTTCTCAACAACATAATCGGTTAAATGAATAATATCTGCGGCTTGGCCACTGTTTTGCTGATAATGTAATAGCAAGTCAGAGGCTGCTAAATTGATTAAATAGGGCGCTTTGGCGTGAATACGCATCATGTTGTCAAATAGGTCTGCGTAATCGTGGTTATTTGCTTCACAGTCCCAGCTAGACGCATTATGGATAATTGCTTTGAGTTGGTTGGTATGGGTTTTTAATTCTTCAATAAAATGCCCAATAGCTTGGTCATTATTAAAATCGGCATGGATACAAGTGGCACCTTTACCTGCAAGCACATCTATCGCTTCATGACGGGTACGGTAAGTTACTATTATTTCTTGCCCTTGCGCTAAAAAGTGCTCGGCCACAGCGAGTCCAATACGTTGGCCTGCGCCAGTAATTAAAATGGGCGATGACATAAACTAATATAAAACCTTAGATTTTTGATTTGAAAAGTAATGTATTTAACTGTAACAACTATAAACCAAATTACAGAACTATTTCACCTTTACTGCATTCATGTTGCCAAACATTCTACGCAATACTGGCAATCATAGATCAGTTGCCCGGTTTTCAGTCTCAGGCATAATAGCCATACTTGATACTTTTCTTTTTCATTATGCTTGCTGTCATTAAATCATTTAGCTGGCTACGAACCGTACCATGGCTATTTATTATCGCTGTTTATTGTACTTTATTGCTTTTGCAAGGCCCCGCTAATGCAGTGAGTAATTTTGTGACGCAATTGAGTATTGCTGCAACGATGGCGGTTGGCTCATTTGTCGCTGGTGGCACTGCTCTGGGAGGCGGTGCGGTAGCGTTTCCGGTAATGACCAAAATATTAGCGATAGAACCTGCGACAGCGAAAGTGTTTTCTCTTGCTATACAAAGCTTTGGTATGACAGCTGCTGCTTTAACAATTATTTTTAGCCGTATCCCTTATTACAAACAAGTGGTATTAATCGCGACGCCAATGGCTATTTTCGGCGCTATATTGAGTTTATTTTTCATTGCTGATCACTTACCAAGGTTAGCGGTGAAAGCGGTCTTTAGTGCACTATTATTATGTTTTGCGTTGACCTTAGCGTGGCGTATTTATCGCCGAGCTCAGCATATTTGTAGCCAGACAAAGATCACCGTAAATAAAACGCGAGTCGCGTTGATAGCTACGCTTGGTGGTGTTGCATCAGGATTGGTTGGGTCGGGCGCCGATATTGCTGTTTTTGCGCTGTTAGTTATTGCATATAACGCGAATATTCAACGTGCAACGGCAACCACAGTGATCATTATGGCTGTGACGTCTGTCGTAGCAAGTGTTATGAATTATTTTTACCTCGAGACTATTAACCCACAAATTCAAGCCTATCTATTAGCTGCTATTCCTGTTGTGGTGCTGGGCGCACCGCTAGGTGCTTATGTGTGTGCAAGAGTGAAAAGTGGGCAACTCATTAGCTTTTTACTGCTACTCATTGCCCTAGAAGTGTCGTTTACTATTTATGAATTATTGATCGTTATTTAAAGCGCATCGTAAACCGTTGGGATTGCTTGGCGCTTATGCTGAGTACGTAAGTAAATAGCTGTTAGCTTTTCTTCGACTTCATTGCTGACATCTTTACCTTCTAAGAAATCATCAATTTGATCGTAAGTTAAGCCAAGCGCTTCTTCATCGGTAAGGCCTGGGCGGTCACACTCTAAGTCAGCGGTTGGGGCTTTATGTACTAGTACAGCTGGCGCACCTAAGTGCTCAGCAAGCGCACGAACTTGGCGTTTTGATAAACCAAATAACGGTGCTAAATCACACGCTCCGTCACCAAATTTAGTGTAAAAGCCAGTGATGTTTTCTGCACTGTGATCGGTACCAACCACTAAGCCTTGACAGAAACCGGCAATTTCGTATTGCGCAACCATGCGTTGGCGCGCTTTTACATTACCTTTGATAAAGTCGATTTTAGCTTGCTCTGGTAATTCAGCATTACCACCAACAACTGCAGCCATTGCTTGCTCATGCATGCCATCTACAGCAGCTTTGATATTAACCGTCATACGCTTACTCGGTTGAATAAAATCAACCGCGAGTTGCGCTTCGTCTTCGTCTGCTTGTACGCCATAAGGTAAGCGTACTGCAATAAATTGATATTCGTTGGTGTTGTGCTCTTGGTTTAGTTCATCAACAGCTAATTGGCATAAACGGCCACAGGTTGATGAGTCAACACCACCACTGATCCCTAATACAAGTGAGCGAGAGTGCGCAGCAATAAGTCGGCTTTTAAGAAAGTTAACGCGACGGGTAATTTCCGCTTTTACATCAATAGTTGGTTGGACTTTCATTTCCGCCAGAATGTCGGCACGCATGGTAGAGCTCCTATTTTTCGTTATGGTTGTCAGCGTTTTATACATTATGTTACGGGCGTGATTTTTATTAAAGACCTAAATGCGCTTTTATTGCGTTAATTTGTTGCTTAAGATCTTCGATTTCGCTTCGTAATTGTTGCACTTCACTACTGTTGTCCTGAAAAGGCTCATTAGCTGCCATGTCTTCAGTAATGCTGTCTGGGTCTACAAATAAGTGCATGTAACGGCTTTCTCGTTTGCCTGGCTCTCGTGCTAAGCGTGCAACATATTCTTGCTCGATGAGTGCATTTAATGCTGCTTCGACTTCATTGACATTACTAAACTCAGCCAGTCGGTTGCTGCGAGTTCTTAGTT
Source organism: Pseudoalteromonas sp. HF66 (assembly GCF_011806445.1). Taxonomy (NCBI): domain Bacteria; kingdom Pseudomonadati; phylum Pseudomonadota; class Gammaproteobacteria; order Alteromonadales; family Pseudoalteromonadaceae; genus Pseudoalteromonas; species Pseudoalteromonas sp. HF66. The sequence continues at coordinate 43,346 of NZ_JAATOU010000016.1, forward strand.
CTCCCGGTGTTTGCGGGCCTCGTAATAGTAACAAACAAATAATGGCGCGTTGCTGCCCACTAAATTGCAAACTGCCAAATTCGGTATTACAAAAGCGATGAGCATATTTATTTACACGCCCTGACAGTCCTTCATCAACCGTTACCAAGCGTGATGCAATAAGTTCATCAAGGGTATCTTGGACTTGCGCTTCAGTTAGAGACATTACTGGCTCACGGTTAGATTTTTGATTACATGCATTAGTAAGTGAGTTTAAAGATAATGGGTAATGTTCGGGTGTTGTACTTTGCTTTTCGAGTAAACAGCCAATAACGCGTTGTTGAATTGATGATAATTGCATGGTTTTACTCTCTTTCTTTATTCTTCAGTGCTTAGCCACACTGTTAACTTTTTATTGAGCGAGTCAAATTTAAGGGGCTTGGTGACGTAGTCGTTCATACCAGCGTTTAAACAACGTTCTTTGTCACCTTGCATTGCATTTGCTGTCAGTGCGACGATATTAACCCCTTGATGAGCTGCACCTGCTTTACCAGCACGAATGGCCCGTGTTGCTTGGTAACCATCCATTTCTGGCATTTGGCAATCCATTAACACTAAAAGATAAGGCCTTTGCTCACGACTTGAAAGTTTTGCAATTGCTTCAAGACCATTTTCGGCAATATCAAAACTAAGGCCTGCTTGTTTTAATAATGAGCCGGCGACCATCTGATTCACTTTATTATCTTCAACGAGCAAAACCTGTGACTCTGTATTACTGTTATTGGTTACAGCCTTGGTTATTAACGTTTCTTTACTGACTTGCTGCTGTTCAATGTACTTGTCATTTACTAGTGAATTAAATAAATCAGACTGTGTTAATGGTTTGAAGATAATACTCTCAACTTTTATTGTTTGTCTTGTTTGTTTTTCCGTAAGGTTCATTGGTGCCATCAGAATTCGTTTGCAGCTAGTGGCATTAAAGTACTTTAAGAACGCTTGTTGGTGCTCTTTTGTTGCGCTGCTATAAAACTGATAATCAACTAAAATGGCATCACAACCTTTATTGTCAGGCATTGAAGCAAAATTGAGTAAGCTTGACATATCGCTATATGCTTCTACTTCAGCACCCCACAACTGCAACTGTTTTTTGGTGATATTGATACTTAGCCTACAGTTATCAGCAATTAAAATATGCTTTTTATCTAAGATGTGGCTAGGTTCAGGTGCTTGTTTTGTGTGATCACGTTTAACTTTTACAGAAAAATTAAAGGTGCTGCCTTCCCCATATGAACTAATTACACTTACATCCCCCTCCATTAACTGGCAGAGCTGTTTTACAATCGCAAGCCCAAGTCCTGTCCCGCCGTATTGACGTGTGGTTGATGCATCTGCTTGTGTGAATGAGTCAAATAAGGTGGCTTGTTTTTCAGGTTTAATCCCAACGCCAGAATCAATAACAGAGCAGTTCAAAAACAACTCTTCGTCGCTTGTTTCGAGTTTGGCGATGACGATAATCTCACCATCTTTGGTGAATTTAACGGCATTACTCACTAAATTATTGATGATTTGTCTAATACGATTCGGGTCACTAATAATAAACCCATGATTAAGTTGTGTAGTATCTAACAGTAACTTGGTATTGTTTTGCTCTGCTTTGATAGCAAACGATTCAATCGTATCGCCAAGTAGTTTTAATACGTTGAAGCTCACATTTTCAATATCGAGTTTACCAGCCTCAATTTTAGAAAAGTCTAGAATATCATTAATGATATGCAGTAAAGACTCAGCCGATGATTGCGCCAAATCGATATGATGGCTTTGCTGGTTGTCTAATTTGGTTTGCTTAATGATATTGAGCATCCCAATCACGCCATTCATGGGTGTGCGGATCTCATGACTCATGCTCGCTAAAAATTCACTTTTGGCTTTTACTGCTTGTTCAGCTGCCTCTTTTGCTTGGACTAGCTGATGCTCAGTCTCTATACGGCGCTGACTTGCGTGTAAACTTCCAATTAACGCAGCAACAGCGATTAAAAAGCTCTCTTCATTTTTACTCCAATGTCTGCGGTTATGGCATTTTTCAGCGCACACTACCCCCATCGTTTTGCTTCCTGTTGGAATTATCACGGTGAGCATTGAGCGTATATTAAACCAATCTAGGTAATTGCTACGTAAATCGCTAGTCAGTGGGTGTTGCTGTGCATCACTGGCATTTATCACAGCGTGATTATTAATGGCATCAAAATAATTTTGAAATTCAATTTGTTGTAGTGATATTGCTTCACTAAATTCAGGCTGACTCTGGTCGTGAATCGCAAAGGTGTTGAGCGATTGACGATCGTCACTGAATAACCAAATACTCGCGCGATCAATATCGAATGCATGGCAAATAGCTTGCACAATGACATGTTTAGAAAGGTTAAGGTTACCTGTCAGTACAGCATCATTGACGGTTAATGATGCAAGGATCTCGTTATGTAAGGCGATCTTGTTATTTTCGAGCTCTACTCGCTTACGGGTATCAATATTTTGCAGTGAGCCAAATAATTTTATACAGCGGCCATTTTTATGCTCAGCTTCTCCGTGTAACAGTACCCAAACTTCATCACCTTCAGCAGTGATAATCTCTACTTGTGTTTCAAAACTTTCACCATGCTTAATTGCGCGCTCGTTAAGGCGGCGAATTTTTTCACGACTTTCACCGGCTTTGAAAAGAGTATAGTTAGTAGGCCATTCAGGCTGGACATTTAGGGGAAGCTTAAATATTTGCTTGGTCATGTCAGACCAATATACGGTTTTTTTCTCAAGGTTGAATGACCAAGCACCGACTTTGGCGAGGCTACTCATGGTTTCTAGCATTCGCTCGCTCTTGTGCTGTCGTTCAACCATACGTAAGAAGAATACTGAAGCGCCAGCAAACAAAATACAGAATGAAATAATGGCTAGTCTCAGTGGCCAAATTGCAGAGCTTGGAGGCTGCCATCCAGATTTAGGTGTGACATACATTTGCCACTCACCACCTGGAAAGTTAATTCTAAAACTCAGAGGGTTGGTGTTGAGCACGTCTTTAGAACCGTAAAAAAAGTCACCTTTTGAACCGCGGCCGTTGCGCCCTTGCAGCGCAACTTCATAATGTTGACTCAGTGCAATTAAACCTGAGTTACTGTAGATCTTATCTATATCGAGTACCACCGAGAGTAATCCCCAAAAAGTGAGCTCGGGTGGTGTGAATACGGGCATTCTTGCTATTAGCGCTTGGCCACCTTGCACCAGCTCTAATGGGCCAGCCATAACAATACGGTTTTCATCTCGTGCTCTAATTGCATCATCGCGTTGCCGAGGGGCTTCTAAAAAGTTTAGTCCAATAGATTTCTCATTCCCCGCAAGAGGGTAAGTCATCTGGATAATCATATCTGGGGCTGCGCCGATGTTTCTGAGCTCTGAGGAGGTTGAAAATAAGGGGCTAGCTATTTGCGTAAAGCGAGCTTGGTCTAAATTTGGCTCGGCAGCAACGGCAACAGCAAGGCCGCGCACAAGTTGAATGTTAGAAACCATCTTTGCTTCGAGTTCTGCGCGATAAGCGCTTATTTTCGCTAGTTCTTGAGAGCGAAAAGCATCTTTTTCACGATTGTAATTAATTTGCTCGATTAAAAGACCAATTACCACGATACAGGCAAGTGATAACCAGAAGGCTAGCTTCAATTTTTGTAGTTTTTTATTATCTGCTTCGGTCGCTAGCGGCATGAGAAATATCAGGTTTTATACTATCTACCTACTATAGACAATTTCTGTGGTAATTAACAATGAACAGCTAACCTAGGACGTTAAATTTAATTATTTGTATCGCAACACTATTTTTTCATAAAACTCAGGTTAATATACCAGGTTAATACAGTGTTAATTCAGCGCAAGGAAAATTGGCATGTTTAAGATAATCAAATGGTTACTCATAGGCCTGTTTGTATTGGTGTTACTGGCAACCGGGCTTGTTTATGGCGTATTAAATTTAAGTTTACCGGTACTTGATGGCCGGGGTAAAAGTGATGCTATTTCGCAATCAGTAAAGATTGAACGGGACTCCTTAGGGCAGGTTGTTATTCATGCCGAGAACCGTTTAGATGCGGCCTATGCCTTAGGCTTTGCTCATGGTCAGGACCGATTCTTTCAAATGGACTTACTGCGCCGCAATGCGGCAGGTGAACTTAGTGAGTTATTTGGTAAAGCTGCTGTTGGGCTTGATAAAAAAATGCGTTTTCATCAATTACGAAAACGTAGCCAGATTGCAGTCGCGCAATTACCTGCTAAAGATAAAGTGCTATTGCAAGCATATGCAAATGGAGTCAATGAAGGCCATGCACAAGTTGGCTATGATAGCTTTGAATATTTGCTCACTGGCGCTGAAGCAAAACCTTGGCAAAGTGAAGACAGCTTACTAATCATTTTTAGCATGTACTTAGATTTACAAACTGCTACGTTTGAGCGTGACCAAACGCTGATCGAAATCGAAGACCTATATGGCAAAGCGATGGTCGACTTTATTACTCAGCCAAGCCAATATCAAGCCGCGCTCGATAACAGTCAGCTTGCACCTTATAACGGCGGTATTCCTGCGCTTAAAGACGCTTTATGGGCTTCGACCGAGATTGCAAACCGTAAAGAGCTTGGTAGTAATAACTGGGCAGTCACTGGGCAGCTAACTGAAACGGGTGCTGCAATGCTATCTGACGATATGCACTTATCATTTGCAGTGCCAATTATTTGGTATCGTGCGCAGCTTAATTACCCATTAAATGGTGAAATGCAACAAATAACTGGTGTGTCATTACCCGGGGCTCCAGCCATTGTTGTTGGTACCAATAATAAAATAGCTTGGGGATTTACTAATGGTTATCTAGATACTGCCGATTGGATTGCTCTTGAGAGTAAAGAGAAAACTTGGCTGATAGATGAACCCATCTTACTTAATGATGGCAACGTTGAAAATTATGCTTTAACCATGAGTGAGTATGGCCCTGTTAAAGAAATTAACGGCAAACCTTATGCCTTAAGTTGGGTTGCTCACCATGAGTATGCGGTTGATATGGAGTTGCTTAAGCTTGAGCAAGCAAACAATGTTGATGATGCATTAACGCTTGCTGCGGACGTTGGTATTCCAGTACAAAACCTGATAGTTGTTGATGATAAAGGTAATGCTGCTTGGAAAAATATGGGAGCAGTTCCCGCTCGTAAAATGCCGCATCAATTAGCTGTTTCTGAGCAAGCGTATCCTGCTGCTTGGCATGAAAACGAAACGCAGCGTCCATTTGTAAAAAACCCAGAAAGTGGTCGGTTATGGACAGGAAACTCACGGGTTGTTTCTGCGCAAGATAATCAGCGTTTTGGTAATGGTGGCTATGCAATGGGGGCTCGCTCTGCACAAATTCGCGATCGCTTATTTGAAAAACAGCAGTTCAACGAACAAGATTTTTATGACTTACAACATGATAACGAAGCACGCTTCTTAACTGCTTGGCATCAATTACTAGTCAAACAGCTTAGCGCTGCAGGCGATAAATATGCCTTATATTTAAATGAATTAAACAATTGGCAGGCGTGCGCTTGTAGTGACTCAGTTGGCTATACCTTGGTAAAACGTTATCGCAGTGAAGTGATCAATGGTTTATTTAGTCCAATTGAGAATAAGCTAAAAGCTCTCGATAGTAGCTTAAAGCCAGTAAAACGAGACTTAGAGCCTGCCGTTTGGCAACTTATCAAAGCTCAGCCTCAAACATGGTTAAATCCTAAGTACGAAAATTGGCAGCAACAAATGTTAGGCGCCTTTGATCGCGTGATTACTAAACTCACAGAGCAGTACGGCAACAATCCACACAGTTGGCAATGGGGTAAGGTCAACGAATTAGTGATTGAGCACCCGTTTGCCAAACAAATACCCGTACTTAAAAGCTTGTTAAATATGCCTGTAGCCCCTGGTTTTGGTGATACCTTTATGCCTGCGGTACAAGGGCGAAGCTTTGGTGCTTCGCAGCGTTTTATTGTACAACCAGGACACTTAGATAATGCCATTATGGCTATACCTGGTGGTCAATCGGGACATCCATTGTCGGAATTTTATAGAGCTGGATTCAACGACTATGTCAGCAATGGTTTAACGCCATTATTGCCTCAAGAGATTGCTCACAGTATCACCATTGATGCGGTTAATTAACCGCATCAGCATCCTTAAAAGCAGGACATTCTCCCTTGGCAACGGTCGTTTGGTTGCGTCCTGCATGCTTGCTTCTATAAAGAGCCTCATCGGCATGTTGCAACATTTTTTCTATCGAAGCGAGTGGTTGCCACTCAATGAGTCCAAAGCTCATAGTTACATTGATATCAGGGAAATCAGGATGCGCTTCTAGCTCGGCGATTTTTATACGCAAAGTTTCAATTTTTGCGTAGGCTTGTTTTGCATCTGTATTGGTTAATAATAATAAAAATTCTTCGCCGCCCCAGCGTACAGCAATATCTTCATCATTGATGAATTGGCTAATTAGTTTGGCAACATTAATGAGTATCGTATCACCCTTATCATGGCCGTAGTTGTCATTGATATTTTTAAACTTATCGATATCTGCCATAACAATACAAATATTGCTATCTTGCTCAATACTTTTCTTATGTGCTGAGGTAATTAATTTTTTTGCAAAACGACGATTATAAAGTTTGGTGAGAGGATCGCGGGCTGCCATTTCTGTTAACTCAATTCGTTGTGATATGGTGATTTCTCTAATTAAACCCATGCCGTATACCATGGGTAAGCCAGCAATAATAATATTTATCACATTAACGTGTGGAAGTAATTCTGGGTAAGCAAAGCTGTACTGAACGTCCGCAAAAAACACATAGAGAAGGGCGAATGTGGCAATCATTACTAAGCTATAGATTGCCGCTCGTTTAAAAGTTAATTGGTAGTCGATCATTAAAATACAAGAGACTGTCCACAAGTAAAACTGAAACCCCGCACCTAAACCAAGGGTGGCACAGACAATCACAGCATGAATAATTACTTCAAGGCAAAATACTCGAAGTGCCAGGGAAGTCAGTCCTTGCTTAATTAAAAAGATGCCGCTGGCCCAAGCGAGAACACTCAAAATATTAACTAAAGCAAGCATGTTTGCACCTATATGGGCAAACGCGGGGATTAGCAAGACATGAACAATGAGCGCGAAATAGGCAATTTTACAAATAATTAGAAACTTAACGTGCTCAATCTCTTCTAAGCCAGATTGCTTTGATTGTTTTAGTAGACGTTTGATCAATCCCACCTCAAATACACATGGAGTGTAGCGTAATTATAGATGAAAAGTTGAGCAATGCAGGTTTATAATTGATCGCTTTTGCTGTGTAAACGCTTGCAGCGAATGTTTATCAGTGAAGATAAGCGTTTGTTCACATCACGTTTGTTAAGCTTTGGGTCTTGGCAGAGTGGGGATTTGATGCCACTCTAGTTAAAGCTAATCTAGAAACATGCTGACTGAATGTTTGCTTTGCTTGTTATCTCGTGCCTAAAAAAGGAGTATCTATGCCGGCCGAAAAAACGCATTTAGAGATCTGTAATCTAACTAAAGAACAGTACCCACAAATAAAAACTCTTATGGACCAAGCATATCCAGGGCTTGGCGGTGCATGGCCAAGCCACACCATTTTTAGGCTGATAGATCAGTTTCCAGAAGGACAAATAGGCATTGTTGACGATGGTGTTTTAGTGGGCATCGCGTTAAGTGTTCAGGTAGATTACGCTCGTTTTTCGAACCCGCATACCTATGAAGATATTGTTGATGGCCATGACCGAGTATTTAGTGACCCTGAAGGCGATGCGCTTTATGGTTTAGATGTGGTTATATCATCAACTCACCGAGGGATGCGACTTGGGCGCCGCTTATACGATGCACGTAAAGAGCTGTGCCGTCAGTATAACTTACGCGCTATTTTAGCGGGTGGGCGAATTCCGCGTTATTACAATCACAGTGCAGAAATGTCGCCAATGGAGTACATCGAAAAAGTTGACCACAAAGAGCTTTATGATCCGATTTTAAGTTTTCAGCTTTCTAATGACTTCCAAGTAAAACGTTTACTCAAAAAGTACCTTCCTGAAGATCAAGAATCTGTCGGTTATGCCACTTTACTAGAGTGGAATAACATTATGTTTGAGCCGACTGATACGGTACTTGAGTCAACCAAGTCAATTGTCCGAGTCGGTGCCGTACAATGGCAAATGCGTTGTGTTGAGTCTGTTGAAGAGCTTCTCAAACAGGTGGAGTATTTTGTTGATACGGTATCTGATTATAAAAGTGACTTTATTCTGTTTCCGGAATTCTTCAATGCGCCATTAATGGGCCTCACTGAGCAAAGTAATCAAACTGAGGCAATTCGTTATTTAGCGGAGTACACAGAAACTTTTCGTGATGCAATGTCGCGTATGGCAGTTGAATATAATGCCAATATTATCACCGGGTCTATGCCGCTAGCTGAAGGCGATAAGATTTATAATGTCAGCTATTTATGTCACCGAAGCGGTAAGATTGATGAGCAGCGTAAAATTCATATTACGCCTCACGAACAAAATGACTGGGTGATCCAAGGGGGTGACAAAATTGCTGTATTTGAAACAGATGCAGGTCGTGTCGGTATTCAAATTTGTTACGATGTCGAGTTTCCTGAGCTTTCACGTATTCTTGCAAAGCAAGGGTTGGATATCTTATTTGTGCCATTTTGGACTGATACTAAAAACAGTTACCTACGTGTTCGTCATTGTGCACAAGCGCGTGCAATTGAAAATGAATGTTATGTTGTGATTGCGGGTTCTGTTGGTAATTTACCTGAGGTAGAGAGTTTAGATGTACAGTATTCTCAATCGGCTGTTCTTACCCCTTCTGATTTTTCGTTTCCGCATGATGCAACCTTGAATGAAGCAACACCTAATACTGAAATGCTGTTATTCAGTGATCTAGATATGGATAAGCTGAAAATCCTTCACAGTGAAGGTACAGTTAGAAACTTAAAAGACCGCCGTGAAGACTTATATGACGTGATCTTGAAAAAACGAGACCAATAATGGCGTGGTTGTATTTAATTGTTGCTGGACTGCTAGAGATTGGCTGGCCAGTTGGTCTTAAAATGTCTCAAGAAGCTGACAGTCGATGGTTAGGTATTGCGATAGCCGTTGCCTTTATGGTCGCAAGTGGCTTTATGTTGTGGTTGGCGCAAAAAGATATCCCAATGGGAACATCCTATGCTGTATGGACTGGTATAGGGGCAGCAGGCACCTTCTTGGTGGGTTTTTTATTTTATGGTGATGCTGCGACATTTGGCCGCATTGCCGGAGTACTTTTAATAATAAGTGGTGTGATAACTCTTAAAATTAGTCATTAACGAAATTAAAAGCGGCATAGCCGCTTTTTTAATGACAAAAATGTAACTAATTAGGTAGCATAACAAGAATGGCTGCCAGTGCAATTAACAGAAGCCCTGCTGTATCTTGGCGTTTTAATGGCTGCTTTAGCCAAAGTATCGATACCATAATGGTAAAGAAAACTTCAACTTGTCCTAGTGTTTTTACATAAGCAACGTGCTGCAAACTCATAGCACTAAACCAACCTATCGAGCCTAAGCAGCTACAAACACTGACTGCCGTGGTAGTGCCTTTGTGATGCCACATCTTTTTAAACGTATCGCGCTCTTTGAATGCAATATACACGCACAGCATCAACGTTTGTAAGCTAATTATCAGCAGCAATACCCACGCAGCTGAGTGCGGGAAAGTCAGTCCTGAATTTAAGCTTGCCTCACGGATCCATGAAGATGAAAGCGCAAATGAAGTGCCACAAGCCAGCCCAAGTAGGGCAGTGCCTAAATTAAAGTGTTTAACATTCGCGATGCCACTCAATAGCAGTACGGCGATAGCACCAATAAATACCCCAATCCAGCCAAGTAATGAAAGTGCAGAGCCAAAAAACATAACACCTAAAATCGCTGCCATTAGCGCTTCACTTTTGGCAAGCCCGGCACCCACAGCAAAGTTATTCATTTTAAAAAGCTTTACCATCAAACCAGTGGCAACGATTTGAACAATACTGGCACCAACAATGTAGCTAATAAAAGCTAAGTTAAAGTCAGGAAAAGCTGCATCTTGGTATTGATATAGTGCTAATAAATAAAGGGCCGCTATAGGACTGGCAACAATGAAGCGAGCAAGTGTTACCCCAGCAACACTGACCGTCGCACTGAGTTTACTTTGCAGCGCATTGCGCCATGACTGCATAAATGCTGCAAAAATGGTTAAGAAAATCCAAGTCATATTGAAAATAAATTAATTAGGAGAGGCAATTAGAGTAACAAAACCAAAGAATGAGAGCATTAGCTTATCGACCAACTTGAGAAAAACTCAGCTGTGACAATATGCCGCAGGGCTTTTAGGTAAGCATTAGGCTATAGTGACAATGATGCTATTGCTGGCCGCTGCTGTTATAAGTAGCGGCTTTTTTTTGTTTACGATAGGGTAGAGAGTAATTTAAACAAGATAAGGAAATATCATGACAACACTGATTATCTGCGCACTCATCGCAGTACTCATTCCCTATTTAGCTAAAGCACCTGTGGCTTTTGCACAAAATAAGTTGTCAGGCTATGACAACAAGCACCCACGTGAACAACAAGCAAAACTAACCGGCTTTGGTGCTCGTGCATTGGCTGCACACCAAAATAGCTTTGAATCGTTGATTATTTTTGCAGTAGCGCTGGCGGTCGTAATCGGTAGCAATAATATCTATCAGGTGACTGAAACCCTTGCGATTATGCATGTTATTGCCCGTGTGTTGTATTGTATTTTTTACTACTTAAACCAGGATATTTTGCGCTCACTAGTCTGGCTAGTGGGTTATGTTTGTGCTGTGGCTATGATTGCACTTTGCCTCTAGTCACAAGGCTATGAGTTAAAAACCACAAAGCAAGCGGCTTAAATAAGGCGCTTGCTTTAGGGTCTTAAGTTGTTACTGCTTATTTCGAGCTAACTTTAATTTTCTCAATTAAATCATTTGCTTGATATTTTTCGTCTAAGGCAAAGTCGAGTTGTACTAAGGCGTTTTTAAAGCCAGATTCAGATGGCGCATATTGCCATTGTTTTAAGGCTCTTTTCGCTTCTCGATTGAAAACATCTTCAGGCTCCGCACTTACAACACTAACATTGCTGGTGGCGCCACTTGGTAAAATATCGTATTTCAAAACGACTGAACCGCTAATGCCTTGCTCTGCAGCTTGAATTGGGTATATCGGCTCTACGCGCATAACCGCTTGATAGTCTTTTGTCTTTTCAACTGACATAGGCTGTTTTGCAATGGCAAAGCTGCTAAGCATGCCCGCTGTAAAAATAACTAACGCTGTTTTTGCAATAAATGAGCTGTTATCGATCTGCTTTATTTGATTTAGACGTTGTAACATGGTGTTTTTATCTCCGTATTGTGAATAAGCCATTAAGCCTGCTCTACTAAAGCTTGCACAGTGCACTAATGCCTTACTGTATAAAATTCGTTGTTCTGTCGATTTATTTTTGAGCACTTGCTCATCACATGAAAGCTCTTGTATACGGCGCAAGCTCGCATAACCAAGCCACGCAAGAGGGTTAAACCACAGCAAAATAGTGGCACTTAAAGCGATGGCGTTTATTAGGTTGTCTTTGCGTTTAATGTGCACTGATTCATGTTCTAAAATAAGTGCTAAAGCAAGGTTGTCGTAGTGACTATGGTAATTTGTTGGCAGCACTAACTTGGTGTTAATAACGCCCACAACCATAGGTGAACTTATTTGTTTACTTTGATATAAGCACAGACTTTGGATACTGTGATGGTCGACTGTAATCTGCTCTAATTGCAGTTTGGCTAAAAAGCGGTAATGAAAGTAAACGGCAGTGAGTAGCAGCGCAGCAGTTACAAGGGCATAAACAGCGAACCAAGTTGGTGTAAATTGCGGCATTATTGCTGTGTTTGGCGTGATAGTCAGCTTACTGATAAAGTTGTTTTGTATCGGCTTTAAGTGATCTGGTAGGTTCGCTAAAAATAAACCAATAGGTAAAAGCGCCCAAAGTGTATAAACCAAGCGTGCCGACAGCTGACTTAGTAGCTTTCGCTCTAGCAGCAATAAAAACATAATTGCAGATGAGATCAAAAGCTGTTGATCTAACAGCCAATTAAAAAATGCATCTAACATAACAAAGCCTTACTTTTGCTGTTTTTCCCAATCATCAATGACCTTTTTTAGCTCATCAATATCATGTTGCGAGAGTTGCTCTGATTTAGCAAAACCACTCACTAATGGCGCAATACGGCCATTAAAGAAGCGTTCAATAAAGCTTTGGCTTTCTTTTAATGTGTATTCTTCACGGGCGATGCAAGGGGTGTAGTTATATTGGCGACCTTGTTTTTCGAAGCTTATTGCGCCTTTTTTAACTAAACGGCTCAACAGTGTTTTAATGGTTTTTTCGTGCCATTCTTTATCGTCACTTAAACGCGCAATTACTTCACTTGCAGTGGCAGGGTAGCCAAGCCATACCGCATCTAATACTTCGAATTCTGCTTTAGAAAGTTCAATCATTTTTATACCTACAGATGTAATCTTTATTTTAAGATTACACTTGTAATCAATTAATGCAAACTTTTTTTGTTAGAGAATGTCACTTTTTTTGATACTGACTATGTGCCCTTCGGGCAAATTCAGCGTGGTGAGTGAAAGCTTTGCGATATCTGTGCGGTAAAGGTCTATGACTTTGTAGCCACAATAACGTGTCATTTTTCGTATTTGCCGGTTTAAGCCTTGTTTTAAGACGATGTAAAACTGCGTTTCGGTCACTTGAGTCACCTCACAAGGAAGGGTTATTTGCTTATCTACGGGTACGCCATCTGCCATTTTGTCACAGAAGACGCCATCAAGAGGCTTATCTACCGTAACTAAATAGCGTTTGGGTTGATGATAATCAGGGTGGATCAGTTGATTACAAAACTCACCGTCATTGGTCAAAATTAACAAACCTCGGGAGTCTTTGTCGAGCCGGCCAATTGGGTAAACGCGAGTGGTTTTAGGCAGACTATGAATAAGACTGGTTGGGTCGTCAGCATTTAATTTGCAATCAATACCAACGGGTTTGTGATACGCAAAGTAGGTTAGTGGCGCTTTTTCTGAAATTTTTTCGCCACGTACAATCACATCATCATGTTCATCAACGTGATCTATATGATTTGCAGCACGGCCATTTACTGTTACCTCACCTTGATCTATCAAGCGCGATGCTTGTTTTCGAGAGCAAACACCTGCATGGGCAATAAATTTGGCAAGTCGTACTTTTTCAGTCATGAGTGATTTTTGTACAATTAATTTGATCACAGTATATCAAACCCGCGTATAAGAAGTACTACCATACAAAAGGGGTTCGACATGGCAATTAAGTTATCTGAACTTGCAGCGCACCAACCACTGCAAAAGGTTATCCTTCATTCGTTGGAAATGGCGCTGTATCAGGTGTCTGTGGTGATCAATAACGTTGAATATTATGTTACTGATGAGCAAGGTGAGTTTATCCGCGATATTAGCCCGTTGCACATTCAAAAGCGTCTCGATCATTTAAGTTATGGTGACATGGTATTACGCCACACAAGTGCTTATGATGAAATGTGTGGTCAGCCAGAAAAGCTGGCTAGTAATATGCTCGAAGTTCCTTATGGTAAGAACCACTTATACTGATTAAGGATATAAGCGTATACTGAGTCATAACGTTTTATATACCCAAGCCACCTCAAGATGCAGAATTCAGCGTTTCACAGGTGCTTAATATCAAGGCGTTACTTTGCAAGAATGGCAGTCCCTTTTAAGAAGTAACAACGATGAGAGTAAGTGCCTGTGAAGCGCCCAAAGGGTTGGTTTAAAAGCGATTTATACTGCGTTATTGATTTTAACAATAGAACCACTATTACTTGCAATCAATGCCTTGCCTAAATCGCTTTTAATTCCAACTGAAACTCGCATCTTGAGGTGGTTTGGGTATATATGCTATGTATCAATTAAAAAGTGATGACTCAGCTGAACTAAACAACCAGCTAAGAGAACATATTGTTGCTTACAATGCTGGGCATTTTAATGCCGAACGTATTCCTCTTGGTTTTAAGTTCATAGCTAAAAACAGCAGTGTTGTAGCCGGTATTCACGGCCAAGTGTTTGGCAACTGGCTGATAATAAGTTGGCTTTGGTGTGATGATAAGACGCGTGGTAAAGGCCTTGCGACACGATTGTTAGCCGAATTAGAGAGTAAGGCTAAAGCGCTTGGTGCAAACACCGCGCAACTCGATACTCTCGATTTTCAAGCCAAACCTTTCTACGAAAAAAACGGCTACCAAGTAAAGTATGAAATGAGAAATTACCCGCTCGACGGTTGCCGTTATTTTATGGAAAAAAACCTTTGATTATTGTGCTTAGATTACTTCGCTTTAAGTACTTCTTGCTCGGTAAATGTAATTCCTAAGAAAGGGGTGGCTTCAGGAGCAAGCATAAAGGTACGAATGTTCATGTGGTCTTGCCCTTCAGGGTTCTTTAATACTTCTTCACGATAAAATGCGCCAAAACAATCTAGGGTATTTTGCTTACTTAGTTGATTAAGTTTTGCAAAGGCAAAAATTTTGCACGAGCCATTATTTTCATTTGCTTCGCTAAGCAGCCCATGATTGTTAAAACCGCTTGGAATAAAGTCATAATTGTTGTCTATTACTGCCATTGTATCGGTAAACTCAATCTGTTGCGGTGAGCTTGCTAATTTCGAAAGAAATTCATTAAGAGTCATTGCTTGTCCTTAAAAATTGTTCTTTGTTAACTCTAACTCATTCACTTGCTGATTGATATTAAACTTAAAATTCTCTAAAAAGTTCATACCTAGTAAGCCATAACCAGCATGATTTTCTATTACCAACACTTCAAAATTACTGATGCGCTGTTGTCCGATTTGAAACGACTCGAGCTGATAACGCTGAGCTTCAATAACGCCGTTAGCTGTGTTTACTTGCAATGTGCCAAGGTAATTAGGAGGGGTATTAAGCGAGTTTAATAACGTTTGGTTTATGACCGTAAAACTAGCGCCAGTGTCGATCATTAGCTCGGTTTCGACATCATCATTGATGATGCCGGTTATTAGATAGTGTGAACCTCGAGCGGTTAATTTTATAACGTCAACACCTGCTAAGGCTTGTTGTATCAATTGGCGTAATTGCTCAGCTTGCTGTTTAAATTCATGATTTTCAGGAAGTTGATCTAGGGTGATTTGACTAGCCACATAATCTTCTAAATGATAGTTTGCTAATGCATTGGCATATAAGTAATGTGCGTTACCTGTGGCGTAATCAAGCCAGTGTTGACTGCTACTATGTAATACCTGCCACTGTTGTGCCGCTATAAGCTCACCAATAAAGGATGTGCTTAGCTCGTCTATTTGTTTGCTAAGTTGTTGCTTTTTATTGCTGTCTAACTGGTTGCTAAGAGCCAGTAAATTGATAATTCCCTGTTGGGTATCACCTTGTGCTATTAAACGCTTAGCATCAAATTCAAGCATGCTGACATCGTATGGGTGGCTATTTAAAAAAGCCGTTAAAAATAGCTCACTTAAGGTGAAATTTTTATGGGAAAGCCATGACTCAAGTTGTTGTTGCCAAGCTTGTTTAAGTTGTTTTGCATAGTGTGGATCATTGGTGAGTAGTTGCGTGTATTCAGCAACAGCTTTGTCGAATAAGTGGTTACTAAACAACACAACCGCTTGCTGAAAGTGGGCTGGTAAAACAGCGCTTTTCTTTACTTTAGGCGTTGGTGCGTCTGCCTCTAGTATTACTGGTTTTTCAGGGGAAAATAACTGCCATATGAAGTAACCATTTAAGCTAAGAGAACACAGTAATATTAATTTAAGTAGAGCCTTCATTCTTCTGCCATAAGCTTTCTATTTTTGTTTGTTATTTACTCAGCATAAAGCAAATTTTGAAAGAAGTTACTTTTTAACTAAATGATTGAGTGCCATGATATTGCGTATCTCAATATCAGCTAACCCAAGATAACGATATTGAGTTGCTTGGTTGTTTAGCCAAACACTTTGGCAACCTGCATTATTTGCACCTTGTACGTCAGTATCTAGGCTATCGCCGATATGTAAAATTTCATTATGAGTAACCTCTAACTGTTTTGCAGCGTTATCAAATAAAGCGCTGTGCGGCTTCGCTTTTCCGTGTGGACCGGCTTGTAGTACTAACTCAAAAATGCCATGAAGGTTAAACTTTTCTACCTCGACATTGCCATTGGTGATGGCGATGAGGCGGTAGTGTTTGCTGAGATTAGTAAGTAATTCAAGTACCTCATCAGATACGGTTATTTTACTACGGGCATCAGCGAATGCCTGATATGCATTTTCGGCATGAAACTTAGCTTGCTCAGCAGAAAAACCAAGGTTGGTCATGGCATAGTGTAAGGCTGTTTGTCGCCAGCGCGTAACGTCATCGATTAGAGTCGCATCTTGTCTTAAAGCATTATCGCGGCACTCTAACCAATAGCTCATGCTATCCGCTGGCCATTGTTCTAACGCCTCAAGGTAATCAGCTTGTGCTTGCAAGGCTGATTTAATGATCGGATGGTTGTTATAAAGTGTGTCGTCTAAATCAAAACTTAAAACAGAAACTGGCGATAAGGCACGGTTAAATCGGATCATAATTACAAGAGTTTACTCTGATGTTGGGCGCTTTTTAGCGCGTGGATGGGTGTTATCGTACACTTTAGCTAAATGTTGAAAATCTAAATGCGTATAAACTTGAGTTGCAGACAAACTACTGTGTCCTAATAATTCTTGTACGGCACGTAGATCTCCTGACGACTCTAAGATATGTGAAGCAAAAGAGTGGCGTAACTTATGTGGATGCACTTGCGAGCTGATCCCTTGTTTGATACCCCATTCTTGCATACGAAGGCGAACTTGGCGCACGGAAATTCGCTTCTTTTGGCTGCTAACAAATACCGCTATTTCATCTGGATGCGCAAATTGAGGACGAATTTTCAACCATGTTTTTAATGCACTGAGTGCTTTACTGCCAACAGGTAATAAACGTTCTTTGTTACCCTTACCACGGACTAAAATTTCACCTTCAGTAGGGTTTATATCCTGTATGTTAGCGCCAACTAACTCGCTAATTCGCAGACCTGATGAATACATTAATTCCATCATAGCTTTGTCACGAATAGCTAAAGGATCATCATCTGGCAATTCTAGTAGTTTAGCCATTTGATCAACGTCTAAATTTTTCGGTAAAGGCTTGGAAAATTTAGGCCCTTTAATGGCTTCTGCCGGATTATGATAATGTGCCTGACTGGCAATATTTTTGGCTTTTAAAAATTTATATAAACTGCGAATACAGCTCAGTTTTAAACTGATTGTGCGGCCGCTTAATTGTTTGCTACGCATTTGCATGCTGTAACGACGAATATGCTCACCTTGTACCGCAAACCAGTTTTCACAGAGTTTACTAAAGTACAACGCTGCAAAGCCTAGTTGGCTCGTGTATTGGTTAACTGTGTGCGCTGAGTATTGTTTTTCGTAGCGTAAGTAGTCTGCAAAAAGTTGGATGGGTGTTCGCCAAGCATCACTTAATTCATCAATGTCTGGCGTCTTCACATCGCTCATGCAAGTTCCAATAAGCGCAGTTGTAATGAGCGCACAAACTCAAGGACAAAAAAGCTGTCTTTTGCCGGTTCAAAGTGACTTACGTCATCGCTACCAAACGCCAAAATTGCGACAGGGTGTTTCGTGTTACCAATTAGATATAAAGCAGTCGATTGAGTCGTGTCTGAGAATAGTAAGTCTCTTTCTTGCTGACTTACTCGGCCCAAGTAAATGCCGTCGTTTTGCAGGCGGTGAGCAATTAACTCATCAAACTTTTTATCGTACTTAACTAAGTGGCATTCGTTAATGGATGGATTTGTGCAGATAATATTGCGCAAGTTGCTAGCCAGTGTCGTAAAGTCATAGTTAGTCCATAACTGACGATGACAGTCGCTAAATAAGCGGTAAATTAACTCGTTTTCTTTTGCTTGTTCAACGAGCTGCTCAATCTTATTTTTTAATAACGTATTGTGTTCACGTAATTGGCGCTGTTGAATATGCACCAAAGACGTTGCACCAGCTGTTTGCTGTTGTAGTTCAACTTCAGCGAGTACATCAGGATTTTTAATAAAAAAATCGGGGTGTGCTTTTAAATATTCAGCAATTTGTTGTTCTGTTAGTTTGCTCATAATGCCACTTGTCCATCAAATACATGCTCAGCAGGGCCAGTCATCCGAACAGGATGGCCTTCGCCTTGCCAGCGTACTTGCAAACTCCCGCCTGGTAAGTCGACTTGTACGGTACTTGCGAGTTTACTTTGAATTTGTCCAACCACGACTGCGGCACAGGCACCTGTACCACATGCTAATGTTTCACTTACGCCACGCTCCCACACTCTAAGTTTAATGTGATCTTGTGAAATTACCTGCATAAAACCAACATTTGCGCGTTGTGGAAAACGTTCATGATTTTCAAGCAGTGGTCCTAGAGTGGTAACTTCTGCTGTATGAATGTCATCAACTTCTAAAACGCAATGTGGATTACCCATTGAAACTGCGCCGCTAAATACAGTATGTTCCTCAGTGCGAAGAATATAAGTTAGCTCACGCTTGCTGGCTTTAAATGGGATTTTGTTCGGCTCAAAATTTGGGTGGCCCATATTTACCGTAACTTGGCCATCTTTTTCAATATAAAGAGTGAGGTTGCCAGATTTTGTTGAAACTGAAATCTTATGCTTATTGGTAAGACCTTTCATACGAACAAAGCGGGCGAAACAACGCGCACCATTGCCACACTGTTCAACTTCGTTACCATCGGCATTAAAAATACGATAATGGAAATCTAGATCAGGAGAGTAAGGGGCTTCAACCATAAGTAGTTGATCGAAGCCAATGCCGAAATGGCGATCTGCCAGCTTTTTTATTTGGTCACGAGATAAGAAAACATTTTGAGTAATGTTATCAATAACAACAAAGTCATTACCTAGGCCGTGCATTTTTGAGAAATTAACTAACATAACGCTCTAATTCAGGATTGCTCTGAGCTAATCATGCCACAGAGCTGCCCGGTTATAAAAACGTTTATGGTAAAATTTTCTCGCCTTGCCATAGGCTTTCTAAGGTTTCACGTTGACGAATTAAATGACTTTGCTGACCATCCACCATAATCTCTGCAACACGAGGGCGCGAGTTGTAGTTAGAGCTCATGGTAAAACCATACGCACCAGCGCTGCGCTGCGCTAAAAGGTCACTGGCTTGTAGCGCTAGTTCGCGGTCTTTACCCAAAAAGTCACCGGTTTCACAAACAGGGCCTACAATGTCGTAGTTGTGAGTAGGCGTATCATCTACGCGAGGTTCAACCGGCACAATATTTTGCCAAGCTTGATATAGCGATGGACGTAACATATCGTTCATACCCGCATCAACAATAGCAAAGAACTTATCTTGGTTTTGTTTAATAAACTCAACTTTGGTGACTAAAATGCCTGCGTTTGCAGCAATTGCACGACCAGGCTCAAAAATCAGCTCTAAATCTTGGTAATCTGCTAATCGAGCGGTAATTTTATCAACATATTCACTTGGATGAGGTGGTGTTTCGCCGTTATATGGCACACCCAGTCCGCCACCAATATCGAGGTGTGAAAGTGTTATGCCAGCGGCTTTTAACTCTTCGATAAGTGTTAGCACTTTTTCAAGTGCAGCTAAGAAAGGTTTAATTTCTGTTAGCTGCGAACCAATGTGGCAATCTACACCGGTAATTTTTAAACCAGGCAGAGATGCCGCGTGTTGATATACTGTCACCGCAGTTTGAATATCAATACCAAATTTATTCTCTTTTAAACCTGTTGAGATATAAGGATGCGTTTTAGCATCAATATCTGGGTTTACACGAATCGAAATAGGCGCTACATGGTTAAGAGAAGTAGCCACTTCTGAAATACGCTCAAGCTCAGCCACTGACTCAACGTTAAAACATTTGATCCCCAATTCAAGTGCATACGCAATTTCATCGGCTGTTTTTGCAACGCCAGAAAATACCACTTTACTGGCGTCCCCTCCAGCTTGGATTACACGAGCAAGCTCACCCTTTGAGACGATGTCAAAACCTGAACCAAGCCGCGCTAAAATATTGAGCACTGCAATATTAGAGTTGGCTTTTACGGCATAGCACACCAAACTTTTATGCGATTTTGCTGCATCAGCAAAGGCATGGTAATGGCGCTCAAAGGTTTTACGCGAATAGATATAACACGGTGTACCGTATTGCTCTGCCAGCTCTTTGACAGCGATGTCTTCAGCGAACAGCTGATTATTATTGTAGTTAAAAAAGTCCATCTATTGGTCCTGTTTTTGCTCTGGTTGTTCGGATGGATCAGCCTGCGGCTGAGATTCTTTAGGCTGTGCAGTATCATCTGGTAGATAAAGAGCACCACTTTGTCCGCAACCGGCGAGGGTTAGAAGTAGGGCGCTAAGTGGTAAGATTGTTTTTAATTTTTGGCTATGAGTCTCTTTCATTAGATTAATACGATTGCTGGCTTTATAATCGCAGAGTAACAGAATATTTAAAAAATGCAGCTATTCGCGGATGAATTTATTCCTGTTACACTTGATGTACACAATCTGCCTCCAGATCTAGGCTTAAAGCCAGTAAAAGGACATTAAAATGACTGATCATGAATACCACACACTAGCCGATGCATTAATGCTAACTATTGAAGAGCAAATCGATGAATGTGATGCCGACTTAGATTATGAATCAGCGTCAGGTATTTTAGAAATCATCTTCCCAGATCGCAGTAAAATAGTGATCAACAAGCAAGCACCACTTCATCAAGTTTGGGTTGCGACGAAATTTAATGGTCACCATTTTGAACTACGCGATGATAAGTGGATTGATAACCGCTCGGGTGCTGAGTTTTGGCAATTTATGTGTGATGCAGCAACACGTCAAGCGGGGCAACCTATCGAGTGGCGCTCAGAACTATGAGTTTAGAGTTTGTTGAATATCCAGCACAGAGTGAACATAAAGCAACAGTCATTTGGTTACACGGGTTAGGTGATTCAGGCGATGGTTTTGCGCCAGTGGCACCACAACTAGCACTACCAGCAGAGCTTGGAGTGCGTTTTGTGTTTCCTCATGCTCCTGTGCAACCAGTCACCATTAATGGTGGTATGGCGATGCGCTCTTGGTACGATATTAAATCAATGGATTTAGATAAGCGTGCCGATGAGCAAGGGGTTCGTGAATCCGCTGCAAAAGTGGCTGCGATTATTGATCAAGAAATTGCAAAAGGGATTGCTGCTAACAAAATTATTCTTGCAGGTTTTTCTCAAGGTGGTGTGGTATCGCTACACTTAGCGCCACGACTCGACTATAGATTAGCGGGTGTAATGGCACTATCAACCTATATGTGCGTGCCAGATAAATTAGCCGATGAAATCAAGCAGCAAGGCTTAAACATCTTTATGGCCCATGGTCGATTTGACGATGTGGTACCACATAATGCAGGTAGGCAGGCATTTGATGTGCTTAGCGCTAACAACATGGAAGTAAGCTGGCAAGATTACCCGATGGCGCACCAAGTTTGTGGTGAAGAACTAATCGCTATTCGTGAGTGGTTAATTGCTCGCTTGAGTTAATTTTTGGTTTTAGAGGCCAACATGACAAAGAAACTTGTAATTACAGCAAATATGAATACTGTTGAAGCAGTTAATTCAACTTCTACGGCGGTCACTTATCAATGGCATTGGCGACGTATTTTTATGGTCAGCAGTGTCATCTTAGTTGCACTGGCTATATTAGTGTATAGCTTTATTGGGGCTGTAAATGCTGAGCAATCAGCACAGGATGAGCCGCAATCGGAGCTTGCAAGTGTTGAGTTACAAGCTCCTTTAAATGATGCCAAACAAGAAGAACCAAAAGAAGTGACTGCATCACCAGTGAATGAGCAACCAGCGGTTACTGATAGTAAACAAAGTGCTATTACAGAGGTCGTTATCGCAGACGTAGCTGAACCTGAAGCAAATACAGTAGATACAGAGATCGTGAGCGAGCCGGTTTTTGATGGGCAACAGCTGCCTGAAACATCAGCTGTCACTCCCGATGAAGAACGACTGCAAACTGAAGAGCAAATAGAGGTTGCTGCAGTACCCGATGTTCAGCAGCAGTTTTCACACTCAGCACATATTGCCAGTGTTGCAATCGGCGCTAAAATAGATACAGACAAAGTAAGTCGCGCAGTATTAACAACCGATGTTGTTGATCGAGAACCAGTCAATGTTCTAAAAAACGATGTAAAATTAGCGCAAATTAGTAATAGCTTAAGCTTTTTTAGTGAGCTTAGAAATATGCAGGGGCAAACTGTTCGTCATCAATGGTATTACCAAGGCCAGCAGCTTGCTTCTATTGAATTAGCTGTAAGTAGCCCGCGTTTTCGTACTTATTCAACAAAAAACATCATGCCAGAGCAGCTCGGTGATTGGCGTGTTGAGGTTATTGACGCAGATGGCAACTTGCTGGCCCAAAAAGAGTTTAGAATTTTAGCTGAGTAACATTTAGTATCAGCCTGATAATTAATTGGATTTTTCATGACACAGACAACAAAACTAGTTCGTATCGCTACCCGTAAAAGTGCGCTTGCTTTATGGCAGGCAGAATTTGTTAAAGCTCAATTAGAGCACTTCCATGACGACGTAACGGTAGAGTTGGTTCCTATGTCGACGCAAGGCGATATTATCCTTGATACGCCACTGGCAAAGATTGGTGGTAAGGGTTTATTCGTAAAAGAGCTTGAACAAGCCATGCTTGATGGCCGCGCAGATATTGCGGTGCATTCGATGAAAGATGTACCTGTTGAGTTTCCTGAAGGCTTAGCCTTAAACACAATTTGTGAGCGTGAAGACCCTCGTGATGCATTTGTATCTAACAACTACAAAAGCTTAGATGAGTTACCACAAGGTGCTATTGTTGGTACGTCAAGCTTACGCCGCCAATGCCAAATTCGCGAAGCGCGTCCTGATTTAGATATTCGTGATTTACGCGGTAATGTTAACACCCGTTTAGCAAAACTAGATGATGGTCAATATGATGCAATTATCCTAGCTGCTGCGGGATTAATTCGTTTAGAAATGCCAGAACGCATCACTGCCTTTATTGAGCCTGAAGTATCATTACCTGCAAATGGTCAAGGCGCAGTAGGTATTGAATGTCGTATTGACGATGAAGTTACAAAAGCGCTACTAGCTCCGCTTGAGCATAATGAAACACGCATTCGTGTAAATGCCGAGCGTGCGATGAACCGCCATTTAGAAGGTGGCTGTCAGGTGCCAATTGGTGCATTTGCACTAGTTGAGGGTGAGCAAGTGCATTTACGTGGTTTAGTGGGCGCTATTGATGGCAGCCAAATGCTGCGTGATGAAGTGACAGGTCCAGTGGCTGACGCAGAGCAGTTA
Organism: Pseudoalteromonas sp. HF66; assembly: GCF_011806445.1. Taxonomy (NCBI): domain Bacteria; kingdom Pseudomonadati; phylum Pseudomonadota; class Gammaproteobacteria; order Alteromonadales; family Pseudoalteromonadaceae; genus Pseudoalteromonas; species Pseudoalteromonas sp. HF66. The sequence continues at coordinate 66,917 of NZ_JAATOU010000016.1, forward strand.
GGTATTACACTTGCTGAAAAGCTACTTGAGCAAGGTGCCGATAAAATTTTAGCTGAAGTATATAGAGACGCTTAATATGCATATTTTGATAACTCGTCCAGAAGGAAAAGGCACTGAGCTTGCTCTTGAGCTTCAGCAGGCGGGTTATCAAACAACCCAATGTCCAGTCCTTACCTTAGATTACCTCACGGTTAATAGTAGTGAGCTTGCGCCGCTAGAAAATGCCGATAAAGTTATTTTTATCTCGCAAGATGCCGTACATGCCTTGTTAAAACTCACACCAACAATTAACAAAGCAGCCCAACTTTATGCGGTTGGTCAGCAAACTGCTGATGCGGTTTATGAGGCGTTTGGACGTCGAGCTGCTGTGCCAAAAAAACATGATTCAGAAGGTCTGCTCGAGCTAAAAACGCTGCAAGATGTAGAGCTGAGTAACATTGTATTAGTGAAAGGTGTAGGCGGGCGCACGACGATAGCGAAAACCTTAAAACAACGTGGTGCTTTATTGAATCAGTTGGTTGTTTACAAGCGTAGCGCAATTGAGAGCGAGCCTGGTAAGTGGATGGACCACTGGCAAACAGTTGATGTAGAAGGTATAGTCATTACTAGTAATGCAGCGGTGGATGCCATTTTTAATGGCTTAAATGAGCCTCAGCTTACATGGTTGAAAGAGCGACAATTTTTCGTTGCTAGTGAGCGTATCGCTGACTATTTAAAGCAACAAAAGGTCGCAAGAACACAGATACATATTGCTGCAGGGGCGAGCGATAGCGCTATGTTCACCTGCATTAATCAGCAAGGTAGCAAAATGAGTGAAGCAGAATCAAAACAACCCGCAAAGCCAGTGACTGCACAGCCAGATAAAAAAGCGCAAACGGTAAATACTGGGACGAAAGCGCCTGTGCAAGCAAAAAAAGGTATCAGCAAATCAGGTAGCTTAGCGTTACTTATTTCACTTTTAGTGGCTTCTACTGTTGGCTATGAGTTTTATCACAAATTAAATAGTGATCAGCAATCAGCTGTTGCATTTACTGAGCTGACAGATGAAAACCAACGCTTACAACAGCAGATTGATGCATTAAAAAGTGCGCAGCAAACATTACAACATTCGCTTTATAACAGTGAACAAAAAGTCTCTGAGGCGCTAAATGAAAGTGCTGAGCAAACTCAGCAGCAATTACAAGCGGCTTTAAAGCGCGCTGAGCAGCAAACTTTCACGCTTAATCCGCAAGAGGTTACAAGCCTGCAACGTATGGCCGAGTTTAAATTGTGGGCAGAGCACGATTACCAAGGAGCTGCCGCTGTGCTATCTCGCTTAGATAGCTTGCTAGCAGAACACCCGGGTACAGGAGCTATTCGCCAAGCAATTCACCAAGACTTGCAAACCTTGAACGCCATAGAGCCTGTTGCTGTTGAAGCAATTTATTTAAAACTGCATGGCATTAATCAAAAAGTTGATGAACTAGTATTTAATGCTATTTCACTACCTGAAGAAGTCGTCAAAGAAGATCCAAATCAATTGAGCGAAAATGTCAGTGAATGGCGTCAGAACCTTGCGAAATCATGGCAGCAGTTTAAAGACTTCTTTGTAGAAGTACGCACACGTGAAGATATGGTTATCGCACCATTTTTAAGTGAGCAAGAGCGCCACTTAGTTAAACAGCGCTTAAGCTTATACTTAGCTCAAGCGCAAGATGCTGTATTAAGTAAACAAAGCAGTGTGTATTTTAGCGCTGTTGATGCTGCACATAGCTTGGTAAAAGATTACTTTAAGCAAGATGATGCGCAAACAAAAGCGGCATTAAAAAGCCTCGCTGAGCTTTCAAAAGAGCAACTTGATTTCAGCCCAAAAGTGTCACTGCAAAGTACTGAGCAGGTGAAGGAGTGGGCACAATGATCCGCTTTTTATTAATCATTATTGCGATAGCCGTCTGTTTGGGAATTGCCCCCTTTTTTATTGATCAAAAGGGTTATGTATTAATTGCCTTTAATAAAACAACCATTGAAGGCACTATTTGGGGCGTTACAGCACTCTTACTGTTAGCACTTACTGCAATATATGTGCTTTATAAACTAGTTCGTTATTTATGGTCTTTGTATAGCCACACACGCCATCGCTTTTTTGCTCGTAGTGAAGAACGTAAACAAGCGGCTATTGAGCAAGGTGTATGGAGCTTAATAAATAACGATTATGCAGAGCTGGAGCTAGCCCTTGATAATAACAGTGTTGCAGACCAGTGGACCGATATACGTTATGCGCTTCTTGCTAAAGCGGCATTAGCGAGTAATGAGAACGAAAAGGCGATTAGCTACCTTGATAACATAAGTCAAAATAATCAACTAAAAGTGGCTAAGTTATGGATTGCCAGCGGTGAAACCAGCACTATTTTTGCTGATCTAAAAGCCTCAGCTGAACGCAAAAAAGCTACTCGTTTAGAGCTCAAAATGTATGCCCATGTTTTAGTGCAAGAGCAAAAATGGGCTGCACTTAATGACTTCATGCCTCGCTTATTACGCAAAAAAGCACTTTCAGAGCAGGAATGGCAGCAACTGTTTGATCGCTACTTTGCAGCGCAGTCAAGCGAGGATTTAACTGCGCGCTATGAGCAATTAGCGAAAAACCTTAAACCACACGCTGAAGTAAGTTATTTGGCAGCGATGGCAAAGGCAGGCGAATTAAATAAAATAGAGTTAAGCTTAATTAAAATGGTTAAAAAACCGCTGCAGCATAAAGATTTAGCACGTATTTTACGTACCAGTGGCCCTGGCGATGCACTCAAGCTGCAAGCAAGTTTGCAAGATGTATTGAAAAAAGACACCGAGAATACAGATTTACTTCTAGCCCTAGCATGTTTAGCGAATGCTCATGGTGAGTACGATTTAGCTGCGCGGGTGTTTGATAAAGCACTTAATGCTGATAATCGTAATGCCTATTTGCAGCAAGCTGTACTCAGTTATAGTAAAAGTGCCCAGCCAGAAAAAGCATTGGTACTCTATCAATAATTTTACTCCAGCCAGCAAAGGAGCGATGGCTTGAAGAACTTATTTACACTGACCATAAGTATCGCACTTGCTTACTTTCTTACAGGGTATTTAAGTAATTCTTTGCTGGCGATTGATGGTTATGCGGTTGCTGCATGGCCGCCTTCAGGTATTGCTCTTGCCAGTATCTTGCTATTTCGAAATCGTGCCCTACCAGGAGTTTTGCTAGGGGCGTTCTTTGTAAACCTCATTCACCTTGATAAAGCCACTGATATTTTCCATTGGCAAATGATGCTGCAGGCTATCGGTGTAACAACAGCATCAACATTCCAAGCTTGGCTTGCCTATTACATTATTATTCATGTAGTTAAACGCCCGATTGAATTATCGTCATTAAAGCAAAGTATGCTTGGTTTAATGATTGGCGGCCCTTTGTGTAGCTTGATTGCGGCATCAATTGGCACAGCTTTACTGGTCATAAATAATGTTATTCCGAGTTATGCGGCACTTAATAATTTTATTGCATGGTGGATTGGTGACAGTATTGGAGTGCTGATTTTCACGCCATTAGTTTTAGCTGCATTTAGTTACCATCATACTCGCCAGCGGCTACAAATAATTGTGCCGTCGCTATTAATCTATATGGTTATTTGTGTCAGTTTTTATGGCGCAGCCAGTGTAAAAAAAGATAAAGACTTACAGCGCCAGCAAGCCAAAGTCAGTGCGATTCATACTAATCTTGAGCACCAAGTTGATGAAATTAAGTCTCACTTAGCTTTATTAGCGACCTTTTTTGCTAGTAGCGATGCAGTTGATTTTGATGAATTTAAGCGCTTTACAGCACGTCAATTGCAATACAGTGAAGAGATACTTGCCTTTGAATGGGCGCCAAAGGTTATTCACTCGCAACTAACTAATTATCAAAATCTACTGCGTGATGAACTAGGCACCCACTATTACGTGAAAGAAAAAAATGCTGCAGGGCAATGGCAGCCGGTGAGTAAGCGAGCGGTGTATTTTCCGGTGCAATATGTTCACCCTTTAGAGGGCAACCAACCCGCTCAAGGTTTTGATTTGGCCTCAAACGAATTACGTAAACAAGCGCTTACAGACTCTCGGTTAATTAAAAATGTCACTGTGAGTGAACCAATCACCCTTATGCAAGGAGATGGCAGCGAAAAGGGCGTTTTGTTCTTTAACCCTGTTTATTCAGACATTAACCATCAAGTAGGTTTTAGAGGTTATGTTGTTGCTGTGGTCAATCTGGAAGTGTTGGCGCGAACACTTAACTTTAATCAAAACACCGAGATTGATGCCAGTTTTTTTGATGTTACCGATGGTACTAACCCTGTTGAAATTTACAGCCCTCATCGTGTTGGCACTACAGCAATCGCAAGCTTTAATTTTATTATTGGTGAGCGTGTTTGGCAGGTGAAACTATGGGAATCAGTAGCCCAGTCATCTTGGCTGTCTTATTGGCTTGCGCAAATTGTCGGAATGCTGTTTGTGTGGTTATTGATTACCTTTTTGATATCGGTAACAGGCACTAATATTCAAATTCGTCAGCAAGTAGCAAAGCAAACCCAAAGCCTTCGCGAAGAAAAACAAAAAGCCGATAAAGCTAGCCAAATTAAAAGTGAGTTCTTAGCTAATATGAGCCACGAAATACGCACGCCTATTAATGGTATTAAGGGGCTGCATTACTTAGCAATGCAAGAGCAAGATTGGCAACAAGCGCGTAGTTATATCGATCAAGCAGACGGTGCATTGAATGTTCTATTACGGGTGATAAATGATGTTTTAGATTTTTCTAAAATTGAAGCAGGGCGTCTGGAGTTACATCAAGAGCCTATTGATGTGAATGCGCTTGTGAGTGAATTAACGAACTTACTGCAGTTTGAGCTTAACTCTCGCTCTTTAGAATTTAGAGTTGAGTTTGATGCTTCTGAACACCTACTGATCCATACCGATCCAATCCGTTTAAAACAAATATTATTGAATCTGTTAAATAATGCGGTGAAGTTCACTCAAGAGGGAACGATTACAGTGCGGATTTGGCAGCAGGGTGAATTTACTTACTTTAGTGTTATTGATACAGGTATTGGCATCAGTAAAGAGGCCCAGCAGCGCCTGTTTAAACCATTCTCACAAGCTGATAGCTCAACCTCTCGTCGCTTCGGTGGTACAGGTTTAGGCTTGAGTATTTGCCAAAAACTCATTGTTATGATGGGAGGCGAGATAAGCCTCAGTAGTACTGAGGGACAAGGCTCAACATTTACAATTTCGCTGCCATTTGAGTCTCCTCTTGAAGAGGTGGTTCATAGTGATGATGAGTTAGCTGATATAGATGTGACTACTGTTTCATTTGCCGATGATGCAATTCTATTGGTTGAAGATAACCCATTGAATCAACATGTGGCGAGTTCTATTTTAAAAACCAAAGGCTGCCAACCTGATATTGCTAAAGATGGCCGCGAGGCTATTAAGATGATCAGTGAAAAAAGCTATGACCTTGTGCTCATGGATATTCAAATGCCGAATATGGATGGCTTAGAAGCAACCAAAGTTATTCGCAATGAGTTGCTGATCACTGATTTACCGATCATTGGCTTATCGGCAAATGCCCAAGATGATGACCAAAAGAAAGGCTTAGCCAGTGGTATGAATGGTTATTTAACGAAGCCAATTGATGCTGATAAACTTTTTAAAACTTTGTGGCATTTCTTGCATAATGATAGCGGTCATTAAAGCAGACATTTGACCTCAAAAAAGTAAATAAAATCATCTAAACTTGAAATATCGTCGTGGGTACGTATGATCCGCGCAAATTTACTGAACCTGAGTGCTAATTATGATCAATAACAAACTTCCATTGCTTGATATTCACCGTCATCTAGATGGTAATGTTCGCCCACAAACGATCTTAGAACTTGGTCGTCAGTTCAACCTAGAATTACCAGCTGATAACATTGAAGCGCTTATTCCACACGTACAGGTTATCGACCCTGAACCTAATCTAATGGCATTTTTGCAAAAGTTAGATTGGGGTGTAAAAGTATTGGGTGATTACGATGCATGTCGTCGTATTGCTATCGAGAACGTTGAAGATGCTATTGCCCAAAACCTCGATTACGTAGAGCTTCGTTTTAGTCCATATTATATGGCGCAAAGCCAAGGTCTACACCCGCAAGGTGTTGTAGAAGCGGTAGTTGATGGTGTTAAAAGTGCGTGTCAAAACGCACCAATTAAAGCCAACCTAATTGGCATTATGTCGCGTACTTATGGTACTAAAATTTGTCAGCAAGAGCTTGATGCTCTGCTTGCTTTTAAAAATGATTTAGTGGCTGTTGATTTAGCTGGCGATGAAATTGGTTTTCCTGGTGAGTTATTTGTTGATCACTTTAAGCAAGTTCATGATGCATACTTAGCTGCCACTATTCACGCTGGTGAAGCGCGAGGTAGCGAAAGCATTTGGCAGGCAATTAACGAGCTTGGTGCAACGCGTATTGGTCATGGTGTAAAAGCGATTGAAGATGCTGCGCTAATGGATTACTTACGTGATAAGCGCATTGGTATTGAGTCTTGCTTAACCAGTAACATTCAAACCAGCACTGTTGCTGAGCTTGCTAAACACCCGTTAAAAACCTTCTTAGACCATGGTATTTTGGCATCAATTAATACTGATGATCCGGCAGTTGAAGGTATTGAAATAGCGTATGAGTATCAAGTAGCAGCACCTGCGGCAGGTTTAAGCCAAGCCGATATGGAAAAAGCACAAGCTAATGCGCTTGAAATTGCTTATTTAAGCGATGCAGATAAAGCTGCTTTAAAACAGTTAGCTGCTAATCGTTAAGCAGCTAACTTACACTTGGTGCTCTTGGCATGAGACATAGTTTTCATACAATGCCTTGAGCACATCTCCTCGGCTGATCATGCCAACAACCTTACCATCCTCAATAACCGGGTAATTTTTTGGCTTACCAGTTTGCATACCATCTGCCAGCTCAATGATGTTTTGATCGCTACTCACCGTGACAACATCGGTGCGCATTAGTTGTTTTACCTTTACCACGCCATCGCAGAAATAACTGTTTTGCATAAGCGGTTGTAGCAGCTCTTGTTCAGAAATAAAGCCAACTAGGCTTTTGTTGTCATCGAATACTGGTGCGCCTAGTAATTTAAACTTTTGCAGCTCGCTAATCGCGGTGGTCATTTCAGTTTCAGGCGTAATGTGTGGCAACTTACGTTGCATAAAGTCTTGTACTTTTGTATTTAGCATTTGGGTCTCTCCCCATCATTATTCTAAACAAAGTATGGTCAAGGAAATGCAGTTTGTGAAATCGTTTAGATGGATTAAGGCGATAGGTAAAACAAATAAAAAAGGCATCCAATTGGATGCCTTAACAATAACCTGTATGAGTTAGTTATTTAATGAATGCAAATGCGTCGGCGTACATGTTCTCACGTACCGCACCATGATTGATAAAATCATCGCGAACCACGCCAATCATGTCGAAGCGGCCTGCCATGTAAATATCGTATGGTTCTAAAGACACGATATCTTCCATAACGGCTTTGTGGACGTAACCGGTTTTGCCTGTCCAGCTTTGCGGTGCATTTTCAACCACAGGAATATATTGGAAATGTGGGTTGCTGTTTGCCCATGCTTGCATTTCATCATGTGCATAAAGTGCAGCTTGCTCACGTACACCCCAGTAAAATAATACAGGACGCTCACAGCCAATTTCAGCAAGGTGATCAGCCATTGATTTGGCATAAGAAAAACCAGTACCGCCAGCAAGTAGAATAATTGGGCGCTCACCCTCAACTCGCAACTGTGATATACCTAAGCCCACTTCAACATTAACTTGCTGTTGCTCTGTATGTGCTTGACGTAAATGATCAAGCGCTTGCATTGCATACGAATCAGCACCCGCGGCACCAATGTGTAGTTCAATTTGGTCAGTTTGCGACGGGCGGCTTGCAATAGAAAAGGCACGCTTATCTTTTTCGCCTAATACTAGTTGCATATATTGGCCTGCCTCGAATGACACAGGTTGCTGTGGTTTCAAAATGACCTTATGTACGTGGTCTGTAAGCGGGCTGATCGCAACCACGTCAGCGAGTAATGTTTGCATAGTTTACCTTTATAAGCACAGAAGCAAATTCGGTTATGAATCGCACTCATAACCGTTAAATTTTGAGCAGTTTAACATAGACACAGCCTAGAGAATATCTAAGCTGTCCCATAATTCATCAACACGTTCTTTGATTTTTGGGTCCATGACAATGGGTTCACCCCATTCGCGGTCTGTTTCACCAGGCCATTTATTAGTCGCATCCATGCCCATCTTTGAGCCAAGGCCAGATACTGGCGATGCAAAATCTAAATAATCAATTGGTGTGTTTTCGATCATTGTCGTATCACGAGCAGGGTCCATACGTGTGGTGATTGCCCATATCACGTCGTTCCAGTCGCGTGCATTTACATCATCATCGCAAACGATCACGAACTTGGTATACATAAATTGACGCAAGAAAGACCACACACCCATCATTACGCGCTTGGCATGACCTGGGTATTGTTTCTTCATCGTGACCACAGCCATGCGATAAGAGCAGCCTTCAGGCGGTAGATAAAAATCTACAATTTCAGGGAACTGCTTTTGCAGAATTGGCACGAACACTTCGTTCAATGCAACCCCGAGTACTGCTGGCTCATCTGGTGGGCGGCCAGTGTAAGTGCTGTGATAAATTGGATTTTCACGATGTGTAATGTGAGTGACCGTCATCACCGGAAACTCGTCTACTTCGTTGTAGTAACCTGTGTGATCGCCATAAGGGCCCTCAGGGGCTGTTTCACCCGGCATAATATAACCTTCAAGCACGAACTCTGCGGTAGCTGGCACTTGTAGGTCATTTGAAATCGATTTAACAACTTCAGTTTTACTACCGCGTAGTAAACCAGCAAACGCATATTCACTTAGGGTATCAGGGACGGGTGTTACAGCGCCTAAGATTGTCGCAGGATCGGCACCTAATGCCACAGACACTGGGTAGGGTTCACCAGGGTGCTCTTTACACCATTCACGAAAATCTAATGCGCCACCGCGATGCGATAACCAACGCATAATAATTTTGTTTTTACCCAGTAGCTGCTGACGGTAAATACCTAAGTTTTGACGCTTTTTATAAGGCCCTTTGGTAACCGTTAAGCCCCATGTAATCAATGGGGCTGCATCACCCGGCCAGCAATGTTGGATAGGCAGCTTGGTTAAGTCGACATTATCACCTTCAAGTATGACTTGCTGACAAGGCGCTTTTTTTACTTCTTTTGCAGGCATATTCAATACTTGTTTGAATACTGGGATTTGCCCTAATGCCTCTTTAATGCCTTTAGGTGGCTCAGGCTCTTTTAGAAAAGCTAATAACTTACCGACTTCGCGCAGTTCACTAACATCATCTTGTCCCATACCCATGGCAACGCGTTTGGGTGTACCAAAAAGGTTGGCAAGAACGGGAATAGTGTGGCCTTTAGGGTTTTCGAATAACAGAGCTGGGCCTTCTGCACGTAACGTGCGGTCGGCAATTTCGGTCATTTCAAGGTAAGGATCAATTTCTTGTTTGATCCGTTTTAGTTCACCTTTTTGTTCTAATAACTCGATAAATTCGCGAAGATCTTTGTATTTCATTATAGCCGCTTAAACGCTGAATAAACTGTCGCTATTATACTCAAAACCACTGATTAAGCTAATTTAGCCGCGATAGGTTTTGCTATTGCTGAATTAAGCTACATTGGTACTTTTTACCTTTTAAAATCAGCATAGCTTCATCGCCTTTAGACCAAAACAGCACATTATCGGCACTGTATTTAACTCCTGAGCCACTTACTTGGCGATTGAGTAAAAATTCATTGTCCTTAAATGTCAATCTTGCTTCCTCATCATTGTTTTCAACAATACTGGCACTAAGGGTCCCATCGCACAGATAATTGCTTGGTGCACTTTGCTCAGCACACGCGCACAAGGTAACTAAAGCGAGCCCCGAGAGAAGTGGTTTAATCATAGAAACACCTCTATTTTTGAATGAGCTATAAGCCTAACAAAGAAAAATTAACCGTTGGTGAAAATGACAGGATAAGTTATGTTGATAATGTATTTAATGGGCAAGGAACCACCATGGCAGGCACTAATTTACTAACCTTACTTGATGATATTACAACACTTTTAGACGATATTGCGACGATGAGTAAAGTCGCAACAAAAAAAACAGCAGGGGTGTTAGGTGATGACCTCGCTCTGAATGCTCAGCAAGTCACTGGGGTAACCGCCGATAGAGAGTTGCCCGTGGTTTGGGCTGTGGCAAAAGGGTCATTTATCAACAAAGCCATCTTAGTGCCGGCAGCGTTATTGATTAGTGTTTGGTTACCTTGGTTAATCACTCCGCTGTTAATGGTTGGCGGGCTGTTTTTGTGCTTTGAAGGTGCAGAGAAAATTATCGAAAAGCTGTTTGGTCATGCTCAACAAGAAGATGAAACTTTGGCTGAACAACTGGACTTACAAGAATACGAAAAGCAAAAAGTGAAAGGGGCGATCCGCACCGATTTTATCCTCTCTGCAGAAATTATCGTGATAACTTTAGGTACAGTTACTGGTGCAACGCTGGTTAATCAAGCTTTAGTGCTAAGTGTAATTGCAATTATTATGACCATTGGTGTGTATGGGTTAGTTGCAGGCATTGTTAAACTTGATGATGCTGGTTTGTATCTACTGCAAAAAGCGCAGCAAAGTGGTGGTAAATTTAAAGAGCTAGTGGGTAAGTTTTTACTTGCGTCAGCACCTAAGTTAATGCGCTTTTTAGCCTTTGCAGGAACGGTAGCTATGTTTTTAGTTGGTGGAGGCATATTGGTACATGGGATCCCCGTTTTGCATCACGCCCAACAGGGTAGCGCTGAGTTTGTAACAGGTTTACTTGGTAAAACAGGTGAGTTGGCTACGCCAATTATATTTGATGGTTTATTGGGCGTTGTTGCTGGAATTATCGTTGTGTTAGTGGTTGAATTATGGCATAAAATTCGTCATTAGAAAGTATCAAATTAACCATTTTTGTTGATTTTTTGTATATAAAATAGGGGCTTTGCTTTATTATTGCTCAGCTAAATATAACAATTAAATCGTTAAATGGAGTTAATCATGTCTCGATACCTCACTTTTATGCTGGGGCTCGCGTTATTTACGCTGTCATTTACCAGTTTCGCTAAATCTGCAAAATTATCGGTAGAAGATTTTAGTAAAGGTAATGACTTTAGTCGTGTAACCATCTCTCCTGATGGCAATTACGTCGCTGCTATTAAAAAGCACGAAGGTAAAAATTCACTCATCATTGTTGATACAAGCAAGTTTGCAGTAACTCACGCGGTTGCTTTTCCGGGTAATGCACAGGTTGGCGAATACCACTGGGTAAACAATGAGCGTGTTATTCTTGAAAAAGAGTATTTAAAAGGCTGGCAAGATACCCCCATCTATTATGGTGAGTTATTTGCTGTGAATGTTGATGGTAGCCGTGGCGCATATGTAATTGGTTATCATGGTGAGCAGCAAACGGGTACTCGGTTAAAAAAACAAACTCCAGTCCAAGGAACCTCATACCTTTTAGATCCCTTACTTCATGATGATAAAAAAGTTTTGGTTGTCACTTACCCATGGACTGCAACGAATGAACCAACTACCGTTGTATATGAAGTCGATGTTTATCGCGGTCTGCGCACCCTAATTACGCGATCACCTGCACCTATGGGACGTTTTTTAACAGACCATGATGGCAATGTTCGTATCGCTGTATCAAGTGACGATTTCCTCAATGCGACAATTCATGTGCGAGAGCCTGAAGGTGGTTTTTGGAAAGAGCTTGATTTAGAAGGTATTAATTACACCGATATCTCATTAAAGGCGTTTGATAAATCTGGTGAGTCTGTATATGCCACTGCATCAAAAGGTGGAGAAGCAGAAAGCCTTATTAAAATTAACCTAAAAACCAAAGAAGTGACGAAAATCTTTCAAGATAAGCATGTTTCACCGTCGCATATTTGGGTTGATGAAATCTCTAAAGAGCTTTTTGCCATAGAAACTGAGGCTGACTACCCAAGCTATGCGTTTGTTGATAGTAATTCGCCTAAATCACAGCGTCTTAAAGATTTATTGGGCGCACTGCCAGGCAGTCAAGTACAGCTAGTTAGTAGTACAGAAGACGACTCAAAAAATATTATTTTCGCATCGAGCGATATAAACCCTGGGCAATATTATCTTTATGATGCGAATACCAATAAGTTAAGAGCGCTTTTCTCTGCGCGAGGCTGGATAAATCAAGATGAAATGGCGCAAACCACACCACTGCGTTTTAAAAGCCGCGATGGTTTAACAATTCTTGCTTATTTAACTGTGCCAAATGGCAAAGCTGAGAAAAACTTACCTTTGGTTGTTATGCCGCACGGTGGCCCAATTGAACGTGATTACTGGGGTTACGACCCAGAAGTACAAATGTTAGCGAATAAAGGTATGGCAGTGCTCAAGGTTAACTTCCGTGGTTCAGAGGGGTTTGGTATGAACTTCCAAGAAGCCGGTTATCGCCAGTGGGGACAAAATGTTCAGCACGATATTATTGATGGTGTAAAATTATTAATAAAAGATGGCACGGTTGATAAAGATAACATTTGTATTATGGGTGCCAGCTTTGGTGGTTACTCTGCTCTACAAAGCGCGATAATCGAACCAGATATGTTCAAGTGTGCAATAGGCCTGATGGGGGTTTACGACTTGCCTCTTATGTATGAAGAGGGTGACACGCAAGCGCGCAGTCATGGACTTAATTACCTAAAAACAGTGATTGGTACTGATGAGGCAGAACTAAAAGCATTCTCGCCTGCTTATAATGTCGATAAGCTAAAAGCACCTGTTCTTATTGTACATGGTGGTGAAGATGAACGTGCGCCCATTGAACAAGCTGAATCATTAGAAGCTGCTTTGAAAAAAGCTAAGCATCCATATGAAATAACTATTCTTGATGATGAAGGTCACGGTTTTTATAAAGAAGAGCACCGTGCTTTATACTACAAAAAAGTATTGGCCTTCTTAGATGAACATTTAAAGCTTTAAAAGAAAAATGCCGGCGAGCAAGCTCGCCGGCAAGGATTTAGCACGGGAACGTAAGCGTGCTAGTGTGCAAGGTCTTCCTTCAAGTTAAACAAACTCAAAAGACGATTCGTTTATCAGGCAATACTACCCAGCTGTACTCTCTAAAAAGAGCAGAGAGAGTGACTCTGCTTTTGCTAACAAGTAATTATAAACACCAACAAAAGAGCATAAATACTGCGCCATATAAAAATGTTATAACATAACAAATTGAAAGTAAATAGCGAGTGTCATGTTATTAGGATGGTTTCTGCTGAGTGATGTTTATGGGTAATAGATTATTGAGTATTCAATTTACTACAATCGTAACTCAAGCATAGCTCTGCGAGCTCAATCTTTGCTTTAGGATTCCCTTGTAAGGTAGCTTTGTTGAGCCAGTAAGCTGCTTTTTCGTTATTCACTTCTGTCCCTTGGCCATCACGATACATCTGACCCAAGTTTAATTGCCCCCATGCATAACCATCTTCCGCAGACAGCGTAAAACTTTTCAACGCTTCCTCGTATAGGCCATCTTTGAAGTAAGTAATCCCTTCCTGATTATGTTTATCGAGCTTAACGCCCGTATATAAAGGCTTAGGTCTAGGCGGGTGCATAACAAAACCACCAAATAAACTATAAAGTTCAGGTCGCATAATTTTATAAATGCTGCCTTCATCATAAAGCTGCTTTATTTGTGACTTACTGAAAGTCAGGGTTTTACTAGAAAAGTAATCATCTTGAACTAGCATGCTGGTACGCATGGCAATTTCGATGTCTTTATTGTACTTGTAAGTGTAGTTAGCAACTCTAAAAGTCATGTTTTTATCATCAAATTCAACGAGCTGAGCTACTTTTAAGTTGTTAATACGTTTTGGTTTGCCAGTAAATTTATCTGAATAGACAAAATAGGTATCAAATAACTTTGGCTCGTTTAAGTAAGTTTGCTCATTTTCAGTTTGTTCATTCGCACCGATAAATGCATTTGTTAATAGGTAAACGATGAAGAATAGACCAATAAAGTATTTTATAAACGACACTAATTCTAAGGCTGGCAATGAATACCAAGGTGCAGGAGTAACATAGCCACAGTCATCACATTGTCTTTGATAATTAATAGATAATGGGATGATGGGCAAAATAGTAAAGCGTAAAACTTTACTATGATTGCTTAAAGAATAATGTTCGCTATGGCAGTGAGGGCACGTTTTTTGTTTTTTATAAACAACATCAGCTGCAGCGGTATTAAATAGAAGCATAGTTTCTTCCTGAAGATTGCTATCAATAAACTAGAACAAATGCAGAGAGTTAGAAAGCGGCAAACTGTAAGCAAATATGAATTAAACATGTCGAACGGTGTTTTCGTTTAGAGAAACAGCAGATTCTCTGCTATGATCCACAGCATCTTCGAGGATGTCCCTCAATTATCAAGTTTGGAATATTACTGTGACTGCTACTGCTTTTTCATCTTTGGCTTTGCCGCGAGAGTTAACCGATAACTTATCAACTTTAGGTTATACGCAAATGACGCCAGTACAAGCGCAAAGTTTGCCAGTGATCTTACAAGGCAAAGATATTATTGCCCAAGCAAAAACGGGGTCGGGTAAAACGGCTGCATTTAGTTTAGGTGTGTTGGCTAAGTTAAATGTGAAACGGTTTCGAATTCAGTCTCTAATTTTGTGCCCTACTCGAGAGCTAGCAGAGCAGGTAGCTGAAGAAGTGCGTAAGCTTGCACGTGGTATCCATAATATTAAAGTTTTGACTTTATGTGGCGGTGTCTCTATTGGTCCACAAATTGGTTCGCTAGAACATGGCGCACATATTATTGTCGGTACCCCTGGTCGTGTTGACGATCATATTCGCAAAGGCACATTACGCTTAGATGATGTCGAAACCTTAGTGTTAGACGAAGCTGACCAAATGTTAGATATGGGCTTTCAAGATACCCTTGATGCTATTGTTGAGTGCATTCCAAATCAACGTCAAACGTTATTGTTTAGTGCGACTTATCCAAAATCAATAGCAGCTGTTGCTGAGAGAGTACTTAGCAATCCTGAAATGATTAAGGTAGAAGAAGAGCAAACCAAAAGCACAATCAAACAATACTTTTACAAGCTAGATAACAACAAACAGCGCTTTAATACATTGAAGCTGTTGTTATTGAAGTTCCAGCCAGAAAGCTGTGTGGTTTTTTGTAACACCAAGGTTGAAACACAACAGATTTGTGATGACCTTTATGCTGAAGGGTTTAGTGCGGTTGCCTTACACGGTGATTTAGATCAACGTGAACGTGAACGTACCTTAATCCGCTTTGCTAATAAAAGCGCCTGTATTTTGGTGGCAACGGATGTTGCAGCACGAGGCTTAGATATCAATGACATGGACATGGTAGTGAACTATCATCTAGCACATGACCCACAAACCCATGTTCACCGTGTTGGCCGTACTGGTCGAGCAGGTAAAAAGGGCATAGCATGTTCTATTTATGGTGAAGCTGAGCAATTTAAAGTGGCACAAATTGGTGACCACTATGAGCGTGATTTTGACCCAGAACCGATTCCTCCATTTAGCTTGCTCGAAAAACCCGCTTATAAGCCTACTATGGCAACGATTATGATTGATGCTGGTAAAAAGCAAAAAATTCGTGCCGGTGATATTTTAGGTGCATTAACAGGCAAAGAAGGGATTGCAGGTCATCAGGTAGGTAAAATTAACGTACTTGATAATGTGGCTTTTATTGCTGTGGAGCGAGCTGCTGCAAAACCTGCATTACGTAAATTGACTGAAGGTAATATTAAAAAGCGTAAAATTCGTGCGCGACGTTTGAGCAGATAAATTGTTGAGTTATGAGCAGCTAGCTTTAAGTTGCTCATATTCAAGTTGTATTTTCTTAAACTCAATTGCACAGCCTTGGCGGTCTGGGTGGTGTTTTAGCGCCAGTTGTCGCCAACGCTTTTGTAACTGTTTTTCCGAAAAATCAGTAGGTAGCTGCCACGCCTGTTGTAATTCCAACAGCTGCTGCTGAGATAGCGAGAGAATGACCCTTTTTGGACTATATGATGAAAAGCGCTGCCAAAAATCAGTTAACATCGCATCAATCTCATCGCTCGTTGTATCATAGTTTTGCCAATCTAAATAATAATCTCGCAGCGGATCGTGATTTTCTAATGCGTTACTTATCTGCTCATTAACAAGCTCAATATGTAATGAGGCAATTTGTAGCTGTTGCTCTGGTGCAAGTTGTGTTTGCAGCTGATATAGAGCATTCATAACTAGAAAGTTGCGCTTAAACAGATCTTTTTGTGGGTCATTATCTAATTGCTCAATTTTTCCTGATTCGCTAAGTGCGCTGGTAAGCGTATGAACCTTCCAAACAGGTTGTTCCAAAAGAAGGTAAAAAATCTCATCAATCAGTGGGTTAACCATTGTTCGCAAGCCTATCTTTAGTGTAATCTACAGTGGTATACGCTATCACAGCTGCTTTTTTGAAACTACGCTAATGTTTTTAGATACTAGGGAATGCATTTAGCCGAGCTTAAATAACCTCATTTTCAGGCTAAGTTGATATTAAGGGATTTCGCCATATGTTCACATCACTGCGTGTTAGCTTGCTCACTGCTTTAATGTTCAGTTGTAGTTTGTTTTTTTCGCAGTCTAGCTTTGCATCCACTTCGTTACTTGAGCAATTTAGCCAATCCGAGCAATGGCAAGAAAAGCAACAGCTTGCCAAAAAACTGCTTAATCAAAATACAACAAATCAAGAACAAAGCCTCGATATATACATGCAGCTTGGGGACTTTGCTCTAGCTAAAGGTAATTTCTCAGCGGCCGTAAAAAATTACCAATTGGCAGAGCAAGCAACTAGTTTTGATGCGACCCCAAAGCGCTATTTCCTTGCCCTAAAAATGCAGGGCGTAACTTATTATTATCAAGGCTTGATGCAGCAAGCGGTAATTGCTTACAGCAGAGCATTAAGTATTGCCAAAAAGCTACCTGAACCAATTGCTGAGGCTAATTTGCTAAGTAATATTGGCCTTGCCTACTTTGATATGTTCAATATGGAGCAAGCGCTGAAATATTACAAAGAAGCGAAAGATATTTACGAAGAACATGGTAATGCACAAGATAAAGCCGATATATTACACAACATTGCAGGTATTTATATTCGTTTATCTAGTTATGATACTGCATTAGAAATGTATCGAGAAACGCTAGAGATTTTCCAAAAGTTAGGCGATGAAGATGGCATAGCTCAGTCTTATGGCAATATGGGGGTTGCGTATTCTGAACTTGGTCAGTATCAACTTTCTTTGCACTACTATCAGCGAGCCTTGAGATACTACCAAGAAACGAATAATGCTTACTTTCTCTCATCTCGCCACGCTAATATCGCCAATGTATATTTACGCACCGGTGATTTAGAGCTTGCCTTAAGTCATGCAGAAAAAGCAGTTGAATTTGCAAAAAGTATTGATAATAAAACCTTAGAGCTTGCAGGCTTATTGTCACAGGCAAAAATCGAGTTATTACAAGGTAAGCTAAATAAAGCTGAAGCAACTCTCACCACCTCTGTTTCTATGGCTAAACAATATAAAGACGATCTTAGAGTGCAAGATGGCGCCGGAATGATGGCCCTGATTAAATCCGGAAAAGGAGATTATGCCGGAGCTGTTGCTAGTTTTGATGAGTTTGTTCGTTCATTTAAAAGTGAGCAAAGCATCAGATTATTAAAGTCAATGAGCGAGCTACAAAGCCAAATCCAAGCAAGTCAGCTCAGTCAAGAAATTGTTGAGTTGAAGCAGCTACAGCATGTACAAGAGCTCGAAATGTCAAAACAGCGTCAGTTGGGCATTATGTTGTTTATCTTATTTGTGATGATAGTGGTAACGGGTATTACTATTTACCGTCGCAGTATTGAAAAAGGTGCAAAAGAGCAACTTTCGTTAATGGTTGCTAAGCGGACCAAGGAGCTTGAAGAAACGGCAGAGCAACTACGTAGTGCTAACGAAATTAAAAGTCAGTTTTTAGCAAATATTAGTCATGAAATTCGTACTCCTTTAACCGCAATACTGGGCCAAACCGATAATTTAATGAATGGTTATTATAAACCAGAGCAGTTAAACGATGAGCTTGCCGTGATTCAAAAACAAAGCGATCATTTAAAAGAGCTGATTAACGACGTTCTCGATATTAGTAAAATCGAGGCTAACAAGCTTGAGTTAAGCCTAAAAGAAGGTGATTTAGTTCGATTACTCACCGACGTCCACTCGATGCTCAGTGGTCAGGCTAAAGATAAAGGCCTTAACTTTACTTTTCATAATGTGCTTGGCGAGCAGTTTTACTGTCAGCTAGATTTTACCCGCATAAAACAGATACTCATCAACCTATGTGCAAATGCAATTAAATTCACTAACCAAGGCGAAGTAGAGTTAAAAGTCTCTAAAGTAGAGCAAGGCGTGTGGTTTCGTGTAACTGATACCGGTATTGGTATGAATACCGAGCAACTAAAACAAATATTTGAGTGTTTTAGGCAAGGAGATAACAGTATTAGCCGACGCTTTGGGGGGACAGGGCTTGGGTTAAGCTTATCGCAACAGCTTGCAATGATGATGGGGGGTTATATTAGTGTTGAAAGTGAGCTAAATAAAGGCAGCATATTTTCGTTTTACTTACCATGTAAAGAACGTACTCCAAGCTCTGATGTGATAGAGTCTGAAAAGTTTGTACAGCCAGTTGTAAAAGGTTTATCTGGGAAAGTTCTACTCGCTGAAGATCACCCTGATAATCGCCGTTTAATTTCTCGTTATTTAGAATCTATGGGCCTTGAAGTAATTGCGGTAGAAAATGGTGAGCAAGCTGTAGAGCAGTGCCTTAAGGAATTTCCTGATGTGGTACTGCTGGATATTCAAATGCCAGTACTTGATGGTTTAAAAGCGCTCAAGTTATTACAAGAGTGCGGCTTTACACAGCCAGTATATGCGTTAACGGCTAATGCTATTAGCCACGAAATCGACAGTTATCTTCAAGCAGGGTTCACCGGTTACCTTGCTAAACCAATTGATAAGAAAGTATTTTATACGCAACTTGCTAAGCATTGTAAAAAGGACAGCGCAGTAGCTAAATCTCAGCAAGATATGAGTGATTTGGTTGCAAGCTTTATTAATAGCTTTGAGCATGAAAGCGCGTTGATACAGCAGCACTTTGCAGCCCATGAGCTATTTAATTTACAACAGGATGCTCACCGAATCGGTGGTGCTGCGAAAATGTTTGCGCTGGATGATATCGCGGATAGTGCTATGGCACTTGAATCGGCATTGAAGCAAGATAAAACTGCTGACTTAACTAGTTTGGTTGCTCAATTACTAGAGCATCTACACAACGCTTCGTTTGATCAAAACAGCTCAATATCACCGTCTTGAACTTGTTCAACCTCTTGAGTCATTTCAAACCTAGAATGATCAATACGCTGCTCTTGTTCGGTTTCTGTTGGAGTGATAAGAAACATTGACAGTTTTTCGTCCAGAGAGTGTGCAAGGCGCACTAAGTCTTTACTCGACACAGCTTGTATTTGTGAACTTGAAAGTGCATCAGAGTTAAGCTCAACCATTGCATCTATACTAACTTGTGCTTCATCTGACATCTGGCTTTGCATAGCTACCTGCTCATGGACACTCTCAGAAAACGCATTAATTTCTAGCATTGCTTGCTCAATTTTATTGGTTTCTTTAGTAGAAGCTTCAGAAAGTTCAACCGTGCGCTCTGTTTCTTTAAGTGCTGTTTGCATTAATAAGTTTGCTTGTTCAGTACTATGTTGAATTTTAGATACCATCTCACGCACTTCTTGTGTCGACTTACTAGTACGAGCAGCTAGGTTTCGTACCTCATCAGCAACCACTGCAAAACCGCGGCCTTGTTCACCAGCTCGAGCGGCTTCGATTGCAGCGTTTAGCGCAAGTAAGTTAGTTTGCTCTGCAATACTGTTAATTACATCAATGACTGAGCCTATCGCATCACTATCTTGTTTAAGTAAAATAATCTGTTCACTGGTGAGGTTGATATTATCGGCAAGTTTTATGAGACTTGCTTGGCTTTTATCAGTGTCTAAACGAGTTTGTTGAACTGATTTAGTCGCATCTGATACCGAGCTTAATATTTGTTCAAGACTTCTATCCAGTTCTTTAGATACCTCAATCATACGATTAATTGTGTTTGCTAGGTCAATGCCATGGGCATCTTGAATTGTCGCTTTTTGAGTCATTGACGCATAAGTATCACGTAATGCATCGGCCATTGGTAACAAGCGGGCTGATGATACATATATTTCACTTATCATATGCTCAGCCATTGTTAAACTTGCGTTAAGTGCATGACACTCTTTTGGTAATTGGGTGTCATTTTCGTCAAAGCGAAAAGTAAAATCGATCCCCTTTTCAGAAGCGGTATGCGTAATAAAGTAGCTAAAATAATCTTGTTGCTTTTGATCAGTTGTATAAATAAAGCTAATTAGAACAAGCCATGGGATTACGACAACAAGCATAAGTACAGCCATAGCAGTGATAGAAAAATCAAATATGGCAAAACTAGCAATACAACTAAGTAAGCTTATTATAAATAGAGCTACAACTACTCTAATGCGAGTCATTGAGGAAATCCTTAGCGTTTAATCCTTTAATATATAGAACAAATTTCTATAAATTACCAATAAACTAACACTTTAAAAGTATAACTTTTAAAGAGTTATGTCCTAGTTTTACATAAAAAAAATGCCTGTATTAGACAGGCATTTGTAAAAACAAAGTAATTTTTACTGACGTTTCATTGAGTCAAAGAATTCATCATTGGTTTTGCTCATTGAGAGCTTATCAATTAAGAACTCCATTGCGTCAATTTCTGACATCTCATGAACGATTTTTCGTAAGATCCACATTTTTTGTAGTTCATCAGGTTTAGTTAGTAATTCTTCACGACGGGTACCTGAACGGTTAAAGTCAATCGCTGGGAATACACGCTTTTCAGCAATCTTACGATTTAAGTGTAATTCCATATTACCTGTGCCTTTGAACTCTTCGTAGATAACTTCATCCATCTTCGAACCAGTGTCGATAAGCGCTGTTGCGATAATTGTTAAGCTACCGCCTTCTTCTACGTTACGAGCCGCACCAAAGAAACGTTTTGGCTTGTGTAATGCATTCGCATCAACACCACCGGTTAATACCTTACCTGATGATGGGATAACAGTATTATAGGCACGAGCAAGGCGTGTAATTGAGTCAAGTAAGATAACTACATCTTTCTTGTGTTCAACAAGACGCTTCGCTTTTTCAATTACCATCTCAGCAACTTGAACGTGACGGCTTGCTGGCTCATCGAACGTTGAGGCAATTACTTCACCTTTAACAAGGCGCTGCATCTCTGTAACTTCTTCTGGACGTTCGTCAATTAGAAGCACCATTAGCTCACAATCAGGCTGGTTGTAGCTGATTGACTGCGCAATGTTTTGCAGTAGCATCGTTTTACCCGCTTTTGGTGGAGCAACGATGAGTGCACGTTGGCCTTTACCAATTGGTGATGCTAAATCTAGTACACGAGCCGTGATGTCTTCAGTACTACCATTACCACGCTCCATACGTAAACGTTCGTTAGCGTGAAGTGGGGTAAGGTTTTCAAATAGGATTTTAGTGCGAGAATTTTCAGGTTTGTCGAAGTTTACTTCATTTACTTTTAATAGTGCGAAGTAACGCTCACCGTCTTTAGGTGGGCGAATAAGGCCTGAAATTGAGTCACCAGTACGCATGCTGAATCGACGGATTTGACTCGGTGATACATAAATATCATCTGGGCCGGCTAAGTAAGATGCTTCTGATGATCTTAAGAAACCAAAACCATCTTGTAAGATCTCTAGTACACCGCCGCCGTAGATGTTTTCACCGCTTTTAGCATGCGCTTTTAGGATGGCGAAAATAATATCTTGTTTTCTTAAACGGGCTACGTTTTCGAGCCCCATGGACTCAGCTAAGTTTACAAGCTCTTTAATAGACTTGTCTTTTAATTCGCGTAAATGCATATTGGTGGGTTCTTTATTACAATTGTCATACTCAAAATCATCGTTTGATACATGAGTGAGGTTTGTTGGTATAACTAAGGATTAGTTGGCTTTATAAACTAGCAGGTCACTAGCAAGGCGTCCAGTCTTTAAACAAAATAAAGCTAAAAAAAGGGCAAAAAGCCCTTTTTTTATATTTTCATTAGATGTTGTTTTCTAAAAACTCTACTAATTGAGTCTTAGAAAGTGCACCAACTTTGGTTGCTGCAACCTGACCATCTTTGAAAAGAAGTAACGTAGGGATACCACGAATACCAAATTTAGGTGGTGTGCCTGCGTTTTGATCGATGTTAAGTTTACCAACGGTAACACGGCCATCAAACTCGCCAGCTACTTCGTCAAGAATAGGGGCGATCATTTTACAAGGTCCGCACCATTCAGCCCAAAAATCAACAAGTACAGGTTTGTCTGATTGTAGTACGTCAGCTTCAAAGCTATCGTCAGTTAATTGAATAATTTTCTCGCTCATTGCGATCTCCGATTAGTTAGGCGAAATATTTAATGCGTATTTAAACACTCTTGTTTCTTATTGCAAGTTTAAACGTTATGCTTAAACGCTATGACTAAGACACATTTGACCGATAAAAAGTTTTCAGACTTTGCTATCGCACCGGAAGTGGTTGCCGGTTTAACCGAAAATGGGTTTGAATATTGCACACCCATTCAAGCGAAATGCCTACCTTTTATTTGTGAAGGCCGCGATATTGCGGGCCAAGCACAAACAGGTACGGGCAAAACGTTGGCGTTTCTAACTGCCACGTGCCATCGGTTATTACAATCTAGCAAAGCACCTAGTAAACATCCAAGAGCCCTGATCATGGCCCCAACAAGGGAGCTGGCGATTCAGATACACAAAGATGCAAAAATTTTAGCGCCACACTGTAATCTTAACTTAGGTTTAGTATATGGTGGCGAAGATTACGAAAAACAACGTGCACAACTAGAAAAAGGTGTTGATATTTTAATTGGTACCACTGGACGCCTTATCGATTTATATAAACAGGGCTGCTATACCCTGAACGAAATTGAAGTTGTGGTGCTTGATGAGGCAGATCGAATGTTCGATTTAGGCTTCATAAAAGATATCCGTTATATGTTTAGACGTATGCCAGAAGCGTCTGAGCGTTTAAATCTACTATTCTCAGCAACCTTGTCTTATCGTGTTCAGGAATTAGCATTTGAACATATGACTAACCCAGAGCATGTTCAAGTTGAACCTGATGTAAAAACAGGTAAGCGAATTCAAGAAGAGCTATTCCATCCATCACAAGATGACAAAATTAAGTTACTGTTAACATTGATTGAAGAAGAATGGCCAGATAAAGCAATTGTGTTTGCAAACACGAAACACAGTTGTGAGAATGTTTATGCATGGATGAAAGCAGATGGTCACCGAGTTGGTTTATTAACCGGTGATGTAAACCAGAAAAAGCGTCAATCAATTTTGGCTCAATTTACCAAAGGTGATTTAGATTTCTTAGTTGCAACAGATGTTGCTGCCCGTGGTTTACATATCCCAGAAGTAAGTCATGTATTTAATTTTGATTTGCCAGATGATTGTGAAGACTATGTACACCGTATTGGCCGTACTGGACGTGCTGGTGCATCAGGACACGCTATTAGCTTTGCCTGTGAGCAGTATGCCTATAATCTCCACGAAATTGAGCAATATATAGAACACAGCATTCCATTATCACATTATGATAAAAGTGCATTGCTTGATGATTTAACTAAGCCTACTATTCAGAAAAAGCGGAACTATTCTACAGGCCCACGTAATCGTAATAACAACGGACGTCGACCAAATAATAGTTACCAGAAATCGCGGTCGCAATAAACGACCGTTATTGAAGACTTAGTAGTAACTAGAGGTTTTTGAACGGTGGGGCAACTTCAACCGCAAAAAAATGTGTATGCAGTAATCGACTTAGGATCAAATAGCTTTCATATGCTGATCGCTAAATCGATTGCTGGCGGTCTACAAACGATCGGTCGAGTTAAACGTAAAGTAAGGCTTGCTGCAGGGCTTGATGAAAATAACGTCCTAAGCACAGAAGCCATGCAACGAGGCTGGGAATGCTTAGCCTTGTTCGCTGAACGTTTGCAAGACATACCACAGAAAAACATCACAATTGTTGCGACCGCAACTTTACGTCTTGCTATCAATGCTGATGTATTCAAGGAAAAAGCTGAACAGATCCTTGGTCATAAAATCAATGTTATCAGCGGTGAGTTAGAAGCTAAGACAATTTATAAAGGTGTGGCGCATACCTCTGCCTGTAGCGGAAAACAACTCGTTATTGATATCGGTGGGGCAAGTACCGAAGTCGTTATCGGTAAGGGTTTTGATGCATTGCACTATAAAAGCCTGCATATGGGTTGTGTCACCTTTTTAGAGCGCTATTTCAAAGATCAAAAACTCAGCAACGAAAACTTTGCAGCTGCAATTAAAGCTGCCAGTGAAGTCGTTTCAGAAATTGTTGATGAATACCAAGCGAGCGGGTGGCAAATAGCGAGTGGTGCATCGGGTACTGTGCAAGCGATTCAAGAGATCATGGTTGCACAAAATCAAGATGAGCTATTAACTCTCGATAAACTACTCGCCATTAAAGAACAATCAGTGCAATTTGCAACAATTGCTGATCTTGAGCTTCCAGGGTTGAGTGAAGAGCGCCGTTTGGTGTTTGTATCTGGCCTCGCTATTTTAATCGCATTGTTTGAATCGCTAGGTATTAAGCAAATGGGTCTTGCACGCGGTGCCTTGCGTGAAGGTGTTTTATACAGCATGGTGCCAGAACTTCATAACCACGATATTCGTAAGCGTACTGTTGATGGTTTAATGAATCGCTATCATGTTGATCAAAAACAAGCCTGTCGCGTTGCGCAACTTGCAGAGCAACTGGCAAAAAATGTAGCGCAGCAATGGCAATCAATCGATGATAACGCAATAGCATTATTAAGAACGGTAGCAAAACTGCATGAGATTGGCTTGTTAATAGAGTATAAGCTTTATCATAAGCACACAGCTTACATTATAGAAAACACCGATTTGCCAGGTTTCTCACAATCTGAACATAAATTGATAACGGCTGTTGCCAATGAACATCGTGCTGATCTGCTAAAAAACAGCTTTGCTCATTTAGGTTGCCATCAGCAGTTAGCTGAATGTTTAACAAGAGTCTTGCGGATTGCAGTAATCTTATCAATGCGCCGCCAAGATGATGTACTGCCAGCAATCGATCTCAGTGTTAATGAAAACACCCTCACACTGACATTTGATGGTGATTGGTTAAAATATCACCCATTAATGGCCAGTGAGCTGCAACTAGAGTCCAAGCTACAAGCAAAAGTAGGTTGGAAGCTCATAGTAAAATAACGTCAAAAGGCCCTCTGGGGCCTTTTTTAGTATTGTTTTTACGCGTTTCGTTCGTATTTTGCGCGAACAGTCATTTATTTAATAAAAACTGCAAAAAACAGTTGATCTGAATTCGGATCTCCCTATAATGCGCATCCACCGACACGGCGGACTGCTTACAAAAAAGCAAAACAACGAGTTGGTTGAGTCAAGTAAGACTGAGTTTTGAAAAAATAAACTTTTCTCAAAATTAAGTGTTGACAAAAATAACGGCTTGCGTAGAATGCACAGCCCTTGAGACGCGAAAGTATCTCAAACGTTCTTTAACAATATAAAGCAATCATCTGTGTGGGCACTCGTACAGATTGAGTTCTAACAGCAGATTCTAGTTC